>JAISLU010000111.1 GCA_031277095.1 Synergistaceae bacterium
ACACCCACCAAGAAGTCCAGCGGCGGCGGCTGCGACACGGGATTTGCAGGGCTGGCCCTCCTCCTCGCGGCTCCTCTGTTCCTCCGCAAGAAGGATTAGTCTGAGAACTGACCGGAAGGATCTATCCCACCCGACAGCGTAACAAACAGCGGCCCCCTCGCGGGGGCCGCTGTCGTGGTGACGTCGATTTATTGTGTCATCCTGTCCGCAGAAGGGAGTGAGCCAGGGCATACCGCTGATCTCCGGTTCTAATCATACAACACAACATCTTGCCTGCGAAGAAGACACTACTTGCCATCAGGTGAAACCGTAAAATTTCAGCAAAGTTCAGACTTGCCCATTCTTCTCGCATGTTCGTTATTTGTTATGTTATCATGACCAGCAGAAGGGTGACCCGACGCTGAAAATGAAAAGCGGCAGGCGTCTAAAGGGGAAAATTCGCCCGCGGGAATCTGGTGATGTATATGCGTGAGCTGAAACGTCGCTGGAAAAGCCGCAGAGGCAATGACTACCCTTCCGAGGTTATTCTCATTGCCTCCGTTGCGTGCTGGATCGTGGCGCTGATTCTTTGGCTCTGCGTCTAGCCCAGCGATGGGAAAAAGTTTAGCTTCAGGAGCCGGAGCCCCTTCTGATAAAGAACCTCAGCGACTCGCGCCGTTCGTTCCTCACGGGCTCCCTGCTGGACTCCGGTTCTCATTATACTGCACCGCGCACCTCTGCAAACGTCACATTTATCCGTAGCTCCCGGCCAGTTTTTTTAAACCAGTTTTTTTAACCAGTTTTCTTACGCAAAAAATCCCGGAATAGAAACAGCGGCGGAACAACCTCCGACACTGCAAAGAAGGTGACCTTCAAGACCTTTTCTCTCGGGAAAGGCGGCGGTGCCAAAACAGGTATCCCAGGGCCAGAACGACCGCGCAGGCGATGCTGCTGTAGGTCAGCACGTGCAAGTAACGCTCCAGCAAATCCTGATGCTCTCCCAGCAAATAGCCGACAACCGTCAAGACCAGGGCCCAAAGGCCCGCGCCGATGGAGGTGAAGAGTACGAAAGTTCCGAGGTTCATGCGGACGATGCCGGCAGGGAGGGAAATGTATTGGCGAATGACGGGCAGTAGACGGCCAACCAGGGTGCTGATGTGGCCGTGGCGTCGGAAAAAGGTCTCCGCTTTGTCGATGGATTCCTTCGAGACGAAAAAATACTTTCCATACTTGATCAAAAACGGCCGCCCGAACTGGAGGGCGAACCAATAGTTAAAAAGAGCCCCCAAAATGCTTCCGGCGAGACCGGCAAGGAACACGGCGGCAAAGGACATCTCCCCTTTCCAGGCCAGATACCCCGCCGGGGGCAGCACCACCTCGCTGGGAAACGGAAAAAAAGAGGACTCCAAGAACATGAGGGCGACGATCCCCGCGTAACCCAGTTTCCCGATGGTGGCCACCAGCCAGTGGGTGAGTTCTTTTATAAGCTCGATCAATGTCCCGATGTTGTATATGAAGACCCCTCCGACAACCAGAACCCCCAGCATAGCGAAAAAAGCCGCGCCGGCGAAAATGCGTTTATGTTTCGCGCTCATGACAAATCTTTCCTATTCAAAGAGCTTTCCCTATTCAAAGGACCTTCCCTACTCAAAGAGCTTTCCTTATTTAAAGAGCTTTCCTGAATCAAAGAGTCTTTTTTCATCGAGCCTTCCCCGTACAAAAAATCTTCCTCGTACAAAGCGTCTTCGCGGATCTGTCCTTCGGCCACCAACGCGGTTCTGCCTTTGAGCCAGGCATGGCAGGTTTTATCGCCGGGGGCGAAGTTCAGCCGGACCTCGTTGACGCCCCCCGGGTTGCGGACGCGGAGGACTCGGGCTGCGTTTTCGACGATCGCGAAGGCGACGGCGACGGCGACGCTCCCCGTACCGCAGGATTCGGTCAAGTTCTCGACGCCCCTTTCGTAAGTGACGGCTTTTGCCTCGTTTTGCGAAATCAACTGAGCGAAAGACACGTTGCTGCCCTTGGGAAAACGGGCAAAATCCCGGGAGAGCCCCCGCCCGATTTCGATCTTCGAGGACTCGCCGATGGCGTCGTAATCCTTCACCAGAAGCACACAGTGGGGAACCCCCGCCGTCAGAAAAACGTAGGGAAACTCCCGGCCGCGAAACTCCAGGGTGCGTCCAAAAACGCCTCCCTCCAGACTCAGCTCCCCCATGTCCAGTTCGACGTAAGGAGGATCCACCCGGGCCTGCATCGACCCCGCAAGGGTCGTAAAACGCATGGAGGCCCCTGCCCATTTTTTTTCGAAGGCATAACGGGCGAGGGCGCGGGCTCCGTTTCCGCACATTTCCCCCTCGCTGCCGTCGGAGTTGAAAATACGCATGGCAAAATCGGCCGTCTCGGGCTTCTCAGGCTTCTCGATCACCAATATCCCATCCGCTCCAACCGAAAATTTTCTGCGGCACAGGAGCCGGGCAAACCGCGAAAGATCGGAGGACGAATAGCGACGTTCCAAGCTCAGATTTCCCGACTCGAAATTCCCCGAATTTAAATTTTCAAGCACGATAAAGTCGTTCCCGTTTCCGTGGACTTTCGTAAATTCGATCAAGAAATGTTCCTCTCCGTTCATCTGCAAATTGCGTGCCGCGAGGCCTGCATGATTCCTGGAGGAATTGTAGCACAGGGTTTTCACCAGAGGCCGTTTCTTCGCCCGCCCCCGCGACCCCTTGACGAAGGTTTACATTTCTTTTACATGATGACTACGTGACGGCAGCGTTACGCCTTGCGCTATAATGAGGCGTTATGTTTCGAGTACGAGTCTTTGAGGTGAAGAAAGATGTTGGATGGCATAAAAAAGATGCTGGGGCTCGACCCCAACGACCGGGCATTGAAGCAATACTGGAGCGTCGTTGAGCAGGTGAACGTCTTCACCCCCGAGATGGAATCGATGAAAGACGAAGAATTGCGCGCCCGGGGAACCCAGTTGAAGGCAAGGGCCTCGGGGGGAGAGGAGATTTCCGCCCTTCTGCCCGAGGTGTTCGCGTTGGTACGAGAGGCCTCCTGGCGAACCATCGGACTGCGCCATTACGACGTGCAGCTGATCGGCGGAATGGCTCTTCACGACGGACGTATCGCGGAAATGCGGACCGGCGAGGGGAAAACTTTGGTCGCCACCCTGGCCGTGGTCTTGAACGCACTGGCGGGGCAGGGTGTGCATCTCATCACGGTCAACGACTATCTGGCCAAGCGAGACGCCGCCTGGATGGCCCCGATTTACAATTTTCTGGGGCTGTCGGTGGGGGTCATCTATCCCTACATGCCCATGGAGGAGCGCCGGGACGCTTATTGCGCGGATATCACCTACGGCACCAACAGCGAGTTCGGCTTCGATTATCTGCGGGACAACATGGTGATGCAGAAAGATCAGATGGTGCAGCGTTCCCACTCTTTCTGCATCGTGGACGAGGTGGACTCGATCTTGATCGACGAGGCCAGGACGCCGCTGATTATTTCGGGGCCCTCCGACGACAACGTGGACCTCTACCTCCGGGCAGACGGGGCGGCCAGGCAGCTCAAAGAGGGCGCGGACTACGAAACGGACGAAAAAGAGCGCAACATCGCCATCACCGAGGCCGGTATTCAGAAGTGCGAAACCCTCATGAAGATACCCAACCTTTTTTCCGACGCCGCGAAGTCGGAATTGGCCCACCGGATTGTTCAGGCGTTGAAAGCCCACCGGCTTTTCCAGCGTGACGTGGACTACGTGGTCAACAACGGAGAGATTGTCATCGTCGACGAATTCACGGGCCGGTTGATGCTGGGACGGCGCTACTCCGACGGCCTGCACCAGGCCATCGAGGCGAAAGAGCGCGTCAGGGTGGGGCGCGAAAGCCAGACTCTGGCCACCATCACTTTGCAAAACTATTTCAGGATGTACAGCAAGCTGGCGGGCATGACGGGGACGGCCGTGACCGAGTCGGAGGAGTTCAGGGAAATATACGGGCTGCAGGTCGTCACCATCCCCACGCATAAAAAAATGATCCGCATCGACAACGCCGACGTCATTTACGGCACGGTTTTGGAAAAATTCAACGCGGTGGCCGACGAAGTTCAAGAACGCAACAGCCGCGGACAGCCCGTTTTGGTGGGCACCACCTCCATCGAAAATTCCGAACGGGTCAGCAAGCTCCTGAAGGCGCGCAAAGTGCCTCATCGGGTACTCAATGCCAAACATCACGAAAAAGAAGCCCACATCATAGCTCAGGCGGGGCATTTAGGGGCCGTGACCGTGGCCACGAACATGGCGGGACGGGGAACGGACATCATGCTGGGAGGAAATCCCGAGTTTTTGGCGAAAGAAAAGCTCCTGGCCGAGCGCCCCGCCATAGATTGGAAGATCAAGGCCCTGGAGCAGGACGACGTTTACAACTACTTCGTCCAATACACGAATGTTTTGCCGGAGGACCTGACGAGAAACTACCTGCGGGACCGTCGGCTGACCGGATCAAACTCCAAAGAGGCCGCCGGGCCCTACTCCGAATTTCTGCAGGAGGCTTTTTCCCGGATCAAGAGCGCCTACGAGGCGGGGCTGAGGCTTTTTCGCGTTCAATGCCAGGAAGAACACGACAAGGTGGTCGCCCTGGGCGGGCTGACCATTATCGGCACGGAGCGGCACGAGGCGCGGCGCATCGACAACCAGCTCCGAGGCCGCGCCGGGCGTCAGGGCGACCCGGGAGAGAGCCGTTTTTATCTGTCCCTGGAGGACGATCTTCTGCGCCTTTTCGGTTCCGAGCGCATCCAGAGCCTCATGGGCAAGCTGGGGATGGTGGATGGAGAGGCCATCGAGTCCTCGATGCTGACGAAAGTCATCGAGTCCTCGCAGCACAAGGTCGAGCAGATGCACTTCGATATCCGCAAACAGCTTCTGGCCTACGACAACGTGATGAACCACCAGCGGGAGGCCGTATATATCGAAAGGCACACGATCCTTCAGGAAGAGGATATTGTGGCATACGGATGGGGGATCATCCAGGGGGTCTTCGAGGAAATTTTGGACCGCTATTTTCCCGAGGAGGGCGAGCCCGACCCGGAGCGGGCCGCATCCCGAGTGAGGGCCATCTTCGGCCCCGGCAGCGAGGAAATCGTCGCCCGATTGGACAGCCGAGCCGGTATGGAGGCCCTTCGAGACGAGATCGTCGAGGCGGTGGAAAAACGTTACACCCAGAAGATTCTCGATTTTACCCCCGATGTGGCACAGGGGCTGCTTCGCTACGTGGTGCTGAATACCCTGGACGACGCTTGGCGCAACCATCTGTTGGGCATGGACGAGCTGCGGCGCGGTATCGGCCTGCGGGCCATCGGACAGAAAGACCCCCTGCTGGAGTACCAATTCGAATCCTACAATCTTTTCCAGGAGATGATGACGCAGGTACGGGAGTCCTTCACGGAGCAGTTTTTCCGGGTCCGGGTCATTTCGGAGGATGGAAAGCGCCGCGAGCGCAAGGTGTCGGAAGGGCGGAATCTTTCCGTTTCCTTTCAGCCGCGTCCCGGGGCAGAGGACGACCCGAGGCTGGGTGAGCCGCGGTCACAGGCAGGCGAGGGAAAGCTGGAGCCCATCAAGAAGACCGTGAGAATAGGGCGCAACGACCCCTGCCCCTGCGGCAGCGGGAAAAAATACAAACATTGCTGCGGAAGAAACATATAGAGACCGCTGATTTTCTGTTATTGAAAGATAATAATTTGAAAGATAATAATTTGAAAGATAATAAATTTGAGAGATAATTATTTGAAAGATAATAATCAGAAAGTCAAGAGGGAGGGCAAAGAATGAAACATCCGATAAAAAGGGTTCTGGCGCGAGAGCGAGGAAATGCGGACCGCCGGCTGACCCTGTTGGGAGGGTTATTTTTCGCCCTTTTCTTTTCTTTTTTGTTTTCTCTTTCTATTTTCTTCTGTCCGCAGGCCGTTGCCGAGGAATCGGACGATTCCGATTTTACCTACGACATCCTCTCCATGATCCAGTTGAACCCGGATTTTTCGACTTATCCGGGCTCCGACGGCGTGATATGGCTGAAGCGGATCGACTACGGGATGGGCCTTCATGGGGGCATCGAGCGCAAAAGTTTGTGGATTCTTTTAGGCCGGAAAGGCGTGGATTCCCGATGGCTGCTGTGGAACGTCCCGGTGCCCCAGGGCGGCGAGGCGGAGATCCTGGAGGCCTCGGTCTACTCCCCCCGCAGCGGCGAAAAAATCATGAGCGCGGAAGAAACTCAAAAAGGGGACATGTGGTCCGCCGCCTTTACCCACCTGCCCGAGGAGTTCATTCTGGTGGTTTCTTACAGAGAGCTTTTCCCCGAAAGGCTTTCCGTGGAGGACCTGGTCTGGCTCAGCGAGACCCTCCCGGTGTGGGAGAGCGCGGTGCAGGTGACGGTGCCCGCGGGACACTCTTTTTATTACAGCTCCAACACGGACGCCGCTCCCAAGGCAAGCAACGTGGATAGTCGCATGATTTACGAATGGACGGTGATCAACACCACGGCGGACCTCCCCTTCCCTTTACGGGACGAGCCGCGCCGTTACGTGGCGTTCAGCTCCAGAGAAGGCAGAGAAGCCGCGGCGCGGTCCATCAAAACCCTGGAGACGGCCTCTATCCCAAAACCTCCCTCCGAGGCGGAAAAACTGATGGGGAAACAACACCCCATCGAAGGAAAAGCCCTGGAAAACTTTTTGAAGTGGCTCTATGAGCAGCCGGAACTTATTTTGCCTGACGGCGCGTCGCGGAAAATTCCAGAGCAAGCCCCCTGGACCCGCTGGGAGAAGTTGTTGCTGGCGCATGATTGGCTGAAGAACAGGGGAGTTCGCCTCTTTTGGCGGCTGGCTTATCCCCCCGCGGCCGACAAGCCTGCCTGCTCCGCCATGGCCGTAGCCCCGGTTTTGGAAATTTCAGGGACAGACCCGAAAAAAGGGGCTTTTTATTACACCCTGGAACAGGCGCCGCGTATGAGGGAAAATTCCGTGTCTCTGTGGGGACGAAAAATCTACGGAATCACCCCTGACGGAGGTCTGGAAGAGCGCAAAATCTCGGACTCCAGCGCTTCCGCCAATCGATTGAGCCTGAATTTCAACTTGACGCTGGACAAGGACGGCATCATGAGCGGCACCCTTCGGATTGTGGAGCGCAACGCGTGGCGTCGTTTCCTGCTGCCGTCGGACCCTACGGAGGAGGCTTTGGCGTCTTTGGTGAAAGATCTGTTCCCCCGGCTTCCCCGTTACCGCGACGTGACATTCAAGGACTCCGGCAGTGAACACGAGGTTCGGATGGTTCTCACGGAGACCCAGATCATCAAAAGCCCGGAGGGCCACAACTTTCTCGTGACCGTGCCTTCGCTGATCCCCAGTTGGTTCAAGAGCTTGAGTTCGGGGCCTTTCCCTTATACGCTGCGTTTCCCGTTTATCATGGAGGCCCGCTTCGATTTGGCCTTGCCGGATTCCACCGCCAACGTGATACTGCCCACGCCGACAGGGCGCAACAGGGGGAAAATCAAATTCACCGAGTCCTATAAACTCAGCAAAAAGAAGGTGTTGACGGCAGAAGCACGCATGACGGTGGGAGAGACCGTTATCGCGGACGAGAACGCCGCCGACCTCAGCGCCGTTCTTCAGAACTGGCAGGCTTTCATGGTTCGCCATCTGCCCGTCCAGTTGAAGACGAAATAGAAAATTCACCTATTGGGAGGGGTTCGTTTGCCTCGCATTTCGAATTCAGAAGCTGTAAATTCAGAAATCGTAAATTCAAAAATTGCAAATTCAGAGACAGGAATCAAGAGTTCAGAAATCGAGAGTTCGCACATTGAAGTTTATTTGCAGAACGCGGTGTCGAAGGCCTTCGAGAGAGTGGCCGCGAAGAGAGCCAAATCCGTGCCCGAAGGGTTGTCCGTGGACATCGAACGGCCCAAGAGGGAGGGCCAGGGAGATCGGGCCACCGGCGTGGCCATGCAGCAGGCAAAGTCTCTGGGGCTGCCCCCTCGCGAGCTTGCGGCGGAACTCGTCGCGGAGCTGAAGGATATACAGAACAATATGCAAAACGATTTGATCGAAAAAATCGAGATCGCCGGCCCGGGGTTCATCAATTTTTTTCTGTCGAAAAAATGGCTGCAGAACGTGGTCTGTGACGTCCTGACCGCGGGAGACGCCTACGGAGCCTCTGACTTAGGGGCGCAGCGCAGGGTACAGATCGAGTTCGTCAGCGCCAACCCCACGGGCCCCCTGCATATCGGCCACGGACGCGGCGCCGCCGTGGGGGACGTCTTGGCGAACCTCCTCGCCTTCACCGGCTGGAAGGTGGAACGGGAGTACTACATCAACGACGCGGGGCTGCAAATGGAAATTCTGGGGCGTTCGACTCAGTCCCGTTATTTCGAGCTTCAGGGACATGCCGACCTGGCGCCTTTCCCTGAAAATGGATATAAGGGAGACTATATTTACGACCTGGCAAGAGACGCCATCAAGATCGAGGGAGATCGCTTCCTGTCGATGCCCCTGACGGAGAGCCTGCCGTGGTTCAAACGCTTCGCGGGCGACGTTATCCTGAAGGGCATTCGAGACGACCTGGAGGATTTCGGCGTGAACTTCGACGTCTGGTTCCCGGAGAGCAGCCTTTATGCCCGCAACCTGGTTTCCCAGACCATGGAACATCTGAAGCAGCGCGACTACGCTTTCGAGGCCGACGGGGCGGTGTGGTTCAAGGCCTCCGATTTCGAGGACGAGAAAGACCGGGTGCTGATCCGCAACAACGGGGCCCCCACGTATTTTGCGTCGGATATCGCTTACCATAAAGAAAAATTCGACCGGGGGTTCGATCGCGTCATCGATATTTGGGGAGCGGATCATCATGGTTACGTCCCCCGCATGAAGGCCGGGATCGAGGCCATTGGGCGGAAACCCGAAGATTTGGACGTTCTTCTGATTCAATTCGTGAACCTGGTTCGGGGCGGCGAGCAGGTCCCCATGTCCACGCGTTCGGGGCAGTTCATCACTTTGCGGGACGTGCTGAACGAGGTAGGCGTGGACGCCACACGCTATTTCTTCTTGATGCGGCGCAGCGACAGTCAATTGGACTTCGACCTGGAGCTGGCCAAGCGGCAGAGCAACGACAATCCGGTGTTTTACGTTCAATATGCCCACGCCCGCATATGCAGCATCATGAGGGAAATGAAAGAGAGAAAGGGAAACGACCCCCAATCTTACAATTTTCAATTTTGCAATTCTCAACCTTGCAACTCTCGACTTTCCGACGTCCTCTCCGGCGACGTTCTTTCCGGGGAAGAAACCCGGAAGCTGGTGGACTGCCTTGCGGCCTTTCCCCGGGAAATGGCGGCTGCGTCGAAAGAGTTGGCGCCGCATACGATCACCCTGTACGCCTTTAAATTGGCGGGATATTTTCACTCTTTCTACAACACCAACCGCATTTTGGGGGAGGAGCCGCACCTGGAGGCGGGCCGGCTGATGTTGACGGAGGCCGTTCGTATCGTTCTCGTTCGCTGCCTCGCCCTTTTGGGCGTTTCCGCGCCGGAAAGAATGTAGCCATGCCGCGCCTGCGCTGGATATTCGTCGCCGCAATCTCTACCTTGTTTTTCTTCATTGTGGGAACGATATATTTTTTTGAAATTCAAAAAATTGCCCGGCTCAGGCTTGCAGTGGCGGAGCGCACCGCCAAATTGTCGGAAAAAAAACGCAGCATCAAAAACTACAGGGAAAAAGTCAATTTTTATGAAACGACAGAAGGGATCGCCCACTTTGCGCGGGAACAGTACAACTTGGCCTTTCCGGGAGAACGGGTTTACGTGATCCAGAGCGTCTCTTCGGACGTGTCGTTGTACACCGACTCGTGAAAACCTAAACCTCCAAAGCGTCTTTATATCAGGGCTTTCAGATCAAGGCTTTCAAAAACGGCGGCAGGACGAAGGCCGCCTTGTGGATTTCGCGGGTGTAATAGCGGGTTCCCCAAATTTCCCGCAGGGGCGCGGAGGGGTCGGGGGCCAGAGACGCCGCGCCGTAGGTCCACATGCCCGTGGGATAGGTGGGGACGGCTCCCCAGTACATTCGGACGACAGGAAAAACCTTGCGCATCTCGGCGATGGCCTGGCGCATCAGCGCGGTATCGGCGAAGGGGGATTCGGTTAACTCCGTTAAAATACCGTGGGGATTCAATATTCTTTTGATGTTGGCGTAGAACGGGGCCTGAAAAAGACCTGCCGCGAACTCCACGGGATCGGTGCTGTCCACGATGGCCACGTCGAAACGATCGCTTGTGGTTTCGATGTAGGCAAGAGCGTCCATGCATCGCACGTCTGCCCGAGGGTTCTCCAGCTCGCAGCCTACGGAGGGAAGATATTTCTTCGAGGCCTCGATCACCTCTCGGTCGATGTCGATCAGCGTGCAGCGCTCCACGTAGGGGTGTCGCAGGACTTCGCGGAGTATTGCGCCGTCGCCCCCTCCCACGATGAGAACGCGCTTGGGGTCCGGGTGGGAACAAAGGGGAACGTGGGCCATCATCTCCGAGTAGCAGAATTCGTCCCGTTCCGTCAGTTGGATAGCCCCGTCGAGAACCAGGACGCGCCCATATTCCGGTGTGTCGGCGATCAAAAGGTCTTGGTAGGGCGTTTTCTTCTGGTGAAGCGTCCGGGTGACCCGCAGGGAAAAGCGCATATTCTCGGTCTGTTCTTCCGTCAGCCAAAGGTTATTTTTACGCGCCGCACGCACCACAGGCGCTGTTGTCTCCATTATTTTTCCCACCGTTGTCTCCATTATTGTCTCCATTTATCTGTCGATCCTTCCAATATTTTCTTTCAGCAATTCTTTATAAACTTGACTTTCGAGTTATTTTACAACGTAAATCCCGGCCGGAGCCGTGCACTTGAATGTCACGTCTTCCCAGTTATCCGGCGCGCTTACATTGTTCGAGCGTCCGGGTATCCCGTTAGCCTCCGTGCCGGCGGGAAGCATGTTGCAACTGTGGTTGGAGGACGCCCCGTATCTGGTTCCAGGCGTGACTGGACAAATCGTTGCCGAGGACTCAGGCTTTTTTCAAATAATCCAGGGGATTTTTGGCGGATTCTTTTACTCGAACCTCGAAGTGCAGGCCGTAGCTTTCCGTGGTTCCCGTGTTGCCCACCGTCCCGATCACCGTCCCCGGCCGCACCGCATCCTGTTCTTTAACCCGCGTGGACGCCAGATGGGCGTAAACCGTGGAAATATTTTGCCCGTGATCGATGATGACCACCTGCCCAAAACCTCGAAGCCACCCCTCGAACAGCACCTGGCCGGGACCGGCCGCCTTGACGGGGGTACCTGAGGCGGCGCGGATATCTATCCCCGAGTTGAAGGATTTCGTTTTGAAAACCGGGTGTACGTGGGAACCATAAGGCCGGTCGATCGCCCCTTGAAGGGGCCAGTCCAGCAGGGACCCCCGGCCGAGGGCGGGATATTGGGGGGCCGGAACGGCGAGGGCGGTCTGAGGTTTTTTCCCTTCGGGCTCGCGGCCCTTTTTTTTCTCCAGCAGGGTAAAAATGGTGCGTCCTATCTCCTGCTGGGCCCGCTCCATTTCTTTCACGGCCGCCTCGGCTTTTTGCCGGTCTCGCTGAATGCCGGACAAAATCATGTTGGTCTCGTTGATGGAAGAATCGTTCCGCTCGCGCTGGGCGTTCAGCTCCTTCGTCCGCGCCGAAAGCTGTTCTCTGTTTTTCTCCATGCTGCGTTTGCCTTGCTCCAACTCGGCCACTTTGGCCAGCAGCTCCTCGATCACCACTTGATCGTACCGGGAAAGCCTCCTCAAAAGATACGCGGACGCGACGGCTTCGTGTGTGTTCTCCGCGGACAGCAGCAGATTCAGGCCCTCACGAGAGCCATACTTGTACATATTGACCACGCGAACCCTCAGTTCGCCGATGAGGCTGTCGACCCTGCGGGATGTCGTCTCTATCTCCTGGTTCAGCTCCATCATGGATCTCTGGAGCTTGTTCGACTGCAGCTCCAGGAGCTTGATTTGCTGCTGGGCCATTTTGGAGTCCTGCTGTAGATTGGTGATGCGCCCCAAAAGGCCTCGCGCCTGCTGGGCTTTTTTTTGCGCCGTTTCGTTGTATTGCTGTATTTTTTTGTTCAGCTCGTCGCGAGCTTTTTCCTGTATCGCTATTTCCCCGTCCAGTTCCGCCGCGGGCGCGCTCCATCCCCCCCGCGGGAAGCACAAAAATAGCAATGTCACGACAAACGCCAAAACTTTCTTCATGAATCCCGCGCTCCTCTCGAAATAATTCACAGGCTTCTTCGATTTTTTCCTGAATTTTCCTCAACGCTTGAGATAATCCAGCGGGTTCTTTGCGGTGCTGCCGATGCGCACTTCAAAATGGAGGTGATAGCCTGTGGTCGTCCCGGTGTTGCCCACCGCCCCCACCACGGTTCCGGCGTTGACCACCGTCCCCTCCTTCACCCGAGTGGAGGACATGTGAGCGTAGACGGTGGAGTAATTGCGCCCGTGGTCGATGATGATCACCTGGCCGTAACCCCTCATCCATCCCTCGAACAGCACCTCGCCGGGAGCCGCCGCCTTGACCGCCGTCCCCCGGGGGGCGGAGATGTCCAGGCCCGAGTGGAAGGACTTCGTCTTGAACACGGGGTGTACCCGCGAACCGAAAGGACTGCTGATCGGGCCGCGCAGGGGCCAGTCGAACATGGACCCCCTGCCCCGCGCGATCCTTCCCGCCAAGTAGTCCGTGCTGCCCTTGCCTCCGGCTTTTTTCGCCGCCTCGTCCCGCTCTTTCCTCTGCCGCATCAAGGTCAGGATCGTCTGCCCCACCGCCTTCTGAGCCTCTTCCATCTCTTTTGCGGCCCTTTCGGCCAGGGCTTTCTGGCGGCGGATATCGCTCAAAAAGGTGTTGGTCTGTTTGATGGTGGAATGGTACTTCTTGCGCTCCTGATCGAGGGACCGGGACTGCTGCAGCAGGCGGTCGCGGTGGCTTTCCAGGGTCTGCTGGGACAGTTCGATCTCCTGTTTTTTGCTTTGAAGCTGCTCGATCAAGAACTGGTCGTGGGCGGCAAGTTTTCCTAAAAGATAGACGGAATCCAGGACCTGGTGGGTGTTCTCGGCCGAGAAAATCAGAAGAAGCTCCTCGGAGGTGCCGTACTTGGAGATGTGGATTAGACGTTGTTTCAGGGCGGAAGCCAAGTCCTGAATCTTGTTCTGGGTCCGGTCCATTTCCTCGTTCAAGACGGCGATGTTTTTCTGTAGTTTGCTGATCTGGTACTCCAAAATCGTCATTTCCTGCCGGGCCTTCTCCGTGGCCTGTTGAGACTGGTCGATGCGCACGAGCAAGTCGTTTTCTTTCACCTTCATCTGACGGATGGTGCTTCGGTACGACTCCAGCTTTCGGTCCAGTTCTTTCCTCCGTCGCTCCTCCGCGGCAATCTGGGAGTCGATATCCGCCGGGGCCGCCCATGCCCTATACTCCCGGAACACAAGGAGCAGGAGAACCGGAAGAAGCAGAAGGGCCAGACAAACCGCTCTCTTTGAGAAGACGCCGCCCGCGGGCCCCCTCTTGCGCAAATCCTCCGACAAATCTTCCGACAAATCCTCCAGGCCCCTTTACAACGGTTTCGTCGTGGAGTTCATGAAGCGCGTCACCACGATGCAGCTGCATACCCAGCCCAGGGTGGCGCCGAAGCCCACCAGCAGCACCCCGAACTGACCGATGGTGCGAAGGTCGGCCACCAGGCTGAGAAAGGGCAAGCTCTGCTTCAGAAGGCGTATTCCGGGAAAGTAGGCCGACGTGATGCCCGTCACCGCGATCATGGACCCCACAAGGGCCAAAAAAGTTCCCTCCAGGACGAAGGGCGTCGAAATATAACTGCGGGTCGCCCCCACCAGGAACATGATGGCGATCTCCTCCCGCCGGGAGTAAAGGGAGATGTGGATAGTGTTGTAGACCACCAGAGACGTAATCATGATGGAGAGGGCGAACATGAGCGCCGCGGCCTTGGAGGCCACCCGGGATATGGCGGCGACCCGCTCCACCACCAAGCCTGCGTAGACCACGTCCTCGATCTCCGGCATCGCCATCAAAGTCCGCACCAGGTGGGGAACTTCCGACGCGCTCCTCACCCGGATCTCGAAGTTCCAGGGCAGAGGGTTTTCCCCGATCAAATCCAGCGCCCGGGATTGGCTGCCCATTCGGGTCTGGAGCTTCGTCAGGGTTTCCTCGGGGGACAGCGCGGTCAAGGACGTGACGGACTCCATACCACGGACAGTTTCCGCCACCTTCCCCACCTCGCTGCCCTTTCTGACGTAGGCCTGAACGACCAGTTCGCTCTCCAGCTTCTGGAGCAGATTTTGGATATTCAGGGAAAAAAGCGTGGTGATACCCAGTATCCACATCATAACCGCCGCCGTGATCAAGGTCAGTATGCCCAAAAACCAATGCCTTACCAGCAGGCGCCCGGTATCCCGCAGGATATAACTAAACGTCGTCATCCGGCGTATACCTTCCGGCGTGCTCGTCCCGAACCACCCGGCCGGCGTTCAGTTCGACGACCCTCTGGCGGTAGGAATCGACGATGTATTGATTGTGGGTGGTCATGACCACCGTCACCCCGGCCGCGTTGATGGACAGGAGTATTTTCATGACGTCCGCGGAGGTGCGAAAATCCAAGTTTCCTGTGGGCTCGTCCGCGACGAAAAGCGACGGGGAGTTGGCGAGGGCCCGGGCGATGGCCACACGCTGCTGTTCGCCCCCCGAAAGCTGAGGAGGTTTCATGAAGCGCCGGCGCCAAAGGCCCACTTGTTCGATGACTTTGCTGGCCCGATATTCCACCATCTTGGCGGGGACGGCCATGGCCTCCATCACGAAGGACACGTTCTCCAGCACGGTCAGATGGGGAATGAGCTTGAAATCCTGGGCCACCAAACCCACGTCCCGCCGGTAGTACGGAATGTCGCCCAGGCGCATTTTCCGTAAATTAGTGTCCCCCACCGAAACGGTCCCCTTGGTGGGCAGAACCTCGCGGGTAATCATCCGAAGCAAAGTGGACTTTCCCGAGCCCGTGGCGCCCACCACGTAGACGAACTCCCCTTTTTCGATCTCCAGATGGACATCTTTCAACGCGACGATATCGGGCTTGAACACCTTGGTGACACCCGAAAATTTTATTCTCATCGGGACGTTTCCCCTTTATAAAAAAACGGTTATAAATTCTCGCGGCTACCTGCGGCGCATGGTCCACGCCAAGACCGCGGCGTTGACGATCTGATCCGCCGTGAGCCCGTAGTATTCCTTCAGGTCTTCCGCCGAACCGCTTTGCCCAAAATCGGTCTTGACTCCCACCGGCTGTACGGGTACGGGATACTCCCGCGCAGCCAGCCCAGCCACGAGTTCGAATAGCCCTCCCGGCAGGAAATGCTCTTCCGCCGTCACGCAGCACCCTGTCCGCTGCAAGGAGGACAAAATCAACCGCGCTGGGAACGGGTGCAGACAATAACAATCGATAACTTCCGCGCCGATCTCCTGCTGGTTCAAAACCTTCGCCGCTTCCAGAGCCTCTCGCACCATGATACCACAAGCACAAATCGTTATTTGATCCCCTTCCCGCAAGATCCGCCCACCCCCCACGTGAAAGTCCGCGTCGCCGGGTTCGTAGAGCAGCGGCTGCTGGGGAAGCCCCAGGCGGATGTAGGACGGCCCCTTCATGTCGGCGGTCGCCAGACACAAGGCGTATGCCGAGGTGTAGTCGGACGGGACGAGAAGCGCCACCCCGTGCAGCGCCCGCATCAAAGCGATATCCTCCAGCATCTGGTAAATCGCGCCGTCCTCCCCCACCGTGACCCCCGCGTGGCTGCCCACAAGGTGGACCGGCAACCCCGGCAGGGCGATGGCCGAGCGGATTTGCCCGTAAGCCCGTCCCGTGAGAAACGAAGAACAGGCCGAGGCGTACACGCACATACCCGCGATGGACATGCCCGCGGCCGTCAAAACCAGATTTTGCTCCGCCGCTCCGATGTTCAGATATCGGTCGGGATGCCGCTGCCCGAACTCGGAGTCCTCCCTGAAGGACCCCAAGTCCGCGTCGAGAACGAACAAATCGGAGCGAGATTCCGCCAGAGACAAAAGGGCGTCCTTATAGGCTTCTCCCAGGCTTTTCTTCGGTGCCGACATCGTCGAGACCCTCCAGTTCTTTCAAAAGATCGTCCGTCGTCCGAGGACCCGCCCCTCCGGCCGGCGTCCCCCGCTCCAGGGAAGGTATCCCCTTGCCTCGCAGAGTCTTCGCGATCAACAGCCGCGGACAGTGAGAGGGCAGCGATTCGAAGGCGCCGTTCAGGGAGTTCATGTCGTGCCCATCCGCGCTCACAGCGGCCCAGCCGAAGGAATGGAACTTCTCCTCCAAGCCGTCGTCGAGAATTCCGTCGTTTTTATCCACAATGAAGATCAAGTTGTTGAGTTTATGGCGCACGGAGACGATCAGAGACTCCCACACCGATCCCTCCTGCAGTTCCCGTGTTCCTATGAGACAGAAGACGCGAGGCTCGGGAGTCCGCTTTTTAAACGCCAGCGCCAGCCCCAGGGAGATCCCCGGGCCTACCCCCAGCGCCCCGCAGGAGACGTCCACCCCCGGCGTCCGGCGGGAGTCCGCGAACGCCTGGAGGGTGCTGCCCAGTTGGCGGTATCCCCACAGGGCGTCCCGGTGGAAAAAACCTCGGTCCGCCAACACGGCGTACAGCGTGGGGCTCGCCGCCGCCTTGCTGAGGACGAAACGGTCCCGGTCCTCCCAGAGGGGTTCCGCCGGGCGAACCGAAAGCACGGCGCCGTAAAGCCAAACGAGGATATCCGCGGCGGAAAGGGACGACGCCATGTGCCCGGTCCGGGCGATACCCAGCATACGGACTATGTCGCGTCTGACGTCCAACGCACGGGCTTCTAGTTCCGTCAAAACAACAGCGTCCATCGTAAACACCACTCTTTTGTCGAACTGTAAAGCATTTTCCTACGAAGATAGATTCCCGTCTATTTTCATTGCTCGTTGTGATCGCAGAATCATGATCCGTCAAGATCTCAGATCAAGTTTTCAGATCAAGATTTCAGATCAAGATTTCACATCAAAATCTCACAACATCTCGGCAGATGGCGTCGATTTCCTCCCGAAAAAACTCCGGCGAAAGAGGACGAACCTCGGCCAGTTGCGGCGCGGGAAGGGGCCCTCCGTCCCAAACGGGGATCTCCCGGTCCGAGGCGAATACCTGAACTTTGGGGTCGTAGGGCACGACGGTCAGAGGCACCGAGGCCAGGACCGCCAGGATCGCGAAATGCAGCCTCATCCCCACCGCCGCCTTCGCGCCGTGAAAAACCCGAAGGGCATCGGAAAGGGTCGCAACGCGCTCCACACGCGCCAACGGAAGACGTTTTTCCTCCATGAAGCGCAGCATGAGGCGTTCGTCTTCTTCCGAAAGAGCGACGCCGACGGCCTCTCCCCCAACGTCCCTCGCGAAGGCCAAGGCGTAAAGGGAAAGGGCCTCGGCGAAACGCTGAGGCAAATCCCCGGCGCAGGGCCGAAGGTTTACCAGCAGCATTTTATCCGGCGCAGCGTCGCTTGCGGGATTTCCCAGGGAAAAAACGTCCCCCAGAGTAAACACCGGATCGTGTCCCCATCGGGCGCGCACCCCCCAGCTTTCGCAAAGGGACAAGGCCGCCCTGTCCCGCACCTGAACCACACGGCAGCGTCTCAGGGCGTCTCTGGCCAGCCGGCGGGCAAGGCCCGAGCCCAGAGGGCCCAGAGATTGACCCAAGGCCCAAGGAACCGCTCCCCGAATAACCGCCCCTCTCACGAGCCCCCAATAATATACGCACGAACCCAGGCTGGTCACGTCCTGAAACAGCCCCCCTCCCCCCAGCAAAAGCGTTTCGCTTTGCCCCAATACACGACAAATTTGCCTGACTTTCCATCGATCGACGGCCTCCACGCCCAGCTTTCGCCGAGAATCGCCAGGGTCGTTGGACAGCACCACCATGCGCTCACGTGCAACGCCGCAGCGCAAAAGGGATGCAACCGCGGCCTCCAGCAAAAGCTCGTCCCCCAGGTTGCCGAAGCCGTAGTAACCGGCCAAAGCCACCCGATAGCGTTTGAGGGGGGTCACGGTCACTCCGCCAGAAAACGGACCTTCCGCCACAGGGGCAGGAGGCCGTATTGCACGGCGAACACCGAAGCGATCCCCAGGACCGCTCCCACCCACAGCCCGTGAAATTCACGAAGCAAAATAAAAAACAGGGGCGTGTGGTAGTGGCAGAAGCTATTGATCACGGAGGAAAAACCCAACACCGCCCCCAGCCGCAGGACCTCGCGGTAACGCGCCCAAAGATCGGACTTGACCGCGAAAATATAAAGCAAAAGGCAAGGATAACCGACGAAAATTTCTTTGCTGCGGGGCCGGGCCACCAAAAAACGCTCCAGGGTCTCGCGGACCTTGGCCTCGAGGCCGGGGATGAATTGGACGTTGTCGCTGCGAAACAAGGCCAGAGCCAGGAACACCAAGAGGATGAGCCCGAGAAAGAACTCTCCCCAAAGAGGCGGGCGCGAAAGAAATTCGGTCAGAGATTCGGGGTGGATGCGGCGGCGCATGTCGTGCAGCACCACCAAAAGCGGGGGCAGAAGCACCGTCAGCTTCACCCCTGAAAAGGTCCTGAGCCGCAGCATATAGACGGGTTCGCTGAAAAGAGCCGCTACGGCCAAGCCCCCCGCGGCCATTAAAAAGAAGGCCTCCAGGAGGGTTCCCCAGCAACGCCGAGCCCTCGCGGCGTCCAGGGCGGTCAAGGAGGCCTCCGTCACGATGAAAGCGGCGGACACGGCCCCCAGTATTCTGGCGAAAGCGCCGATTTTCCACGCGGCCGAGGCGGAAACCCCCGCGAGAAGAACGAATAAAACGACTTCCCTCACAGGCATCGGCCTGCCCAGAGTTCCCCTCATGCGCCGCAGATAGCGGGTCAGGGACAACAAAAAGGCCAGGGAACACGCCAGCGCCGAGGTCCAGTACATGCGCCACCCTGGACGGTCGGCAAAAATCGGACGGGGCCAGATCCCTTGGAGACCGTGGGAGCGTAGATCCTCCGTCAGGCGCCTCACTTCTTCCCCGAAACTCTCCAGGGAGGACGCCACGTTGCCGGAGGCCGCGGGCCGCAGCACCAAAAGGCGCACGGACCGCTCCACCGCGGCGCGGACAAAACGGTCGTGCAGCCGCTCCCTGCCGATCCTCCGGGCGAGCAGTTCTTCGTTCGTCACGCTGTGCAGCGGGATGAGGTTGGGAAACGCCAGCCAGTCCAACTGAGACGCGCCGAGCTGACGCGAAAACTCGATTTGGGCGACGGGCACGCCGTGTTTTTTTAAAAGAGAGGCCAGAGGCGCAAGATCCGGGTAGCCCAGAGCGATCTCCCCGGAGGGCGCGACGACCGCCACCTCTGGATACTCGGATAAAATGCGTCCCGTAGTTTCCAGAGACTGCCGCAACTGCCACATGGGCGCCGGGGCGACGCGGTAGAAAATCGGCATGTTTGCCGCCCTGCCGGCCTTCAATCCCTCGAAATCCGGGCCCACCTCGTAGGGGGCATCCTCGGGCGTGTATTCCTTGACCATCAAACCGCTCACGCCTTTTTCTCTCAAAAAATCCAGCGCGGCTTCCGGCGCAAGGCCCGCTTCATGGGCCATAGGCAACGTCTCTCGGTAATCGACGACAATCGCCACGTTTCGATTGTCCCGTTCCAACGCCCAGCGAGGCAAAAGGCCATACCCAGCGGAGATCAAAACGACTGCCGCCGTCAGTGCCGCAAAAATTCTCCAGGGACATTCCTCAACAGTTCTCAAAAACTTCACCTCTGAATCTTCATTCCCCGAATGGGTTCGCGGCTTTATCGACCGCCATCGAGAGGAAATGGCGGCGCTGAGCATCAAAGAGGCGAGCAAATATCTTTGATATATTGAACCGCCGTATACGGAACCGCACGTACGGCGCAGAAGGTCAGCCGTAGGCCGGCCGCCCAACGCGTGAGCGGCTGACCATCCGATTTAACGCATCTAACCGCATCTAATCAAGGATCGAGGACGTTGGGAACACCCACGTCGCGTTTTCCGGTTTTGCGGGGAAAGACGACGATTTTGGGGGTATCGTTCTCGAACTTCATATTGTGCGGAACGTAAACACGTAACTGCCCCGTATCCACGATATCGTACCCCTCCGCTTCCTCCTCGGGCACACCGTTTCTCACCATGGCAAACGCATTGCCCTGCCGGCAGGAATAAAAAACATTGGCGATCCAAACGTCTTTTTCGCCCTTGCCTCTCGTCAGCAACATCTCCGTCGCTTCCGGCGTCACGTCGGCACTGACCACCAACGCCAGCAAAATCCACAGACACGAAACACGCAACATAAAACGACCTCCTTACCTGAAATCACAAAAATCTTGCCTGAAATCACAACAACTATTATCTTCTCTATATATTATTTTTTTCGGGAAGAAACAGTAAGAAAGTTTAACATGATCGGTCTTTTTATGCCAACAGCGCCCCGCAGTACAGACGGCTTTACGATGCTTTTAGAACGAAGATGTCCGAAAACGACTGGACATTCTTTGCAGAAAACTTTATATTGCGCCTATGATGAGCGATACGCATGTTTACGATGACGATTATTTGTACGAAATATTGAAAAGCAGGGACAAACGGTTCGATGGACGGTTTTTCTTCGGTGTGACCACTACGAAAATTTATTGCCGCCCAGTCTGCCCATCCCGGCGGCCTAAGCGCGAACACTGCCGTTTCTTCGACTCGGCCGCGGCGGCGGAAAACGCGGGTTTTCGGCCCTGTCTGCGCTGCCGCCCTGACCTGCCCCCCGGCAAAGGCATAGATATCGATGACGGTATAGATATTGATGAAAGGATAGATATCGAGGAAAGAATATGTATTGAGGAAAACATGGCGCTGAACGAAAGCGTAAGTCTCAAAGAGGGCATGGACCTCGATGAAGAAAGTGAAGAAAGGGTAGAAAGTGAAAAAAGGCTCGTCAGCCTTGCCGCGAGAGCGCTGCAGTACGGAGAGGGGGGGAGGATCGGAAAGATCGCCGCGTCCCTGGGGGTGAGCGACCGGCATTTGCGCCGGGTATTTGCCGCCCGCTACGGAGTTTCTCCCGTTCGATACGGTCAAACCTGCAGACTGCTTTTTGCCCGTCGTCTGATTCTGGAAACGGAACTGTCCTTCACTCAGGTCGCGATGGCTTCCGGGTTCGGCAGCGTGCGGCGCATGAACGCCCTTTTCCGCGAACACTGCCGCTGCAACCCCACGGAGCTGCGCCGCGCCCCGGCGGGCAGTGGCATGGACTGTGTCTCGGTGCGCATCCTTTGCCATCCGCCTTACGCTTGGCGGGAACTGCTGAATTTTTTGATGCCCCGGGCCGTTGAAGGGGTGGAGGAGGTGAAGGACTCCGCCTACCGGCGTGTTGCGGCGCTGAGGTCGAAGGGCGATTGCCGCAAAGGGTGGATCGCCGTCTCCTGCGACGGAGACGGGGCTGCGGAAAACTTCGCGCTCAAGGTGGACGTTTCTCTTTCCCTGGTCCCCGTCCTGAGCTGCGTGACAGCCCGATTGAAGCGGCTTTTCGACACCGACAGCCGCCCCGGGGAGATAAGACAGGTTCTCGGAGACATGGCGGACGCGAGACCCGGGCTTCGCCTTCCGGGGTGTTTCGACGCCTTTGAAATGGGTGTTCGGGCTGTTCTGGGCCAGCAAATCACGGTGAAAGCGGCGCGTACGCTGGCGACTCGACTGGCTTCAGAACTGGGGGAAAAGGCAGACACGCCGTTTCCGGGCCTTTACCGTTTTTTCCCCACCCCCCAGAAACTCCTGGAAACCAGCGGCGACACTCTGGGGCGTCTGGGGGTTGTCCGAAGCCGTCAGCGGGCCCTTCATGCCCTTGCGGAGTTTGCTTTGTCCGGGGGGCTGGAGCCCAGAGCGGACATCGAGGGGCAGATTCGAGACCTGAAAAAACTTCCCGGCGTAGGGGAATGGACGGCGCAGTACATCGCCATGAGGGCTCTGGATTGGCCGGATGCCTTTCCTCACACCGACTATGCCGTCAAAGCCGCGATGGGGAACATCCCTCCCGGCGAGATTCTGGAAATTGCGGAGCGCTGGCGTCCTTGGAGGGCCTATGCGGCCATGTACCTGTGGCTTGGACACGAAAAGGGGAGGGGACCATGAGGGAGTGGATGAGGTGCGCCACGCCGTTGGGCGAGGTGCTTTTGGCGTCGGACGGGTCCGCGGCGGACGAGCCCGCGTTGTGCGGAGCGTGGTTTGTGGGGCAAAAGTATTTTCCCCGGCTGGAGGGCTGGGGGGACAGTGGCTGGCGAGCCAGTGACTGGAGAGAGGGGAAAAATGATCTGCTGGAGAAGGCGGCCTTGGAGCTGGAACGCTATTTTCAGGGGGAGCTGCGCCGTTTTACCGTTCCCCTCCGGCCCCAGGGAACGGCCTTTCAGCAAAAGGTATGGGCGGGCATCGGGGAGATCGGGTACGGATGCACCGCCAGCTACGGGCAGTTGGCCGCGGAGCTGAAATCGAGTCCCCGCGCCGTGGGGTCGGCCACCGGACGCAATCCCCTGAGCCTCTTCATTCCCTGCCACAGGGTGGTGGGGAGCGACGGGCTTCTCACGGGATACGCCGGCGGGTTGAAAAGAAAAGAAGCCCTCCTGGCGTTGGAGGGCGTTCGGGTAAAGGACGGCAAAGCGACGGGCCGCTGAGCCGCTCTTCACGCTCTTATTATTTTATTTAGGAGTCTCCCCGGCGATGACGGAAATGAACACCAGGTCTTCTTTGCCGGTGTTGCTCAGGGCGTGAGACTGTCCCTTGCGTGCGATGGTGATGTCTCCGGGTTTCACTTCAAATTCTTTGCCGTCGTCGTTTTTGAAGAGCCCCGTGCCCGAGACGATCACGTAGATGTCCTCGTTGACCTCATGCTTATGGAAGCCGATGGAATCTCCCGGTTTGAGCGTCAGCCAGCCGATTTCCCTGACGGGGTTCTCCATGGGCGGCATGTCTCGCGTAAAGGCGTATCTGCCGTACAGCACGCCTGTCCCGCCGCCGGCTTTTTCCTTGTCTAAAACAATGAGGTCCTGTTCTTTAAAAATATCGGCGGAAGCGCAGGAAGCCATCAAACTCATGACGATCAGCAAAAAACAAACTTTTTTCATTTTTTAAACCCTCCGTTCAGATTTAAATAAAATCCGTTTTAAATAAAATCCTCTTTGAACCAAAATCATCCTCAAGACAAAAATCAAATTCACACTCAAATTAAATTCACACTCAAATTAAACTCAAACCGCGATCGAACCCATAACCGACGTCTGCAAAATCCGCTGTCTCATTTGCCTAAAGCCCATTTTCACCTCCTTTTCAGTTTTGTCAGGCATGCAGGGCTTTTTTGGGGGAGAGGGGCTGTTCCTTGGTCTTGAACCGCGCCAGGACTTCTTTCAGGCTTTGGGCGTACCGGGCCATGGACTCCGATTGGTTCGCCACGTTATGGGCGGCCTCCACCGTCGCCTCGCTGGAGCGCCGGACATTCGAGATGTTTTCCACCACCTCCATGGTCGTGCGGGTGGCGCTGTCGATAGCCGTCGCCACCTCTTTGCTGGATGCCGCCTGTTCCTGGGCCACGGCGGCGATATTTTGGATGGCGTCGTTGGCTCTGTTCATCTCCGTCACGGCGGCGTTCAGTTCGCTTTGCGCCCTGTCGGCCTCCTCCAGAGCTTCCGTCAGGAGCTTCCCGGACTCGATGGTGGTCTCGATGCTCTCCTGGGCGCTGTTCTGTAAAAGAGAGATGATTTCGTTGACGCTCTGGGCGGAGCGGGCGGATTCCTCGGCCAGCTTGCGGACTTCCTCGGCCACCACGGCAAAGCCTCTGCCCGCGTCGCCGGCCCGGGCGGCTTCGATGGCGGCGTTCAGCGCCAGCAGGTTGGTTTGTTTGGCGATACCGGTGATGACGGTCACAAATCCGCCGATTTTATCCACCGCCTCCACCAGATGCCTCATTTTTTCTTCATTGCGGTTGGAGGTTTCATTGGCGTTCCGCATTTTTTGGATGACGCCGTTGACGGTCTCGATAGCTTTGTGGGACGCGCCCGTGGTCTGGACGATGAAGGCCGCGCAGTCCGTGGAGGATTGAGCGACGGTGTCGGCGCCGGCACTCATTTCCTCCACGCCGGCGTTACACTCCTCCAGAGCCGCGCCGTTGTTTTCGCCGAGGGAGGAGACTTGGTCTATCGCGGCCTTGATTTCTTCCATGGCCGCGTTGGTTTTCTCGGAAAGGCTCGACAGGCTTTGGGCCCCTTCCGACACGCTCTCGGTCACGTCGATGGCCCGGACAAGGGTGTGTTCCTGGGATGCTATCATGTCGGTCAGCGCGTCGATCAGGGTTCCCAGTTCATCGTGGCCCTCGTACCGGAAATCCTGGCGCCCTATGGTCAAGTCACCCTCCCCGGCGCGCAGGGCCAATTGCACGATGGTGCCCAGGGGAAGGGCAATGCTTCTGGCAATCAAGAAGGCGATGCACAAACCCAAGACGATGGCGGCGAGGGTGGACAGCAGCAGGACGTCTATGGCGCCGTCGAGATCTTCCACGCTGCTTTCGGCGACGATCTTCACGTTGTTTTGGGAGGCGGAGGAGCCCTCCGAGGAACTGCGGTCCAGCTCCTCCATGAGAGAAAGGCGCTGTTCATGGAGTTCTTGCAGGTTCATGTAGACTTTTACAAAATCGTCGATGGCTTTTTGGTACTTTACCCCCGTTTCCTCCAGCTTGGCCATGGGGGCCTGCATATTCGCCTGGGTGGTTATTTGACGCAGGGTTTTGCATTGCGCGACGATATTTTCGATCATGGCCTTCGTCCCCTGAATTTCTTCCAGGTTCTCGTGGCCGACGGCGCTCCGGATCGAGCCCTGAAGTTCGATCACCGCCGACTTGATGGCCGCGCTGGTCTGGATGCGCTCCAGCCGGCGGAGGACTCTCGATTCCACGGCGGCGTCGTCTTTCATCTCGCCGTATTGCATGTCCACCATTTCCTCCGCCAAGGTGCGCAGCTCTTTTCCGACGGTTTCAATATTGTCGAACGCCTGGTTTTTCTTGGATACCGCGGATATGACCTTATTGATGTTTTCGGTGTAAGTAGTGAAAGCGGGAATGACTTTTTCCACCAGCGGCTTCAAGCCCGTAAGGCGGGAATCCCTGGCGTAATTGGCTTTGGCGGTATCGAGTTCTCTTTGGGTCTTGTCTCTCAGGTTTTTGATCACGTTCAACTCGGAGTCTCGTTCTTTGTACTGATACGTGCGCACCGCCAATGCCAAACTTTGAATGTCCCTGTCGAGGTTGGTGTTCAAAAGCATAGTCGGAACGTTGGTTTGCGCTAAAAAAACATTGCCTTCCTTGACGCTGTTCACTCTCGTCCATCCCCAGCCGATGGCGCCCGCAAAAATGAACAACAGCAAACCAAATCCCGACAATAATTTTCCCCTGATTTTGAGATTTTTCCACATAATAAAAAAATGGCCTCCCTTATAAAATTTAGGACGTCGGGCTCATGATATCATTATGAAGCGCCTTACAGGTGGAAAATTTTCGTAAAAGTTTATTTAACCAAAATAAAATTTTACAGAAATCTTGTAATTCTTGTATGAGCAATCTTGAATGTCTTGTATGATCTTGTAACTGAGATCTTACAGAGGAGACGTTCGGATCCAAAAAGACCTCTTTAAAGTCTCGTTAAAAGTTTCGTTGTAGTAGAATGGGTGCCATTGTTAACGTGTTATCGTAACGTATTATCGTGTCAGGAGGAGACGTAATCCATGAAAAAGTTTTCGAGAGTGTTGCTGTCGGTTGCCCTGTTGATTTGCGCGTCCGGTTGGGCGTGGGGAGCGGAGCCCATACGCATCGGGTATTTGGCGGCCATCACAGGCGACGGCGCCGTTTGGGGGCAGGCGGAAGAAGCGGGAGCCACCTTCTGCGTCAAAACTATCAACGAGAAAGGCGGGCTTTTGGGCAGACCCGTGGAGCTGGTTTGTTACGACACCAAAGGAAAGCCCGAGGACGCGGTCAACGCGGTGAGACGCATGATCTTCGAGGACAAAGTCGTCGCTATCGGAGGCAGCAACTACAGCAGCATCCAGCTTGCCATCGCCTCCATCGCCGATAAAAATCAGGTGCCCGCTGTGGCCACTGCCGCAACGAACCCGGCGGTGACGGTGGATCCCGATACGGGCAAGGTGCGTCCTTACATGTTTCGCATCGCATACACCGACCCCTACCAAGGGCGGGTTATCGCGGATTATCTGGTGGAGCGGTGCGGGGCAAAGAAAATAGCGATCCTGGGCGACATCGGAGATGCGTACTCCGAAGGATTGACGGAATTTACCCAGAAGCGGGCGGAGGAACTCGGAGTGGACCACAAGTTTTGGGCCTTCCGGGGGGGCGACGTGGATTTTCGCGCCCAACTCACCGAGGCGAGAAATTGGGGCGCCGATGCCGTGGCCATGACTATGCTTTACAAAGAAATGGGGCTGGTCATCAAGCAAGCGGTGGAGGCCGGCTGGAAACCGCATTTTATGGGAGGGGACGGGGTGAGCCCCAACATGTTCGAGATCGCGGGGAACGACGCGATGGAGGGAACCTTCTGGATTCAAGCCATGAGTTACACCGACCCCAAGGTGCTGGAACTCAACGAAGCCTATGAAAAAGAGTTCGGGAAAAAGGCCACGGAACCCACCAACCTGGTTGCGGCGTATGACGTGGTGCTGTTCATCGCGGACGCCATCACCCGGGCCGGCAAGGCGGAGGGGCCGGCAATACGGGACGCGATGGAAAAGACAAAAGGACTTCAGGTGACCCACTTCGTTTGGACCGTGGACGAGAAAACCCACAACCCGCTCAACAAACCGGCCGCCGTACACAGAGGGACATCGGGGAAGCTGGTTTTTACGGAATATTGGGCACCTCAGGACGCAAGTCAACAATAACGGCGACTGTTTTTGCATGATTCGCCCCGTATCGGCGGATCGTCGAATGGGGAGGTTGGTCGGTTGGATAATATCGTAATCATCGACTGCGGATCGCAGTTTACTCAGTTGATCGCTCGGCGTGTGCGCGAAATGAATATCCACAGCACAGTGTTGCCGTGGGACGTACCGGTGGAGCGTGTTCGGGAAGGCGCTCCGTCGGGCGTCGTGATCTCGGGAGGCCCCGATAGCGTCAACGACGAGGGAGCCATCGCCGTGGAGAGGGAGATTTTGGATTTGGGCGTTCCCGTGCTGGGTGTCTGCTACGGGATGCAGCTTTTGGCCAAGTACCTGGGAGGACAGGTCGTCAGCGGCGAAAAACCCGAGTACGGCACGACGCCCATTAAAAGAGAAGGAGCGTCCCGTCTGCTCAAGGAGATTCCGGACTCCTTCGACGTCCTGATGAGCCACGGAGACCGGGTGAAACAGGTTCCCCCCGCCTTTCGCGCCATAGCGTACACGAAACATGGAGTGATCGCGGCGATGGAAAGCGACGACGGGCGTTTTTTCGGTCTCCAGTTCCACCCGGAGGTGGGGCATACCCAGCACGGTTCCCTTGTTTTGAGGCATTTCCTGTTCGATATCTGCGGCTGCAAAGGCGACTGGGACCTGGGGGACTGGATAGAGCGGTCCGTGGAGGAAATTCGCGTCCGCGTGGGAGGGGATAGCGTCGTCTGCGGCCTGTCGGGGGGCGTGGACTCCAGCGTCGCTGCCGCCCTGGTTCACAGGGCGATAGGCAGACAACTGAAGTGCATTTTTGTGGATCACGGTTTGATGCGTCTCGATGAAGCCGCTCAAGTCCTGGCTTCTTACGACGGTTTGGGGTTGTCCGTTCTCCCTGTGGACGCCTCAGACCTTTTCTTGGGGCGTCTTGCCGGCGTCACGGACCCCGAGAGCAAGCGCAAGGTCATTGGAGAGCTTTTCATCCACGTCTTCGACGAAGAATCCGGCAAGATCGGCCAGGTGGAGTGGCTTTTACAGGGGACGATCTATCCGGACGTGATCGAAAGCGGCAGCAAAAAGGGCTCGGCGGTGATCAAGTCCCACCACAACGTAGGCGGGCTGCCGGAGCATATGAAGTTGAAGCTGCTGGAGCCCCTGCGGGACCTGTTCAAGGACGAGGTGCGCGAAATCGGCCGCCGGCTGGGAGTTCCCGGCGCTATCGTAGACCGGCATCCCTTTCCCGGACCGGGGCTGGCCGTGCGTTGTCTCGGCGAAATAACGAAAGAACGCCTGGACGTTCTCCGGGCCGCGGACGCCATTTTTACGGAGGAACTTCTGCGGGCAGGGCTCTACGACAGCATCTGGCAGTCGTTCTGCGTCCTTCTGCCGGTCAGGACCGTGGGGGTGATGGGGGACGGGCGCACCTACAGCGAGGTCCTCGCGCTGCGTGCCGTCAACTCCGCGGACGCCATGACCGCCGATTGGACCCGGCTCCCGGCGGACCTGCTGGACGTCGTGGCAAAACGGATTTGCAACGAAGTCCGAGGCATCAACCGCGTCGTCTTGGACGTGACCTCGAAACCCCCCGCCACCATAGAATGGGAATAAGCCGGCCGGAAGGAGAACGAAGGTTGAAATTCGATAAAAATCTGGAGCGTCTGGACGAAATTTTGAAGAGCCTGGAAGAAGGCACTCTGCCCCTGGACGAGGCGCTTTCCATGTTCGAACGGGGAGTGGCCCTGGTGCGGGAGAGCCGGCAATTTTTGGAGGCGGCCCAGCAGAAGGTGACCCTCTTGAGCCGGGACGACAACGAGGAAGAGCCCTTCGCCCGCGTCCAGGATCGCGCCTGATAAACACACTAGTACAAATGCAGGAGATAAATTTTCGTATTTGACGTACCTTTTCTAGACAAAGATATGCTATCATCGATAACGCAGTATCGAACGAATCCCGATATTTCACGTACCGAGTGTTTTTGAGTGTTGTGAGTGTTTTGCGTGTATGTATGGAGCATTATTTTGGGTGGAGCATTATTTGGGTGAGGCATTTTTAAGTGGAGGTGCTTGTAATGTCTGTCACGAGAAGAACGGCCACAAATGTGTTGTTGGACACCGCGCTGAAAAACTTCTATGGTGCGGCCGAGGAGATGAGGCTCAGCGAAGACCTGATAGCGATACTGGGCAATTCCGAGCGGAGGCTGGAAGTATCCGTCCCTGTGGAGATGGACGACGGTTCGATTCATGTTTTCAAAGGTTATCGTGTGCAGCATTCTACCGCTATCGGCCCGGCCAAAGGAGGTATTCGCTTCCATCCCGACGTGGATGTCGACGAGTGCGAAGCTCTCGCGATGCTGATGACGTGGAAATGCTCTCTGGCCGGCATCCCCTACGGCGGAGGTAAGGGAGGAATCTCCTGCAACCCTCAAGTCATGTCTCCAAAGGAAAAAGAACGCATGTCCCGCGCCTTTGCTGCGCGTATCGCGCCCATCGTCGGCACGTGGAAGGACGTTCCCGCCCCTGACGTCAACACCGGCGGCCAGGAGATGGTCTGGTTCATGGACACCATCAGCAAGATGCACGGCCAGGTGGAGCCGGGGATTTTCACGGGCAAGCCCATCAGCTACTGGGGCTCTAAAGGCCGGACGGCGGCCACGGGATACGGGGTGGCCACTTGCGGGCTGGAGCTGCTCAAGGTTGTGGGCAAGGACCCGAAGGACATCCGGGTCGCCATTCAGGGCTTCGGCAACGTGGGCCAGTACACGGCTCTCACCATGGAAGAGGCCGGCGCCAAGGTCGTCGCCATCAGCAACACCCGGGGAGTGTATTACTCTCCCAAGGGAATCGACATCAAAAAAGCCCTGGCCTACATCGAGGAACACCCCAGAGAGCGGCTGGAGGGTTTCACCTGTGACGGGTGCGAAAAAATCGACGACATTGTCTCCCTGGACTGCGACATGTTCTTCCCCTGCGCCCTGGAGGGCGTCGTCAACGCGAAGAACGCCGATCAGGTCAAGGCCAAGTGGATCGTGGAAGGGGCGAATGGTCCCGTAACTCCCGAAGGAGACGAGATTCTGGATAAAAGGGGTATCATCGTGGTTCCCGACTTTTTGGCCAACTCGGGGGGCGTCATTGGATCTTACTTCGAGTGGGCTCAGGACTTGTCCGGTTACTTCTGGCCCGAGGACGAGTACAACAAGCGTCTGATGCACATCATGAAGGGCAACTTCAAGCTGGTGTGGGACTACGCTCAAAGCAAGAAAATCAAAATGCGGCGCGCGGCCTTCATGGCAGCCATTCAGCGTGTGGCCGACGTGGTGAGGCTCAGGGGAGTTTTTCTGTAGAAGCCGATAAGAAACTCAAATAGAACGCCGAAATCCACAAAGTGCGTAAATCAAGTGTCAATATGACGTGTGCATAGAGAATGCACCGATAAGGTGGAAAACGTGAAAAGTAAAATTTTCAGTGAAGTGGAACGGCTCAGGGACGACATGGTTGCGGCCCTGAGCCGCATTTGTCGTATTCCCGCCGTTTCTCCCCACAACGGAGGCACGGGGGAGGAAGAAAAGGCGAAAGAGATCGCAAAGCTGGTGTCCGAGCTGGGATTCCGGGAGGTGGAGTGGCAGCGGGTGGACGACGAGAAATCCCCCACGGGCAGCCGCCCCTCTCTGTTTTTGGAGTACAAAGGCGTCTCTCCGCGACGGCTGTGCTTTCTCACTCACATGGACGTCGTTCCGGAGGGGGACCTTTCTCTTTGGACTCACGATCCCTATGCCCCCGTGACGGAGGAGGGGCGGCTTTACGGCCGGGGCGTCAACGACAACGGGATGGCCCTGATCGCCTCCCTTTACGCTCTGAAGGCTCTGTCGAACCTGAGGGTCGTTCCCGCCTTCACCCTTTGCCTAGGTTTTCTCGCGGACGAGGAAATGGGCAGCGCCTACGGAGTGAAGCCGCTGCTGGAGCGCGGGCTTTTCCGGGAGGACGACCTGGTGATCGCCCCTGACGGAGGCAGCGAGACGGGGGACTTTATCGAAATTTCCGAGAAATCGGGGCTGAAGCTGGAGTTCACCGTCTTGGGTAAACAAGCCCACGCCAGCACGCCCCACCTGGGACTGAACGCTTGCCGCGCGGCAAATCTGCTCTCCGTCGAGGTGGACAACGCGCTGCACAAGGCGTTCCTCGAAGAAGACAAGCTGTTCGACCCTCCCATTTCCACTTTCGAACCGACGCGGCGCTTTGCCAACGTTCCCAATCTCAACACGGTTCCGGGTAAGGAACGTTTCGGGTTCGACTGCCGTGTCCTGCCCTCCGTTCCCCTCGATGACGTCATCGCGGTGGCCGAAAGGGTGAAAGCCGAGGTGGCCCGGTGTACGGGCGCGGCGATACAGATTGAGATCGGCCGCAGCGACGCCGCGCCCCCGACGCCGGAGGACAGCGATATCGTCCGGCTCCTGGCGGGCTCTGTAAAGGAGGTTCTCGGGGTCGATCCGATTCTGGGCGGCATCGGAGGAGGTACGTTTGCGGCTTTCTTCCGGCGTAAAGGCATCCCCGCCGTGGTCTGGCAGCAGGAATGCGGGACAGCCCATCAACCCGACGAGTACACGGAAATAGCCCACATCGTCAATAACGCCAAGGTCTTCGCCTCGATGATGACCAGCGGCGGCGGACTCCGCCCGTGAGCTAAATATCGAAAATTTCCGAGAGTTTTTGGGGGACGCCGTCTTCGGCGTTGCCGGGGCAAACGCAGGAGGCGGCCTCGCGGACGACGTCCTGGGCATTTTGAGGGGCGATGGAAAATCCGGCCTCTTCGAACATGGTCAGGTCGTTAAAGTGATCGCCGGCCACGAGGATCTTTTCTTTGGGGATTCCCCACCGGCCGGCCAGTTTTTTCAATCCCTTTCCCTTGGTCGCCCACGAGTGCATGTACTCGACGAAGGTCGAGAGGCTTTGGGTGATGTAGACTTTTTTGCCGTCGAAAAAACATCTGCTTCTCTCAAAAATCAGGGGAACGGACTCCAGGTCGGGCATCACGTTGATGATCTTGTTGATGGTTTTCAAGACGATGGGGCTGCCCTTGTCCAAAAAGGCGAGAAGATCCCCCACCGGTTCTATTATGGAACCCGTTCTCTGGGCGTAGCCCCGGTCCTCTTCATTGACGCTGGAGACGTAAACCCGGTCGTTCATGTAGACTCGGGGGTGACCTCCCATCTCCAGACCTATGCGTATCGCCTCCCGGGCGTCGTCGAGAAGCAGCGGACATTCGTCCAGGATGTGGCCGCCCAGGGAGGTACGAAGCTGTGCGCCGTTGCAGAAAACGCCTGGGGTGTCCACTCCGATTCGCCTCATGTGAATGAGAGCGCCTCCGTAGTGGCGTCCCGTGCAGGGGACGATCTTGACGCCGCGCCGGTTGATTGCCCGCAGAACGTCGATTGCGTAGTCGGATAGGGAAGAATCCGGACGCAGAAGAGTTCCGTCCAGATCGAAGGCCACAAGTTCGTATGTTTGCACGCGAACATTCCCCTTATACATCAAGTTCAGTATTCAAGCCCAGCATTCAACTTCGCATTCAACTTCAGTGGGGGGGGGACGAAGCCTCCCTAGCTTGCATCATATCACATGACAACGAAAGAAGGGTTTACATGGCTGAGATTATAAAAGGTTCGAACGTCGCCGCAGGGATGAAAGAAACGCTTCTGTCGGAGCTGGAAAAGTTGAAGGCGCGGCACGTCGAACCCACCTTGGGCATTGTCCGGGTCGGGTCCCGGGCCGACGATCTTGCTTACGAGCGCGGTATTCTGCGGCGCTTCGAGGAGTTGGGGATCGGGACGCGGATTTTCGAATTTCCCGAGACGATGAATGCCGGGGACTTTCTCGGGGAGTTCTCGAAGATCGACGCGTCACCGGATCTGCAGGGAATTTTGCTGTTCCGCCCCCTGCCGAAACACCTGGACGAAGAGACGATAAGGCGGTCCATCGACCCCTCGAAGGACGTGGACGGGATGAGCCCCTTGAACGTGGCCAAGGTCTTCGCGGGGGACGGAGAGGGGTTTGCGCCCTGCACCTCCGTCGCCGTCATGGAGCTGCTGTCCCACACGGGGGTGGACCTGACGGGCAAGAACGTGGTCATCATCGGCCGGAGTATGGTCATCGGACGTCCTCTGGCCATGTTGATGATGAACCGAAACGCCACCGTCACCGTTTGCCACAGGAAAACCAGAAATACCCCCGAGATCTGCCGGGGAGCGGATATTCTCGTTGCGGCCGCGGGGCAGGCGCAGATGGTGACTCCCGCTTTCGTTTCCCCCGGCACCATCGTCATCGACGTGGGCATCAACATGAAAGACGGCAAACTGTGCGGAGACGTAGATTACGACGCCGTGGCTCCCCTCGTCTCCATGATCACCCCCGCCCTTGGCGGCGTGGGCGCGGTTACCACCTCCGTGCTGGCCAAGCACCTTTTGAAGGCCGCCACTAAGGGATTTCTATAGACTTTTGCGGGAGCGCGGTTTAAACTAGAGGGACGTTCCCTGTGCCTGACTTCGCTCCGGTGAGGTCTTGCGCGGGAGGTCTCAGGGGATACTCACCTGAGCGTTTATTCAAGGGGGCGAGATTCGTCTGGTGACGGGCCCGGGCTTCAAACCCGGCGAGGGGTGGTTTGCGCCGTCCCTGGTGGGTTCGATCCCCACACGCCTCCGCCACAATATGGGGGAGGATTTTTGATGAATATACTGGGCAACGCCGAAGCGATCGAGACACGAGTGAGAGAGTGGCGGCGCCATCTTCATGCGCATCCCGAGCTGGGGATGGAGACGGAAGCGACCGCCGCTTTCGTGGAAAAGGTCCTGAAAGAAATCGGAGTTTCGGATGTGAAACGCTGCGGGGGAACGGGAGTCGTGGCCCTGGTTCAGGGACAGAAGGGCGGCGGATGCGTGGGCCTGCGGGCAGATATGGACGCCCTGCCGGTGAACGAGCGCAACGACCTGCCCTATAAGTCCGTGAACGCCGGAGCGGCCCACGTCTGCGGCCACGACGTACACACGGCCTGCCTTTTGGGCGCGGCTCAGGTGCTGCACGACCTTCGATCGGAGTTTCAAGGGACGGTAAAACTGATCTTTCAGCCGGGCGAAGAGGGAGCGGGGGGCGCGGAGCGGATGATCGCGGACGGCGTGCTGCGGAGCCCGGAAATGCAGTCTATTTTTGCGTTCCACGTCTGGCCGGACCTGCCCGTGGGCACGTTGGGGTACCGCAGAGGCGCGGTTCTGGCCAGCGCGCAGGCCATCGAGATTCGCATCAAAGGCAAACAGGGACACGCCGCGCATCCCCACCGCTGCATCGATCCCATTCTGATCACAGGCCACGTCATATGCGCCCTTCAGTCCATCGTCGCCCGTGAAATGGCGCCCCTGGACACGGGGGTGCTGACCCTGGGGAAAATAACGGGGGGCACCGCGGGGAACATCATTCCCGAGGAGGTCGTCATCGAGGGAACCATACGCACCCTGTCCAAAAACGTGAACAGACAGATGATCCAGGCCGCCGGCCGCATCGTGGAAGGGACCGCGGCGATGCTGCGGGGCTCGGGCAGTTTCAAGGCTTTTCCGGGGCTGCCCCCCGTGGTCAATGACGACGCGCTGTTCGACATGATGCAGGAGTGCTTCCGGCGCAGCTTCGGCGAAGAACATATCCGCACGCTTCCCGAGCCCTCCATGGGAGGGGAGGACTTCGCCCTCTACCTGGAACATATTCCCGGCGCCCACTTCCGACTGGGCGTGGGGCAGGAAGGGCAGGACAACTTCCCCCTTCATTCCCCCGACTTCATCGCGGACGACGGGGGCATTTCCTACGGCGTTGCCGGCTTGGCCGCCTTGGCTCTCGACGGGCTGGCCCTGGGCGCGAAAAAATCCGGTATTTGAAGAGGCGCGGGGAAAATGCCGACATGCAGAGTCCAACGCGCGCTGATCAGCGTCTCGGATAAAAGAGGAGCGGCGGAGTTCGCCAGGGGGATGGTTGCGCTGGGAGCCGAGATCGTCTCCACGGGAGGAACTTATAAAACCCTTGTCGAGGCGGGAATCCCCGCAATTTACATCTCCGACGTGACCCGCTTCCCCGAAATCCTGGGCGGACGGGTGAAGACCCTGCATCCCGCCGTTCACGGGGGAATCCTGGCCCGGCGGAGCGACCCCGGTCACAAAGAGGCTCTGCAAAAGGAGGGCATCGTCCCCATCGATTTGGTGGCCGTGAACCTCTACCCCTTTCAAGAGGTGGCGGCCCGCATGAAAAAAGCCGAAAAAAGCGGGCGCACGGAGGCCGGCGTTTTCTGGGACGAACTGATCGAGAACATCGACATCGGCGGGCCGGCGATGGTCCGTTCCGCCGCCAAAAATCACGAAGACGTGCTGATAGTGGTCCACCCGGAGGACTATTCATTTGTTTTGGCCCGCCTCCGGAAGGACGGAGACTGTACGAAGGACGAGCGTGTTCGCCTGGCCCTGAAGGCTTTCCGGCACACGGCGGAGTATGACGCCTGCATTCACGAGACTCTGACGTCCCTGGGCCCTCCCCAGGAACTCGAAAGTTTGAAACCCGAAGGTTTGGAACCTGAAAGTTTAGAACCCAAGGATTTGGGGGAAACTTGCCCCCAGATCTTTCCTCAGACCTTCCCTCAGACCTTCCCCTCCCTCCAGATCTTCCCCCAGCGGCTTTCCCTGGAGGCCGAGAGGCTGTCCGTTCTGCGCTACGGAGAAAACCCGGGGCAGGCGGCCGCTCTTTACCGGGACGTAGCCTGCGGGCCCGTGACCCAAGAATCTGTGAGTAACGGATCTTCTTTTGTCGACGCCCTTCAGATCCAGGGAAAAGAACTTTCCTACAACAACTGGCTCGACGCGGACAGCGCCTTTAAAATCGTGCAGGAGTTGGACAGAGACCAGCCTGCCGCGGCCGTGGTCAAACACACCAATCCCTGCGGCGCGGCCTTGGGCGCCACCATCGAGGAAGCCTTCGGAAAAGCCTACGAGGCCGACCCGGTGTCGGCCTTCGGGGGCATACTCGCCGTCAATCGGCCGGTAACGAAAAATCTGGCCGAAGCCCTGCAAGAGGTGTTCTGGGAGGTGATCCTGGCCCCCGGCTACTCTCAAGAGGCGAGAACAATTCTGAGTTCGAAGCCCAACCTGCGCTTGCTGGAGGTCCCCGAGGCGGCCTGGTCTCTGGCCCCTTCGCTGGAGTGGCGGGGAATTCAAGGTGGTTTTCTCCTTCAGGAACGCGACCTTCAGACCGCCCCTCCCGGCGCGTGGACCCCTGTCACCGCAAGACGTCCCACCGAAAGGGAGCTGGAGGATCTGTCCTTTGCCTGGAAGGTGGTTAAACAGGTGAAATCCAACGCCATTGTCCTGGCGAAGGACCGTGCCACAGTGGGCATTGGTGCCGGTCAGATGAACCGCGTGGGGGCTGCGAAAATCGCCCTGGAACAGGCAGGCGAAAAGGCGCGGGGGGCTGTGCTGGCCTCGGATGCGTTTTTCCCCTTCGGCGACACGGTGCGATTGGCCGCGGAAAACGGGATAACCGCCATCGTTCAGCCCGGGGGCTCTCTCCGCGATCAGGAGTCTACCGACGCCGCGGACCGATTCGGCCTCGCGATGGTCCATACGGGTGTCCGCCATTTCAAACATTGATGCGCCCACTGAAAGGTGACGTTCACTGAAGGTGACGTTTAAAAGAAGGTGACGTTCAAAATGAAAGTTTTGCTTATCGGCAGCGGCGGGCGTGAGCACGCTTTGGCCTGGAAACTTTCCCAAAGCCCTCTATTGAAGAAACTTTATGCCGCGCCCGGCAATCCCGGAATAGAGAAAGTGTGGATGGAAAGTCTGTGGGCAGGAAACCCCCGGATAGAAAGGACACAGCTCGTGCCCCTGCAGACCACGGACTTGGACGGCCTTGCGGACTTTGCCCAGGGCGAGGGCATCGACCTGGCGGTCGTTGGGCCCGAAGCTCCGTTGGCTTTGGGGCTCGCCGACCGGCTGAGGGAGAAAAACGTGCCCTGTTTCGGGCCGGGAATGAAGGGCGCCCTTCTGGAGAGCTCCAAAAAATTCGCCAAAGAGTTCATGACGCGGCACGGGATTCCCACAGCCGCCTATCGCGCCTTTTCCTCCAAGGACGACGCAAAACGGTACCTCCAGTCCCTGCGGCGGGGTCCCATCGTGGTCAAAGCCGACGGCCTGGCCCAGGGCAAGGGCGTGGTCGTGGCGAAGAAGCTCGAGGAGGCCTCCTTTGCCCTGAACGCCATGATGGACGAGCGATTCGGGGACGCGGGCCGGGAGGTGGTCATCGAGGAGTGCCTGACCGGCGAGGAGATCTCGCTGCTGACCTTTGCCGACGGGAAGACGATCCTTCCGATGCTGCCCGTTCAGGATCACAAACGCGCCGGAGAGGGCGACAGGGGGCCGAACACAGGTGGAATGGGCACCTACGCGCCGGTATCCGTGTTCACGCCGGAGGTGGCGGCGGTCGTGGACGAGCAGATCGTCCGCCCCCTGGAAAGGGCCCTGCGTCAGGAAGGTCTCGATTACCGAGGGTGTCTTTATATCGGGCTGATGCTCACGGCCCAGGGGCCCAAGGTCGTCGAGTTCAACGCCCGTTTCGGCGACCCGGAGACCCAGGTGCTGATGCCCCTGTTGAAGACGGACCTGCTGGACGTGGCTTACGCCTGCGCGAAGGGGGATTTGGGGGAACGCGCCTTGGAGTGGCGAGATGAGACGGCGGTTTGCGTGGTCTTGGCGTCGTCGGGGTACCCGGGAAAGTACGGTACAGGGTATCCCATCCAAGAGAGCATGGTGCCGAAGGAATTGGATCAAAACTCCTGGGTTTTTCACGCTGGGACGGCAAAAAACGCCCGCGGGGAGTTGGTGACGGCCGGAGGCCGGGTTTTGGGGGTCACCGCCAGAGGGCATATTTTGGAAGAAGCGCTCCTTCGTGCGTACGCCCGTGCGGAATGTATCCGGTACCAGGGACGCGTCTTTCGCCGTGACATCGCTTACCGGGAAATGGCCCGAAAATAACGCATTTATGCTCAGGGGGACGTATCTCGTGGAACGGATCCCGTGGAACGGATCCCGTTCGTCGCGCATCTCCTTTCCCCCAACTTTTAGCGGAGGTGGTTGTTTTATGAAAATCGAGGGATTTTTCTTGTGGGGCATCACGGCGATGTTTTTGTTTTCCGCGGGCACTCCAGCGGCTGCGGCCGAAGTTCCCGGCACCTACACCGTCAAGGTGGGAGCTTTTCAGGTGAGCCTTTTGTCCGAGGGCCAATCGGACGGCAGCGGGGCGAACCTCATCGGGGCCGACGAGGCGATGATGAAAAAGTACGCTCCCGCCGGAACGTACCCAACGGCGGTCAACGCCTTTCTTGTCCGTACACCGGACCGTCTCGTGCTGGTGGACGCCGGTTTCGGCAGGGAGCTTTTCACGAACCTGAAAAAACTGGGCGTCGATCCGGAACAAATCAGCGCAGTGCTTCTCACCCACATGCACGGAGATCATATCGGCGGGTTGCTGGTGGGCGATAAAATCGCTTTCCCCAAGGCCAAACTCTACCTTGCGCGGCAGGAACGGGACTACTGGGCGAGCGAGGAGATCATGAAAACGTTTCCGGCGGACCGGCAGGGCGGCTTCAAAAACGCTCAAAAAACTCTGGCGGCCTACGGCGATGCCGTCCAGACCTTCGACCCCGGCGACCTTGGCGCCAAGTTTCTGCTGCCGGGGATCGCTGCCATCGCCGCTTTCGGACACACGCCGGGCCACACTCTCTACAGGGTGGAGTCCGAGGGGGCAAAGCTCCTGATTTGGGGCGACTTGACCCACGCGATGGCGGTCCAGATGCCTGAACCCCAGGTCGCCATGACTTATGACGTGGATCCTCAAATGGCTGCGGCCTCGCGGCTGGCTGTTCTGAAGTACGTTGCGGCCGAGAAAATCCCCGTCGCGGGAATGCACATCCCCTACCCCGGAATAGGAAACATCGCCCCCGCCTCGGAGGAAGGATCGGACGGAAAATCGAATGAAAAATCAGATGGGAAATCGGACGGGAAACCCGATGGAGGATATAAATTTACGCCTGCCCCATAGCGCCCGGGGCGGGCGTAAACGCAATTCAACCTTAAAATCCAGACTTAAATTTCAGACTTAAAATTGCTGTTTGTGTCCGACGGGTGCCTATTTCCCTTTAAACTCCGGCTTCCTTTTTTCCAGGAAGGCTTTGAGGCCCTCTTTCGCGTCTTCCGTGACGAAAACGGCGCCGGAGACTTCTTCTTCATAATTCAGCGCGTCCGCAAGGGTCTTGTTCAGGCCGTTGTTGACCAGGTACTTGTTGTACTTTATCGCTATAGGCGCTTTGCTCACAATCTCTTTCATCAGTTTTTCGGCCTCTGGAAGCAAATCGGCGTGTTCTACGATCCTGTTGACGATACCCAGCGCCTTCGCTTCCTCGGCTTTGATGTTTTTCCCGGTAAAAAGCAGCTCCTTGGCCACCATCGGCCCCACAATCCTGGGCAAACGCTGGGTCCCGCCATAACAGGGGTTCACCCCGAGGTCGATCTCCGGCAGTCCGAAGAGCGCCTTGGAGCTGGCGATGACGATATCGCAGGCAAGCACCAGTTCCGTCCCTCCGCCCAGGGCGTAGCCGTTTACGGCCGCAATGATCGGTTTTCCCAGATTATCGAATTTGTCGAACAAATCGTGGGCCATCTTCGACATGTTCCTGACGCCTTTTTCGTCCGTGGGGATTTCTGAAATGTCGGTCCCCGCGCAGAAGGCTCGGCCATTTCCGGTGATGACGACCCCCCGGATATCCTCGTCTCCCGCTATCGCGTCGATGGCTTTTCCGAGTTCCGCTTTCGTGTTCATGAGGAGCGCGTTGAGGGCTTTGGGGCGGTTGAGGGTGATGAACGCGATATGGTCTCTTACTTCGTAAACGATGTCCTTGTACTCCATGACTGTCCCTCTTTTCGAATTTTTTTATTTTATCCTGTTTTTTATTTCATTTCGTTATACTGGGAAATTGCCGTGCTTTTTGGCGGGGCGGCTCTCGCATTTCGCCGCCAGCATTCCCAACGCCGACGCGACGCGTTTTCGAGTTTCGGAGGGTTTTATGACGTCGTCGATATAACCGCGTTTGGCGGCTTGGTAGGGGTTGGAAAACTCCGCGGTGTACTCGTCGATCTTGTTTTTCCTGACCGACTCGGGGTTCTCCGCCGATTCGATTTCTTTTTTGAAAATAATGTTGGCCGCTCCCTCGGCGCCCATGACCGCAATTTCCGAGGTGGGCCAGGCCAGCACCATGTCGGCCCCCAGATGCCGCGAACACATTGCGATGTACGCGCCGCCGTATGCCTTGCGGACGATGACGGTCACCTTGGGCACCGTGGCCTCGGAGTAAGCGTAAAGCAGCTTGGCCCCGTGGCGGATGATGCCCCCGTACTCCTGGTTGGTCCCCGGCATGAAGCCCGGGACGTCCACGAAAGTCAGCAAGGGCACGTTGAAGCTGTCGCAGATGGATATGAAACGGCTGGACTTGTCGGAGGCGTTGATGTCGATACACCCCGCCATGACCTGGGGCTGGCTGGCGATGATCCCCACCGGCTGTCCGGCCACGCGGGCGAAGCCGGTGATGATGTTTTGGGCGTAATAGGGCTGAACCTCGAAGAAATCGTGATAGTCCACGACAGAGGCGATGATTCTTCTCATATCGTAGGTTCGGTTCGAGGAATCCGGGAGGATGGTGTCCAGTTCGCCGCAAAGGCGCCCGACGGGGTCCGAGCACGGCGCAAGGGGAGGAAGTTCCCTGTTGCTCGAAGGGAGAAATCCCAGCAGCTTGCGGACATCCGCCAAACACGCCGCCTCGTCGGGGCAGACAAAATGGGCCACTCCCGAGATGCTGTTATGGGTCATCGGCCCGCCCAGGGCCTCCACCGTCACGTCTTCCCCCGTTACGGCTTTGATCACCTGGGGGCCCGTGATGAACATGTTCGAAATCTTGTCCACCATGAAAATGAAATCGGTCAGAGCCGGAGAGTAGGTCGCGCCTCCCGCGCAGGGTCCCATGATGACGGAAATCTGGGGCACCACCCCCGAGGCGATGGTGTTGCGGTAAAAGATGTCGCCGTACCCGCGCATGGCGTCCACGGCCTCTTGAATGCGGGCGCCCCCGGAATCGTTGATGCCGACCACCGGAGCGCCGACCTTCATCGCAAGCTCGAAAATTTTACAGATTTTACTTGCGTGCATTTCTCCCAAAGTGCCCCCGATGACCGTGAAGTCTTGGGCAAAAACGTACACCAGCCGGTTATCGACGGTACCGTAACCTGTAACCACGCCTTCTCCGGGAACCTCCATCTTGTCCATGCCAAAATAAGTGCATCTCTGCTCGACAAAGGTATCGATTTCCACAAAACTTTCCTCGTCAAACAACGCCGCGATACGCTCCCGCGCCGTCATTTTCCCGAGAGAATGCTGCTTTTCTATCTTTTTTGCTCCTCCGCCGGCGACGATTTTATCCTTGAGCGTCACAAGCGTTTCGATTTTGTCCTGCACGACGACACCACCTTGTTTACGGATACTCGGTTGAGCATAACTCAAACATCAACCAAACATCAACTTAAAACATAATCCAAAAAATATCCGGGCAGGATATTCAAAATATCTTTGCCCGGACAGTTTTCCATAATTACCGACGAGAGAACTTACATACCCAACTGGGCCAGCCAGATGAACACGATGCCCGCGATGACGGGAATGACGATCTGGGTGATGAAGATATCCCAGTAACCTTCCTTGTGACTCAGCTTGCAGATGCCCAGAAGGGTGATCTGCGCGCCCTGGTGGGGAAGGCTGTCCAACGTGCCGGAGGCGATGGCCGCGATACGGTGAACGTAAGGCAGTTGAGCGCCTATCCTGATGTAGGTGTCCTTCAGGGCGTTGAAGGCGACGCCCAAACCACCGGAGGCGGACCCGCAGGCGCCGGCCGCGACGGCCACCGTAACGAAGACGAAGTACAGGGGAGGCATGTTGAAGGTCTGGAGCGCGGCGATCAGGTCCTTGAAGCCCTGGGTCTGCTGAACCACGCCGCCGAAGCCCACGACGATGGCCGTGTTGAGAATGGCCACGCCGGAATCCGCCGCTCCCTTGTTGAATACCTTGATCCAACCGCTGACACCGCCCGCGACACGCTTCCACATTATGACAGTGGCAAGGAACACGCCCAAGAAAACGGACCATTCCACCGGCAACCCTACGCGGACGCCCTGGGCGTTCGGGTAGATCGGGGCGTTGAAAAGGAACAGAATCAGCAGCATCGGCAGGAAGGAGAGCCACACATTGGGCAGGTCTTCGTCCTTGTCCTCGGTGCGGAGTTCTTCTTCGCTGAGCTTCACGCGAAGTGCGTCGTCTTCGAAGGGATATCCTCTCTTTTTGAAAGAGGCGGTGCGGTATTCCAGCCATCCGAAGATCAACACATAAGAGAGGATCGTGATAATGATGGAGGGAATCGGAGCCGCCGTCGGCGTCGTTCCCAGGTTGTTGACGGGGATGACGTTCTGGATCGCCGGAGTGCCGGGGCCGTACATGGACCAGGTCCAGCAGCCTGCCGAGATGGCTCCCGGAATGAGACGGCGCGTGACGCCCGCCTCCTTGAATACGTGGAGGGCGATGGGGTAGATGACGAAGAACACCACGAACCCGCTGATACCGCCGTAGGTCAGAATTCCGGTGACCGTCATGATGATGCCCGCCACGAAATGACCGTGGCACTTACCCGCCATCCACTTGGCGATGGACTTGGCCGCGCCGGTGAACTGGTATACGGCCCCGAACAGCGCCCCCACGAAGAAAACCAGGAAGTACTGTGTGACGTACTTGGCCGCGTTGGGCATGAAGGCGCCGATCAATCCCGTTCCGAAGTCCCATTCGGCAGTGCTGGGCCATCTCACCGTCCCTAAAATAGGCATACTGAAACAAACCAACACGAAAATCGTCACAATAGGCGCCAAAATAAGCGCGTTCAACTGTTTGAACGCCAGAACGCCGAACAAAACGAAAGCTATCAAAAGGACAAGAATCCCTGTAGTCATCTGAAAACCTTCTTTACCGTAGAGTTCTCGAGCCCGATTTCCGCGGGCCGGGTTATTTCTTCAGCCCCATCAAGGCGTCGGAGAAAATACGGGAATCCATCAATTTCGGAGTTCCGTCCATCTTCGGCACAAAACCCATGAGGTCGGTCACCTGGGTTTTCACGTCGATTCCCGGCGCTACTTCAATGAGGTATACTCCATCGGCGCGCAGTTCGAAAACCGCCCGCTCGGTGATATACAAAACAGGCTGATGCGTCTTGACGGCATAAGCGCCGCTGAAGGTGATCTGCTCCACTTTGTCGATGAACTTCCGCTCCTTGCCCTCCTGGGTGACGACGAGCTTGCCGTCCGCCACCTTGGTTTTGAGACCGTCGGCGGTGAAAGTGCCGCAGAAAAACACCCGTTTGGCGTTCTGGGTGATATTGACGAACCCACCGCAGCCCGCGATTCTCGGCCCAAACTTGCTGACGTTGATGTTGCCCTCCTTGTCGGCCTGAGCCAGTCCCAGGAAGGCGAAATCCACTCCTCCGCCATCGTAGAAATCGAACTGGTAGGCCTGGTCCAAGATGGCATCCGGGTTCACCGAACCTCCGAATTTGGGGCCGCCTTGAGGCACGCCTCCCACAGGCCCCGCCTCCACGGTCAGGGTCATGTAGTCCCCGATGCCTTCTTCGTTGGCCACCATGGAAATGAACTCCGGAATGCCGATGCCCAAGTTGACCACGGTGTTGGCGGTGAGTTCCATCGCCGCCCTGCGGCCGATGATCTTCTTGGCGCTGAGGGGAGGATAATCCAGGCTGCTCAGCGGTACGCGAAAATCGCCGGACATGGCGCCGTCGTACTCGCATCCCACGCACTGGGCGTGGTCAACTTTGTCCTGAACGACAACGATCGCGTCCACGTAAATCCCCGGGACCTTCACCAGCCGGGGGTCCAAAGTTCCCGCGGCCACAACTTTTTCCACCTGAACCACCACTTTGCCGCCGTTGTTTTTGACGGCCTGGGCGATGGACGTGGCCTCCAGGGATGCCACCTCTCGCTCCACCGTGACGTTGCCGTTCTCGTCCGCGTAGGAGCCCCGTATAAAGGCTATGTTCACTGGGATGGGTTTATAGAGCAGCCTTTCCTGGCCGCTGATGGTGACAACCTCGACGATGTCTTCTTTGGTGATGCTGTTGAGCTTTCCGCCCTCGATGCGGGGGTCGGCGAAAGTGTTCAAGCCTACGTGGGTGATGGTGCCGATTTTATGTCCTGCGATGTCCCTGAAAAGCTGAGACAGAACCCCTTGAGGCAGGTTGTAAGCCTCGATTTTATTTTCGATGGCCAGTTTGCCCAAGTTGGGGGCCATGTTCCAGTGTCCGCCGATGACTCGTTTGGTCATTCCCTCGTGGGCGAAGTGGTCTGCCCCGCTGCCGTCCCGGTTGCCCTGGGCCGCGGCGTAAAACAACGTAAGGTTCTTCGGGGATCCCGTGTCCAAGAAACGCTGCTCCAACGCCTTGCTCAAGGCCTCGGGCATACAACTGGCCACAAACCCGCTGGTGGTGATGACGTCGTTGTCTTTGACCCACTGCGCGGCTTCGGCCGCGGTAATGATCGGTTTTTTCGACATTCTGTTACCTCCCTTTCTCGTCTAAAAACAGTTCTAGAAACAATTTTCCTTTCTAGAAACAATTCTCCTTGGAAGTAACTTTAAAAGTCGGTGAACTTCTTCTCCTTGCGCTTTTCCACGAAGGCCGTCATGCCCTCCTTTTTGTCCGCCGTGGCGAAGGTGAGGCCGAAGAGGTCCGCCTCGAGCTTCAGGCCGCTGTTGAGATCCACGTCGAGCCCCGCGTTGATGGCCGCTTTCGCCAAGGAGACGGCGTAACTGCTCTGGGCCATGATTTTCTTCGCTATTTCCTTGCATTTGTCGATCAATTCGGCCAGAGGAACAACTTTGTTGGCGAGGCCGATGCGATAGGCCTCCTGAGCGTCGATCATGTCGGTGGTGAAGATCAACTCCTTCGCGCGGCCCTTGCCCACCAGGCGGGCCAAACGCTGGGTGCCGCCGAACCCTGGGATGGTGCCCAAACCGACCTCGGGCTGAGCGAATTTCGCGTTTTCCGACGCCACGCGGATATCGCAGGCCATGGCGATCTCGCAGCCGCCGCCCAGGGCAAAGCCGTTCACCGCGGCAATAGTCACCTGGCGCATGTTCTCCAGCTTCTCGAAGGCGACCTTTGCCAGCAAGGCCATTTGGCGGCCGCCGATGGCGTTGTTGTTGACCATTTCGCTGATGTCCGCTCCCGCCACGAAGGATTTTTCCCCGGAACCGGTCAAAATGAGGACTTTCACGTCATCCCGTTTCTCGATGTCGGTAAAACACTCGTTGAGTTCCGCAAGGGTCTCGCTGTTGAGAGCATTGAGGGACTTGGGACGATTGATGGTCACTACCGCAATTCCATTTTCCACTTCAAGCAACAAATTATTCATCAATAAAACCTCCCTTATTATTTAGTTCTTTTATTGGTTTTACTTGTTTTACCTTACCAAGACGCTTTGGGTTTTACAGCCTCCACCAGCAACGGAAGGATACTGTTTACGTCGGACACGATCCGAACGTCCGAAACCTCGAAGATAGGGGCTTCCGCGTCGCGGTTCACGTTGATGACCACGCCGGACTCGTTCATGCCGCATATATGGTGTGTGGCCCCGGAAATACCGAACCCGATATAGACTTTGGGGCGGATGCTCTGCCCGCTGGTCCCCACCATGCAGTACTCGCCGCTCCAGCCCTCGTCCACCGCGGGCCGAGTGCAGGCCGTGGCGCCTCCCAGATATTGGGCGAGCTTCTCCACCAACTGCCAGTTTTCCTTGGTTCCTATCCCAAAACCTCCGCACACGACCACGTCGGCCTCGTTCAGGGGCAGCCCTTGAGGGGGGCGCCGGACCACGTTCACCGGTTTCAGCCCCTGGGTGTCCAGCTTTTTCCACATGGAGGAATCCAATTTTTCAATTTGAACGGGAACCGGGATGGGATCTTTTTTGGTGAAGATACCCGGCTTGACGCTGGCCATTTGAGGATTTTTGCCGGGGCAGAGAATTTCTCCGATAACCTTGCCTCCGAAAGAAGGGACGAGAGAGACCAGTTTTTTCTCTTCGTTGATACGCAAATCGACGCAGTGCGCGGCTGTTCCCGTCTTCAAACGGGCGGCGACCGCTGGGCCCAAGGCCGAACCCGTGGCCGTAGCCCCGAAGAGGTAGATATCCGGCTGGTGCTTGGCCGCCAACTCCGCCAGAATCGGAACGAAGGTCAGGGGAGAGTACATCCGAAGGTCCGGATCGTCCGCCAGGTATATGGTCTTCGCGCCCCACTCCGCCAAGCGGGCGGCTTCTTTCTCCAAGCCGCTCCCCACCAGGGTGGCTTCGACCTCCGTTCCGCCGCCCATAGCCTCGGCCAAATCATGGGCCTTGGAAAGAAGCTCGAAGGCCACGTTCACTATTTTGTCGTCGACAACTTCAGCATGGACCCATATTTTACTCATGACCTCAACCCCCTACCACGACGCCATTGGCCCTGAGAACCGTGACCACGCGCCCCACGATTTCTTCCGGGGTTCCCGTAAAAAGTTCTCCCGACCGCTTCAAATCCGGGGAGAAAATTTCACCCGGCTGGGTGGGAGAGCCTTTGAGTCCAAGATACGTATCCTCCGCCGCAGGTAAGTCGCCCCGGCCCCAAACCGTCAAAGGTTTGCTTTTCGCCTTCATGATTCCCATGACCGAAATGAAACGGGGTTTTCTGATCTCCCGGGCCACCCCTAAAACCAAAGGGGTGCGGCCCGCCCACTCCATGTAGCCGTTTTCCATTTTTGTCTTCATGGAGAAGGCTTCGTCTTTTCCCGGAGTCTTTTCCAGCTCGTACACGTTCCAGAGATGGGGGTACCCCAACCACTCCCCCAGTTGGGAAGACACTTGAGCCGTGGCCCCGTCGGCGCTTTCGCTGCCGCATAAGACGAAATCGAAGGCATATCCCTTGGCGGCCTCTATTTTTTTGATGCCATGATAAAGAGTGTACGAAGTAGCCAACGTATCCGCCCCGCCAAAGGCGCGGTCACTGAGCAAATAGGCCTCGTCCGCCCCCATTGCCAGCACTTCGCGCAAAATCTCGTCGGCGTTCGGGGGAGCCATGGAAACTACGGCGACACCGCCGCCGTAGTACTCCCGCAACTGTAAGGCCAATTCTATGGCGCTTTTGTCCACTGGATTGACCAAAGTCGGAATCCCCGCGCGCGTGATGGTCTTCTTGACAGGGTCAATGGTGACCTTGTCGTAGTGCTTGGGGTCCGGTACAGGTTTTACGCAAACAACTACGTTGTAGGCCATGGTCTAGGCTTGGAACCCGCTTAAAGTGTTGGCCGCCATAATGATCTGCATGATATGAGAGGTGCCCCCCGACGGTATGGAGGCCAAAGCATCCCGCAGGAAACGCCCCACCGGGTACTCGTTGATGACGCCATAACCGCCCATCAGATCCATCAGTCTCTTCGAGGAGGCCACCGCCGTCTCCGTGGAAAAATACTTCGCCGTGGCGACTTCGTTGGCGCAGGGAATGCCGGCATCCTTCAGACCCGCCGCGTAATAGGTGAGCAAACGGGCAGCCTCGTAATCCGCCCTGATCTTGGCCACCTCCAACTGGATAGCCTGAAGTTTGGCAATGGGCTTGCCGTAAACGATTCTCTCGTTTGCGAATTTTACCGCTTCCTCGACGCAGCCTCTCAGAATGCCCACGCAAATGGCGCTCATTCCGGCGCGGCCGACCTCGCCGATGGCTTCCATTCCGATTTTCGCGCCGCCGCCCTCTTTTCCGAGGAGGGCGTCTTCGGGAAGTTTCACGTCCGTAAGGACCACGTCTCCCGTGACGGAGCCCCGAAGCCCCAGTTTATGCTCTTTACGGCCGGGCTCGAAACCCTTCGTGCCTTTTTCGATGATGAAGGCCGACAGCTTGTTGCGTCCTTTATCGTCCACTCCCGTCTTGGCAGTGAGAACCGTGACGTCGGCGATATGGGAATTGGTGATGAAGCATTTCCGCCCGTTGAGTACCCATCCCCCGTCCTTCTTCTCGCCCGAGGTCTTCTGCCCGCTGAAGTCCGAACCGCCTCCCGGCTCGGTGACCGCGAGTCCGCCCAGCTTCTTCCCGGAGCAAAGGTCCGGCAGATACTTTTTCTTCTGTTCGTCCGTCCCGAAAAGAAGGATAGGATAAGGCCCCATGTGGTGGGTCATCATGGCGATACCCAGCCCCGCCGAGTGCCGGGAGATTTCTTCAAGACATATCGCCCGCGCTACGAATCCCTGCCCCGCTCCGCCGTACTGCTCAGGAACAAAAATTCCGTTGATGCCCAACTCGCCCATCTTCTTCATGAGATCCACAGGACATGCGTCCTGTTCGTCCCACTCGGCCGCCTTGGGCGCTACCTCGGCCTCCACAAACTCCCTGATAGCTTTGCGCAACATCTTTTGCTCTTCGGTAAACTCGAAAAAGTGCATCAATATCTTCCTCCTTGTATTAGAATTTCCAAAAAATTCGACTCAACAAAATCGACTCAACCCTAGCAGGTTATTTGCGGACTCACTGAACTTAAAAAATGAACTTGAAAAACGAACTTGAAAAATGTCAGTTTGAATTGCTTATAAACAAGATAGCTAAATAACTGGTTTTCTAGCGGCAACACGTTTTACGCCTTGTGGAAACCCATTGGACCCTATAAAATATTGAACATGTACAAGTATATTAGGATCTTTGCGCCAAAAAAGATAGTAGGTACTTTTAAGTACCTATAAATTGGAGTGCCGCCGCAAGAGAGGAAAAAGAGAGAGGAGAACGAGAATGAAGTACGTGGAATACGAGTGTCCGCTGGCATTGGCACTGGAAATTATTGGTGGCAAGTGGAAAGCCCTGTTGCTCTATCATTTGAGGAAGGGAAAACTTCGTCCCAGCGAGATAAAACGCCGCCTCCCCAACATCACGCAGAAAATGCTCACCCAGCAACTGAGAGAATTGGAGCGCGACGGTCTGGTGACGCGTCAGGTCTTCGATACGGTTCCCCCGAAAGTCGAATATTCTCTGACGGAACTGGGAGAAACGTTGAAACCCTTGTTGCTCGAGATTTGTTCGTGGGGATATCTCTACGCCGAACACGCGTCCCCCAAGGGCGAGATTATTTTCAAATCCGCCTAGGGGCCGTGTTGGCTTGCGCGTGTTGAATCGCTTCAGGTCGAGTGATTGCGCTGAATGGAGTAAATGCCCGAATGTTTTTATGTTCTTGAATTGATATTTTTATGTTCTGATGTTCTTGAATTGAATCTTCGTGACCGTTTCTTATAGCTTTCCGTCCCGGATCCAGCCCGCCAGCTCCAGGGCGTGGTAGGTGATCAAGATATCCGCGCCCGCCCGCACCAGGCAGACAGCCGCCTCGCAGACGGCGCGCTTCTCGTCCAGCCAGCCGTTGGCCGCCGCGGCCTTGATCATGGAATACTCGCCGCTGACACAGTAGGAGCCCACCGGGACGGGGCTTTTCTCCTTGACGGCTTTCAGCACGTCCAGGTAAGGCAGGCCCGGCTTTACCATCACCATGTCCGCGCCCTCCTCCAGATCCAGCGCCAGCTCTCGCAGCGCCTCGCGGGCGTTGTTGGGGTCCATCTGGTAGCCCCTGCGATCGCCGAAGGCCGGCGCGGAGCCCGCCGCCTCCCGAAAGGGCCCGTAGAAGGCCGAGGCGTACTTCACGGCGTAGGACAAAATCGCGGTGTCCTCCAGCCCTGCGGCGTCAAGTGCGGTCCGTATCGCTCCCACACGCCCGTCCATCATGTCCGAGGGCGCGACGATGTCCGCTCCCGCCCGAGCGTGGGAAACGGCCGTCCGGGCCAAAAGCTCGATGGTCGGGTCGTTGTCTACGGCCGAACCTGTTCCCTTCAAGACGCCGCAGTGCCCGTGGGACGTGTATTCGCACATACAGACGTCCGAGATGAAGAGCATCTGCGGGAAGTTCTTCTTTCCCTCGCGGAGCGCCTGCTGCACCACGCCGTCTTCCGCGTAGGCCCCGCTGCCGCGCTCGTCTTTCTTCTCCGGCAGGCCGAAGAGCAAAACATTGGAGACTCCGGCATTGGCCGCGTCTTCGAGAACCCTCGAAAGCGTGTCGGGGCTATAGCGTTTCTGCCCCGGCATGGCGGCGATGTCCTCGACGATGCCTCGCCCCTCCCTCACGAAAATCGGGTACACCAGCATCGACGGGCTGAGCCGCGTTTCTCTCACCATCGCGCGTATGGCGGCCGTGCGCCGCAGCCTTCTGGGTCTTATCCGCATTGTTCCCTCTCCTCGTTCACATGATTTTATTTCGAGTTCCAAACCTGTTCCGCGATCTGTACGGCGTTGGTCGCAGCCCCCTTGCGGAGCTGATCGCCGGAGACCCAGAGGACGAGGCCGCTGCGCCCTTCTTCGAGGCTCTCGTCGCGGCGGATGCGCCCCACGTGTATCAGGTCTTGGTCGGAGGCGAAAAGGGGCATCGGGTAGGCTTTCTCGGCGGGCGAATCGATCACCTTCACCCCTGGGGCCTCTTTCAGGATAGAGCGCGCCTCCTCTGGGGAAAGCCCGCGCTCCGTCTCGATCGTCAGGGACTCGGAGTGGCTGCGCAAAACCGGCACGCGGACACAGGTACAGTTCACCCTCAGATCGGGTACGTGCAAGATCTTACGCGATTCGTTCCGCATTTTCAACTCTTCCTTCGTGTAACCGCCCTCCGTGAAGGCGTCGATGTGGGGGATCAAGTTGAAGGCGATCTGATAGGGAAAAGCGGAGCTGTTCAGGGGTTTGCCCTGAGCGTAATCGAGGATCTGATTTTCCAATTCCTCCAGGCCGGCCTTACCCGCGCCGCTCACGGCCTGGTAAGTCGAGGCCACGAGGCGCGAGATGCCGGCGGCTCGATGCAAAGGCGCCAGGGGGACCAGAGCGATGATGGTCGAGCAGTTGGGGTTCGCGATGATCCCCTTGTGCCGGGCGATGTCCTCTGGGTTGACCTCCGGCACCACCAGCGGCACATCCGGGTCCATACGAAAGGCGCTGGAATTGTCGATGACCACGGCGCCGCTGCGAACGGCGACCGGAGCCCACTCCGCGCTGACCTCGCCCTCCACGGCGAAAAGCGCGATGTCGATACCCTCGAAGCTGGACGCGCCCACGCCTTCTACCGGAATATCGCGGCTGCGCCAGTTCCCGTAACGTCCGCCTTTGGAAGCCAGAAGCCGCAGGTTTTCCACGGGAAAATCGCGTTCTTCCAATATTTTGATCATTTCGGCGCCCACGACTCCCGTTGCGCCGAACACAGCGATATTGGCGCCCATGATTTCAAACTCCCAAACACTCTTTCATGTCGCCGTTGATCTGGGCCATGCAATTATCCGAGGCCTCGACCAGGGGGAGGCGCAGTCGGTTTTCACAATAACCCAATTTGCTGACGGCGTACTTGACCGGCATGGGGCTGGTTTCCATAAAGAGGTTTTTCATCAAGGGGAAAAGTTTCAAATGCAGGTCCCTCGCCTCTGTCACCCGGCCAGCCAGAGCAGCGCGCACCATGTCGGAGGTTTCTTTCGGGGCGATGTTCGACAGAACGGAGATAACCCCGTGTCCCCCCGCGTTCACCAGATGGAAAGCCTGGTCGTCGTTGCCCGACAGGACCGAAAAATCGGGCCGCGCCCGGCGGAGTCTGCGGATCGTCTCGTCGACCTGGGCCTGGTTGCCGGAAGCCTCCTTGACGGCGGTGATGTTGCGCACCTCCGCGAGACGCACCACGGTCTCAGGCAGCAAGTTGACCCCCGTGCGGCCCGGAACGTTATAAAGGATCATCGGTATTTTCACACTCGCCGCCACGGCCTTGAAGTGCCGGAACAAACCTTCCTGGGAGGGCTTGTTGTAGTAAGGTGTGACGACTAAAACTCCGTCGGCACCCAGTCTTTCCGCCTGTTTACTGCTCTCGATGGCGTGAGGCGTGTTGTTGCCGCCGGTTCCGATGACGACAGGTATGCGGCCCTTCACCCGTCCCACGGAGAAACGAATGACCTCCTCCCGTTCGGATTCCGTCACGGCGGGGCTCTCCCCGGTGGTACCCAGTACCACCAAAAACTCCACCTTCTGGTCTATCTGCCAGTCGATGAGCCGTCCGAAATTGTGATAATCGATGCCATCCGCACTGAATGGCGTAATCAACGCTGTGCCCGTACCCTTGAACATCAAAACCCCTCCTTGCCTGTCGTAAAAAAATAAGCGCGTCCTCACACATATTCGTGTAGGGACGCGCTTTCATGCGCGCGGTACCACCCTGCTTGAGGAAGACATGCTCGTGAAAAATATGTTCTTCCCCCTCTCGAACCTTTGACGTAGGTTCAACCGTGAACGTACTCTCGGGCGGCTTTTACCGCTCGTTTCCGCTCCAGCTCCTCGGGTTTTGGGCCTTGTTCAATCCGTCGTATCGGAACACCTTTCAGCCCCTGGATGCCCCTCTCTGTCGATACGTTTTCCCTCCGACTTTCCCCACCGGACGCCGGCACCCCGCCTCATCGCTTTTACATCGAAATCGAATGAACTTTAACCGGATTATAAAGTCTTCCGAAGATTTGTCAATAGCCGACACGCCAAGGGTTTCCCCTGGGCTTGCGGGGCTTTCAGGGCCGGGCTTTCAGTGTTTCCGCCGCAAAATCCACAAGCACGCGAGAAACGCCAACGCCCCAAGCCCAATGCCGCAGCCGCCGCCCCCGTTGCCTGAGCCGCCGCTGCTGTCCCCGCTCTTCCGGGCAATGTAGAACGTCCCGTCAATACGGCCGTCTCCTTTGCCGTCGAACAAAATATGCCCGCTTTCATCGATGGACGACAGGACGATGGGGAGGTAACTGCCGGCGTCGGAAACGTCCCGGTCCGCGACGAGTACACCCCACCAGGCCGTAATCTCACCCTCGCCCATTTTCGAGATTTCGAACCCGATATCGATCATGACGTCGGTGACGTCGCGTCTCGTGTTCTCGTCTTGGT
>JAISLU010000007.1 GCA_031277095.1 Synergistaceae bacterium
ACGCTCGCTCATATTCTTTACTCAGTTGACGACTGTAATCTGCGCTCATACTTATATTATCGTATAACTTTGGTTTATACATTAGCCCATTATCTCTACATTCCCACTGTACTGTAACTGTTTGTCCCCATTGTGTTCCGCGTACCTCCTCGCCCCTGTGTTTTATCTTCCCTTTAAAGCATCTCCTGTTCGCATTATACCCCGAGCAAAGGGCACGTCAAGACGCCTCCGGCGAACAAAAGAGGGGGCTTACTCCTGCTTACTCCTGATGTAAAAGCCGGCTTCCAGGACCGCGCTCTTGACTCGATCATGGAATACAGCTCCCGCAATTGCGCCGCGAATCCTGCGTTTGTCGCTGTTTTCGTCCTTGTACTTTCTCAGAATTTCCAATCGTCTCACGAAGTTGTCGATATCGGCATTTTTCGGTTTTGATTTTACCTCCACAGCGACAATGTAGTCGCGATTTTCCAACAGAATGTCGATCTCTGCGATAACCTGCCCTTGTTCGTTCTCGATTCTTTGATTTTCAGCAATACCCTTGAAATGATAGCCCAAAGCGTTGAATTTCTCCTTGATATTGGGGGCAACCAAATGTTCCGCCAATTCACCCAAGCTGTTGTTCAGGCCGCCGACGCTTCTGCTGGTCTCTTTAACCAGCCGGTCGGTTTCTTTCAGTCGTCGATCGGTGTCTTTCGATTCCTCTCGCAGTTCACGAATCAGCCGGTCGGTGTCTTTCGATTGTTCCCGCAGCTCCATCAACGCAGCCCAGACTTTCTCGAAAGTGAGGCCCATTTGTGGGTCTCGCATCTGTGTTTCCATTATATATTTCCCCCCTCTCCTTCATTTATAAAGTATAACATCGCTGCCGACGCACAAATACGCCCGTAAGGGCCGACAAGCAGAAGACAAAGGCAACGTCAACACGCCCCCGCCGAACAAAAGAGCGAAGGGGGCTTCGATGTTTCAAACATTTATGTTCCCTTTGCTCTTCGGACAGGCTTTACTTTTTCATTCTATGAGCATAAAATGTTTGAAGAGACCAATAATTTTTTGTTCAATGGGTTTTATTTCGTTTTTAAAAATTTTTCCCTATGAAAGGAGTTTTGTTTATGAGTGAGGTGCTTCTCTCGGTTCGGGACGATTTCGGAACTTACCAGATCGGTTACGAGGATGCGGTCAAATACCATGGGCGACGCTATATCGCCGGCGTGGCGGTGGGGTTTCAATGTTTGAACCTGGCCTTTGCCGAATTGTCCAAGGACAAGCCCGTCGAGCGTTCCAAAGTACGTTTTTTCAGCGGAATGAGGGGACTGGGTGTGAAGGACGCCGTGGAGATGGTGGCGCGGTGCGTCTCCGGCGGGCGTTATATTGTGGATACCGGGGTCGTCGAGGGGGACTCCGCTCCCGGGACTCCGGGAGAAGGGCGTTTTTACTTCGAGGTGTTTTACGGAACGCGCATGGTGCGCCTCCGGCTGAAACACGGTCTCGTTCCCGACGAATTCGCTCCCCTTTGCCTGAAAGACGAGGCAAAGGCTATCGCGCAAGAGGAGCTGAGGCGGCTGCAGGAAATAAAGGAAAATGTCGCTGCCTACGTGATCGGCCACGATCCGCGGGAGATTTTCGACTACGAAGTTTTGGAGTGAATGTCTTATAATAAATTTTTGTCATGCAATCTTGTAATCAGGAAGTTTGTTCGGACAAATAGCGTTCGCGATGTTTTATTGCCGCTATTCCTATTGAGGAGGGGTTTTCGGTGTATTTCAAGATGTATTCCAACAAGAAAAAGTTTACGAGAAAGGCCGCACTGTTTGCGGCGCTGGTGGGAATATCCCTGTGTGGGGGATTCGCCTTCGCGGCGGACACGATCGTTTTCGGCGACCAGTACGGGCGGGAGATCAAGTTGGACAAGCCCGCGCAAAGAATCGTCACAGTGCCCATTCCCGCGGCGAGCATGGTTATGGCGCTGGACGGAACCGACGAGCATCTGGTGGGGATGAATCCCTCGGCCAAGCGCGCCCTGCTGGAGGGGGTACTCGGAAAGTTCTTCCCCAACTCCGCCCACATCAACAGCGATATCGTGATGGGGGAGGGGTTCGCCCCCAACGTGGAGACCCTCTTGACCCTGGCGCCGGATATCGTGTTCCAGTGGGGAGACCGGGGAGACGACATCGTCAAGCCCATCGAAGCGGCGAAGTTGAACATGGCTCTTTTGAAGTACGGCACTCAGGAAGATCTGGAAACCTGGATCGGCATGTTCGGAGCCGCTCTGGGCAAAACCGAGAGAGCCGGTAAGATCCTCGACTGGCACCGCTCGGAGCGGGCCCAACTCGAAAAAGCTGTGGCGGCGATTCCCCAGGACAAGCGGCCCAAGATCCTCTATCTCTATCGTTATGGAGACTCGATTCAAATCGGAGGGCAGAACAGCTATTTCGACTATTTCATCAAGATGGTGGGCGGTGTCAACCCTGCCGAGAATTCCCCCAGCGAATCCCAGATCAACGAGGAACAGCTCCTGACCTGGGACCCGGATATCCTTTTGCTCAACGGGTTCCAAAGCGCCCTGGCGCCGGACGACGTCTACGCCAACGCCAATTTGGCGGGCGTCAAGGCCGTCAAAAACCGCCACGTCTATAAAATGCCCTTGGGCGGCTATCGCTGGGATCCTCCCAACCAGGAGTCTCCTTTGATGTGGAAGTGGCTTGCCATGTTGGCGCACCCCGACACTTTCGAGTGGGATCTGCGGTCGGACATCGTAGAGGCCTATCGATTTTTGTACAATCAGGAACCAACCCAGGAGGACCTCGATGGGATTCTGAGGCTGCCCATGAACGCCACAGCGGCCAACTATTCGAAGTTCCTGGGGAAATGATCGCGATAACCCGCAAATATAATGGGGAAACGTTGTCTGGGGTACGCGGGTATATTTGGCTGTCTCTCTTTTTCTTTGCTCGCGGCTCTTTCTGTGGGACGTTATATCATACCGTTCAGGGAAGTATGTGGAATTTTAGCTTCCTACACGTTTTCCGTGGAGCCCTACTGGACGGACATTCAGTATCGCGTGGTGACGTTGATACGTATGCCCCGCGTTCTGGGCTCAGGTCTGGCGGGGGCGACTCTCGCGATGGCAGGAGCGGCGCTGCAGGGGATTCTCAGAAATCCCCTAGTCAGCCCCCAGGTGATTGGAGTTTCCACCGGAGCGGCCTTCGGCGGAGTTCTGGCCATTTTGCTTTTCGACAGCTCCCTGGCCACAATGGGTCTGGCCTACGCCGGGGGGCTTTTTTCACTGATAGCGGTCTGGGTCTTGTGCAACCGAGGAAAGGGAACGTCGCCCCTCACCCTTGTGCTGGGCGGCATCATCATCAACGCTTTTTTCACGGCGCTCATCTCTCTGATCGAATATGTCGCCGACCCCTATGATAAATTGCCCGCCATTGTGGTCTGGCTGATGGGGAGCTTCGCTTCCCTTTCTTACGATAAGCTCCTCCGCTCCGCTCCGCCTCTTCTGCTGGCCGGGGCGTTGCTGTGGATGTTGCGCTTCCGGATCAGCGTCCTCTCTCTGGGCTCGGAAGAAGCTCAGTCCCTGGGGATCGACGTGACACGGACCCGCTGGCTGGTGATGGCGGTGGTGGCCATGGTGGCGTCCGCGACGGTGGCTATGGCCGGTGTGGTGGGCTGGATCGGGCTGGTGGTTCCCCACATCGCGCGGATGTTCGTGGGCAACGACCACAAGCGGCTCATCCCTCTTTCCTGTTTTCTGGGCGGGATGTATACGATATTGGTCGATACTCTCGCTAGGACTCTGGTGGAGGTGGAAATTCCCATGGGAGTTCTGACCGCCTTGGTGGGAACCCCTCTTTTCGCGTTTTTGATGGTCCGGCTGATTAAAGATGAAAGATAAAATAGGGTAGGGGAGGGGCTGCGCAATGAGCGAGAAAGTCGAGGAGGACATGCCTTCAATAAACAAAGCATCGATAGGCAAAGCATTGATGAGCAAAGCATTGATGAACAAAACATCAATGGGCAAAATTTCAGAGGGCAAAGCTCTGAGGGGTAAAGTGCTGATCCGCGCGAACCGGGTGGGATTCCGCTACTCCGCAACCGACGACTGGATACTGAAGAATTTTTCATTCGAATTGTCGGCAGGGGAGGTCATGGCTGTCCTGGGCCCTAATGGGAGAGGAAAGACCACGCTGCTGAAACTTTTGATCGGCCTCATGAAACCCGCGGAAGGGGACATACAATGCAACGGGCGCTTGAGCTACGTGCCTCAGGTTTCGACTCCTGCCTTCGACTATAAAGTCATCGACATGGTGGTGATGGGGCGCGCCTCGGAGATCGGTCTTTTTTCCGTTCCGGGCGCCACGGACTACAAATACGCCGGAGAGGCTCTTTTACGTTTGGGTATTGCCGACCTGGCCCAAAGAACTTATTCTCAGCTCAGCGGCGGACAGCGGCAGCTGGTGTTGATAGCCCGGGCTCTGGTCTCCATGCCCTGTGGGTTGGTTTTGGACGAACCCACGTCGGCCTTGGACTTCAAAAATCAGGACTTGATCTTGCGCACTCTGCGGCAACTGGCCTCGCAGGGACTTTCCATCGTCATGACGACCCACGCGCCCAACCATGCGCTGCACGTCGCAAACCGCATTCTCATTCTCGAACAGGGAACACAATATTTGTACGGATCGCCCTCGGAGGTCATGACCCACGACGAACTACACAAGCTGTACGGCCTGGAGCTGAAAAAACTGACCTTCACCCACCGTGGACAGGAGCTGCAGAGCGTAGTTCCCATTTTTTCCTGACTTCGCGGACCGAAGTTTCGGTTCTGTCATTACAGAGAGCTATTCTTCCTTAATTCTGGGTCAATTCTGGGTCAATTCTGCGTAAGGCAAAATAATGCGTAAAGCGGTATGCTCCGGATTCCGTTTTCGTTGCCAAAATTTTTTGCGGATACGCGAAGGGCGTAAGGCGGGTCGTAAAGCGACCTATAGACTCCCAGGCTCTTCGAGCGCACGTTGTCGGCAGATTTGCATTCCAGCGGAACGACATTCCCCTGGCCGTCCTGGAATACAAAGTCCAATTCGGCCTTGCCGGGGCTGCTCCAATAAAACGGAACGAACCCATTCACAACGAGAGCGCCGCAGACGTAATTTTCGGCGAGCGCGCCTTTGAAACCGTCGAGACGGGTGAAGCCGCTCCATATGACATGCGCGCTCACCCCAAATTTCGAACAGAGCAACCCTGTGTCCGCCATATAAACTTTGAAAGAATCGTTGTCGGCATAAGCGGCTATGGGGATTTTACCCTCTGTGACGCGAACACAGCGGTATATGACTCCCGCAAATTTCAGCCATTCCAGCGGGGTTTCATAATCGTGGGCGCGCGCGCCGGATTTGATGAGCTTGTATTGAAATTTGCGATTTTCCTTCGACAACTGCGCGGGGATGCTGCCCCAAGCCGTCATGATTCTGGTGGTTTCATGGGGCGTCGCGTATTTTGCCATGTCGGCAAGGGTGGTGTCGTTGATGGTTTTTTGCGCAGCCAGTACAAAATTGAAATCCCGTGTATTGACGTATTCCACTACAGCTTGCGGCATTCCGCCGACGATCAAGTAAGTTTTATACAATTCCAGAGCCGTATCGTGCAGCGAGAGCGGACTGAAATCTTCATACGCCTCTCGGATCAGGTCGCGTAAAAGTCCATTGCCGGTAGCCAGCAGAAATTCTTCGAAGTCGAGAGGGTACAGCGTCGCTAAATCGACCTTGCCTACGGGAAATGAGTATCGTTCCCGGTTCACTGCCACGCCCAAAAGGCTCCCTGCCGCGATGACATGGTACGCGGGCTCGCTTTCACAAAAGTATTTGAGAGAGGTGAGTGCCCGCTCGCAGTTCTGCACCTCGTCGAAGACGATGAGCGTATCCTCCGGGAAAATGCTCTGCCCAGCCAGCGCGGCCAGTTCGCGCAGAATGCGCACGGGATTCAGATCACGCTCGAAGACCGCCACCGTCTCCCGCGAGTCCTCCATATTGAAATAAACGGTATTTTTGTAGTGTTCCTTGCCGAAAGTCAGAGCGGTGTATGTCTTCCCCACCTGACGCGCTCCACCAAGGATAAGAGGCTTGCGCCGTAAGCTGTTTTTCCAAGTGATCAAATATCTTGTAATTTTACGTTCCACAAAATGATATCTCCTTACATTTATTATAGTCAATAAGTGTAAATATCTTATCACTAAACCCCAAACTTTGCCGTTTCTCCATTTTGGCCGACTCACGGGACTCCTGCATAAGCTCAAAGGCAATCTTAAATGTCCTATAATGTATCTTATGTAACATAAATGATAAACCATTGATATGAGCTAATTCGACACAAATGACTGTGCCGAATAGCGTAATATCAATGATTGGACAAATGATTTAGGGATTTTCGATGAATGTCATATAATGTTGAAATGGTCTCTCGATTTTCTAAGACATGAAGTTTTTGGCAGGCGTTATTTCCCGGTATTTTTAGTTTTCAGCAACTACCCGTAAATGTTGGTCGTCGGATTGTGTGAGGCATTCCGATCCGTTCGGGGTTATGAGGTAATCGTCCTCGACGCGGAGGCCGCCCCAGCCTTCGATGTAAATGCCCGGTTCCACGGTGACCACGTCGCCCTCTTTCAGAGTGTCCTTCGAGAGAAAGGACAGCCGCGGCGCCTCATGAACCTCGAGGCCTAATCCATGCCCGAGTCCATGAATGAAGTTCTTCTCGTAGCCCGCATCCGCAATGATCTTGCGCGCTACGGCGTCCACTTCCCTGCCGGTGATCCCCGGGCGCAAAACAGTCGCGGCCTCGCGGTGCGCCTGGACCAAAATCCGATCGATCTCCACCGCGGGCTTTTGGGCCTTTCCCACCGCAAAATTGCGCGTGATGTCGCACATATACCCCTCCACCATCACGCCATAATCCAAAGTCACCGTGTCCCCCAGGGCAAAGGTTTTTTGTGTCGCGCGTCCGTGGCACATGGCTCCGCGCTCGCCGGAGACCACAATGAAATCGTCGTGGGACCATCCTTTTTCGGCCCCCGCCATCTTGATCTCGTGCAGCAGGCTGCTCTCGAATTCTACCTCGGTCATCCCCACGTACACCCGAGACAAGATTTTGTCGTAGGCTTTGCGGGCGATGACCCCTGCCCTCCTGATGGCGTCCGCTTCGCCCGCGTCTTTGGTACGGCGTAAAAACGGGATCAGGGCGGAGGCGTCTTTCCAATGGATCGGAACTTTCTTTTGAAGGCCCTCGGCAATGGTGTAAAAAAGTTTTTCGGCTTCGAAGCCCACAGATTTGTAACCTTGTTCGGCGACAACATTCGCTACGAAGTCAGGGAGCGAAAGGTTCGTCTGAACGGTAAGAGCGAAGGGCGATTGGAGGGCCGCCTGGGTTTGATAACGCCCATCGGTGATCAGCATCTCGCCCTTGCCGTCGATGATCAAGGCCGCGCTGCTGCCTCGAAACCCCGAAATATAGTGGCAGCTCTCGGAGTTCAGCCTTTCGAGAACGATCAGAACAAAGGCGTCCATCTCCCTCTCCTGCATCAGCATCCTCAATTTTCCCACTCTGTTGCGTATGACATCGAAGTGCATTTTAAAACCTCCTACTTAGAATATATGGTTCAATTATATTATTATAAGACAAAACGTATAAGGGACACTGATCGGATGGAAATTGTCTTTCATGATGACTATATAACACCAAAGGAGTTGATCTTTCAAATGGAAAAAGTACGGCAAAGAAAAATTCTGTTGAGAAAAATCTTGCTGGGAATAATCGCGGGGATTTTGTTGTTTTCGGCTGCTCCTGCCCTTGCCCTCCCCAAACGACGACGCGCTACGAGGCGGCGTGGTATCTCAGAGAAATGCTCTGGATGGATGTAAATCCAATGTCCACAACTTAAGTGCATAAATAATATAGCCCCACATACGATATGACCCAAAATAACAAGACACCCTAAATCACAATACAACGTAAACAACGTAAACAACAACGTCCGAGCGAAGCCCCTCCCCTGCCCGGACGTTGTTTTGCATTTACCCGCCAGCGGCTTAGTTGCGTTAAGGTTGCGTCAAAGCTGCAATAGCGCCCCTGCCACGGCGCCCGCGACAATGAAAAGGGCGGGGTGAATTTTTGTGAATATCATCAAGGCCAGAGTGATTCCCCCGATAATCCACGTCACCGTGTTCGTCAAAGCTCCGGAAGAAAAGTCGTAGGCTGCGTAGGCCAGCATTGCCACGACCACGGGGCGCAGACCCTTCAGCATACTTTTCACCTTGGGGTTGTCTTTGACGAGAGTGACGAATTTCAGAAGCAAAATAAGAGCGACGAGGCTGGGCATGACAATTCCCAGGGTCGCTATCACGGCTCCGGGAATTCCGGCCACTTCATAGCCGATCACCACGGACATCTTCGTGGCGATTGGGCCGGGAAGAGCGTTACCGATCGCCAGAACGTCCATGAAATCGGTGGCGTTCATCCATTGCTGAATGTTCACCACCTCTTCTTTGATGAGGGGGATCATAGAGGGGCCTCCGCCATACCCGACGCAGCCGATTTTCACAAAAGACCACAAAAGCGCCAGAAAAAGATCCATTCTCTCTCCCCTCCCCTTCTCAGAGCTTCAGAGCCAAGCCCACAAGAGCGCCCGCCACGACGATCAGAGCGGGATGCACGGGGGTGAAGATCATCAACGCCAAGGCGGCGATGCCGATGGCCACGGTTTTATAGCCCTTCAGCGCGTTGGGGGCCATGTCCCACGCGGCGTAGGCCAGCATCGCGACCACCACAGGGCGCAGTCCCTTCAACATGCTGGCTGTCATGGGGTTGTCTTTCATCAAAGTTACGAACCCCATGAGCAGGAGCATCGCCACAGCGCTCGGCAGGATAATTCCCGCCATAGCCGTCATGGCTCCGAACCATCCTACCTTGTAATACCCCACCGCAGCGGAAAGTTTGGTGACGAGAGGCCCGGGCAAGGCGTTGGCAATAGCCAGAGAATCCATGAAGTCTTCCGTGCCGATCCATTTCTGCCGCTCGATCACTTCCGCTTTCATGACCGGAACCATCGAAGGTCCTCCGCCGTAGGCCACAGCTCCCGTTTTCGCAAAAGAAATCAAAAGAGCCAACAAATCCTTTCCCAACACCGTAACGTCACCCCTGCCAAAGATCGTGATATTGAAAAAACGTATATGATATTTGAAGTTACCCCGACACCCGTCAAGATTACCGCTGCGGGCGTATCTTTCCAACTGGATTTCAGCCTGATTTATTGGCTCAGGTTCTTCAAATTCTCCTGCAGGCGCAAAATTTGAGCCTGTCCCTCGGCGACGCGGGCGCGTTCTTTTTCCACGACTTCCCGGGGGGCGCGGGCGACGAAGTCCGGTTTGTCCAGACGGCCTTGGCTCCCCGCGACGGTTTTTTCGATGGAGGCCAACTCCTGCTTCAAGCGCGCGATCTCGGCGCCGATGTCCAGCACGTCTCCCACCAGGAGGCTGACTTCCCCGTCGCCGAGGACGGAGGATAAACAAGCGGAAGGGCGCGGGGCGGAAGTGGGCGACAGTTCGATTTCCTTGATACGGCAGAGCATGGAGACGAGAGGAAGAGTTTCCCTCAGGGTCGCCGCGGTCTGGTCTACCCGGAGCAGGGCCTTGCCCATCCACTGCTGAGGTGGGACGTGGGCTTCCGCGCGCAGGTTTCTCAAGGTCCGAACGGTGTTTTGGAAATCCTGCATTCCGCGGCCGATATCGAAGCGATACTCGCCCTTCGGCTTGGGCCAGGCGGCGGTCATGAGAGAGCCGGCCGAGCCGGTGCAGGCAGCGCCTCTCCAAGCCGCGCTTGTGCAAGCCGCGCTTGTGCCGTAACCGAAGGCCTCCCACAGCTCCTCTGTCACGAAGGGAATGAAGGGATGGAGAAGGGGCAGAAGGGTTATGAATACTTCGTCCAAAACTCCCTGGACCGTCTTTTTTCGGTCTTCTCCCTCGTCGCCTTTCAGAGCGGGCTTCGACATTTCCAGGTACCAGTCGCAGAAGTCGCCCCAGACAAAGTCGTAGAGCAGCCGCGCGGCCGCGCCGATATCGTAGTCGTCGATCAGGCGCGTCTCTTGCTCCACGATTTCCTGGGTGCGGGAGAGTATCCATCGGTCTTGAAGATTTAGATATGTCGGGTCTATCTTAAGGGGCTCCCCGTTCAAATTCTCCAGATTCTCCAGATTCATCAAGGCGAACCGCGCCGCGTTCCAGAGTTTGTTCATGAAAAAGCGGTACGTCTCGATTTTTCCCGGCGAAAGCAGGATATCCCGTCCTTGGGTCGAGAGGGCGGCCAGCGCCATACGGAGCGCGTC
>JAISLU010000016.1 GCA_031277095.1 Synergistaceae bacterium
GGCGAGCGTATGGGCTACGAGACGAGAAATACTTGGAGTTGAAAATCTATGCGTTGCATGAGACGAAGATGAAAAACATTGCTTGAATATAGGTATAGCAACCATGAACGCAAATCCCGGAAGAGCCACTTTAGGCTTATCTTAATTCACTATATAATAGCGGGCAGGAGCTGTAAAATCGCCAGCGGCGATCAGATTGAGGTCTTGACCGTCTTCCTCAGGGGTATTTTTTCGGTGTTCGTCGGGGAAAAGTGAATCGGCGTGTCTCGCAACACCACGTGACGGGAAAGGGAGGGCGTCTATGGAGGACTCGACACTGAAGGAGTTTCCGAAAGAATCCGCAACGCTGTCGGAGAAACCCGGGGACTCCCATAACGGGGATTCTTCCCTGGGGGAGGCCACGCTGCGCTATGGCGCCCCGGACGAGAATGGCGGCTCGCGGGATTTGAAGACGGCCAATTCTTTAATATTCGGGAAAGACGGCACTTTCCGGGGGTGGACTATTCAGGAACAACTGCCCACAAAAGGAGCCGAAGCGGATCTTTACCGGGTGCAGACGGAGCAGGAGTGCTGCGTGTTGAAACTCTACCGGCATCGCCTCGAACCCAAGCTGGAGGTGCTGAACCGCGTCGCCGAGATCAGCCGCAAACACAGCCGGTGTTTCGTCATTTTCAGAGATGTGGGCTTCGACGAATACACAGGGCGCTGGTACGAACTGCAGGAGTACGTCCCTTTGGGCTCTCTCCAGGACATTCCGCCCCAGGCGAAACACACCCCCGACTTTCTCGAAACCCTCGTGTCCGAACTTGCGGAGGCTATCCATTGTCTGCATCTCAACAACATCATCCACTGCGATATCAAGCCCGCCAACGTTTTGGTTCGTTCCCTGGACCCGCTGGACCTGGTTTTGACGGACTTCGGGATCTCGTCGATTTTGGCCTCGGACATGTCCCAGAAGATGACAGGCCTGAAGGGAACGCCCATGTACTGGGCTCCAGAGGCTTTCAGCCGGATGATAGGACGCCCCTGCGACTGGTGGGGGCTGGGGATGATGGTGCTGGAGCTTTTGGTGGGCAAACATCCCTTGGAAGGGTTGACGGACTCTCAGATCATCCATAAATTGACGATCGGCAACGTGGAGGTGCCGGACTCCTTGGAGGGGCGGTGGGCATCGCTGGTCAAAGGGCTTTTGACGAAAGACGACGCCCTTCGATGGGGACAGGCGGAAGTTCGGCGCTGGCTCTCGGGGGAGCGGGATATCCCCGTCCGCTACGAGGAATCGGCGATACCGGTCAAAATTCCCTTTCTTTTCGAGGGGCGGGACTACGTTACCCTCAAAGAGCTGGCCCAGGCCTTCGCCGTATCCCAAAATCCCTGGTTTGCCGGCGTGAACCTCCTGCGCGAGGTCCGACGGTGGCTCGAAAGCAACATGCTGTTCGACGAGGCCCTGGAACTGGAAAATGACATCGTCAACCTGGACCCTGAGAGGGCCCTTTTCCGGTTCGTCCACCGCAATGCCCAATGCCCTTTTTCTCTCATGGGGAAATGCGTGGACGCCGACAATCTGCCCCTTTTCCTGGATCGCGTTTTCCACAGCGAGGCTTGGAGCGCCGAGCGCCGGATCGTGGGCATGCTGGCCAACGGGCGGCTGCTGTCGTTTTACGAGGAGTACCTTTCCCTCTCCGGCGGCCCGGGCAAAGGAGAGTCGAGGGAGGGTGAACCAAAGGGAGACGTGTTTTTTTATCGCCTGCTGTCCTTCATGAACAAAAAAACGCCGAAGGAACAATGGAAATATTTCAAGGCCATGGAAACCCCGGAGGCTTACATCTGGCCGGAGGATGGGTTTTTTAGCGAACCCGGCCCGTCGAAAATTCTGGAGACGCTGGAGAAGATGAAGGCGGCTCCCCTGAAGCGCGACGCTTTCGAAGAACTCGATAAATCTTACGTTTTGCCCCGCAGGCTGAAGCCCCTGTTCCGTGCCTCCGCCACTTACGCCGCCGGCGTGCAATGGATAGAAGATTGTCAAATTCGGGATCTTCTGATCCCCCGGAGCTTCGCCTCGGATTCCTTCATCTACGAAAACCTGAGCCTCGACGAGTACTCCCGTACGGCGCAGGCCCATTGGCTGGGACAGACCCCCGGGACACTCGAAAAGCTGGACTTTTTGATTGCAGCTCTTCCGGCGCTTCCCTGCAATCGACTGGAAACCGAGATTCTTTCCCAGACGATCGAGCGGCTGAAAAACCTCTCGAACCAGAAAATCGCCCCGATGGATACCGCTTTCATGGCAGAGGCGGGGGTACTCTACAAAAAACGGGAGGAGATCTTGCGCCGCCGATCCGCGGGTATGCCTGTCGCTGCCGCGTTGGGCGGAGTGTGTTTTTGCGGGCTTCGTTTTCTCACGGGGAACACGAAGGGCAGTGTCCTTTTTTGGGCGGCCCTCGTTTTGATCACGATGGTCACTTTGGCCCTGCGGGGCGCTTCTCGCCTGACAAACACTCCTTTGGGCAGGATATTCCTCTCCTCCGACAGGCCCGCGGAACGCCGCGATCAACCGATGATACAAGCCGTGTCCAGGGCCATTTTAGGTTCTGTACTCCTGTTCTTCGCCATGATTTATTTCGGCATCTTCTCGTCCTACCCTTACCCTTTTTCTTTTCTCATCGGAGGCATCGTAGGGGGCGGGATCTATTACGGATTGGACCGCCGCGCTCTTTCGAAAAACGCCGCGAGCATCTTGGAAGCCTGCGGTTCCTACTGTGTTTCCATGACCGAAAACGCCGGAACGCCGAAAATACCCGCAAGATGAAATGGATACCCCATACCTGTGGGGAAAGTCCAGCAAATGTTCCGCCGCCTGCAACCACCTTTCAAAGGCTCTCCATTTCTGCTCTCTTCTGCTCTCTCTCGGTTTGGCCGATTTAAAGTTGATATTTTTTATCGGGTATGTTATCCTTCCGAAAAGGAGGTGAGTGCCCGGTGAAACTCTCTACCGTCACCCGGTATGGTCTTCGCGCTCTTTCTGATTTATGCGCGCAGGAAGAACTTCAACTGGAAGAACTTCAGCAGGGAGGACTTCAACAGGGAGAACTTCAATCTGAAAATCGGTCTGGAATTCAATCTGCAAGCAAGCCCGTGGCGGTAAGCGACATCGCCCGGAGGCAGGATATACCGCCGAGTTATCTTGAGCAGCTTTTCGCGAAACTGCGGCGGGGAAACCTGGTCAAAAGCGTTCGAGGCGCGCAGGGCGGTTACGTGTTGGCCCGGCCAGCCAGGGAAATAACCGTGGCGGAGGTCATTCGGGCTTTGGGCGAACCTATCGCCTTCGGCGACTGCCAAACGGAGACAGGCTGCCGCAACACCGCGGAATGCCCCACTTACGAACTCTGGCAAAGGTTGAAGGGCTCGGTGGACGATATCTTGGAGAGTACCACCCTGGAGGACATCGCGAGGAAGGAGAAAAAAATACCCAGCCAAAAGGATTTTTTTAATTCATAAAAAGATCTTTTAATTTTACGAAAAAATCTTCGAATTTACGAAAACATTTTCAAACGAGGGGGGTTTACAATGCAAAACGTTTATCTGGACTACGCGGCGACAACGCCGACGGATCCCGAGGTACTGGAGGTCATGACACCTTATTTCACGGAGCTTTTCGGAAATCCGTCTTCCATATATTCCTTTGCCTCCAAAAGCCGCGCCGCCATAGAGAAGGCCCGGGGGCAGGTGGCTGCGGCCCTGAATGCCCTGCCGGAGGAAATCTTTTTCACCAGCAGCGGCACCGAGGCCGACAACTGGGCTCTGAAAGGTACCGTGGAAAAATTGAGGTCCAAGGGCAACCACGTCGTCACCACGCAAATCGAGCATCATGCCATCCTCCACACGGGGGAGTATCTGGAAAAAGTCGAGGGCGGGAAGGTCACCTATCTTCCCGTGGACGAGGAGGGGCGCGTTCGCCTGGAGGATCTGAAGGCCGCCGTCACGGACAAGACTATCCTGGTCTCCGTCATGTTCGCCAATAACGAGATCGGGACGATCCAGCCCATCAAAGAAATAGGGGCGTTTTGCCGGGAAAAAGGCATCCTCTTTCACACCGACGCCGTCCAGGCCGCCGCTCAGGTGGATATCGACGTCAAGGCCCTTTCCATAGACATGATGTCCCTGTCTGCCCACAAAATGTACGGACCCAAAGGAACGGGCGTGTTCTACCTGCGCAAGGGGCTGAAACTCGAAAATTTCGTCCACGGCGGCGGTCAGGAAAAGGGCAAGCGGGCCAGCACGGAAAATATCGCGGGCATTGTGGGCATGGGCTTTGCCATAGAAAAAATGAAGGCCCGCCTGCCCCAGGACAAACCGAGGATCAGCGCCTTGCGGGATCGGCTGATCGATGGGATACTGAATACCGTGCCCCACACCAAACTGAACGGCGCACGGGGCCAGGAGCGGCTGCCGAACAACACCAATTTCAGCTTCATCGGCATCGAAGGGGAGACGCTGCTTCTGGACTTGGACGCCAAAGGCATCTCCGGCTCCACGGGAAGCGCCTGCTCCTCGGGGTCCCTAGACCCCTCCCACGTCCTCATGGCGATCGGGCTGACCCACGAACAGGCCCACGGATCTCTCCGGCTGACCCTGGGGCGCGGAACCACCGACGAGCACATCGACTACGTCCTGAGCGTCCTGCCCGAGATCGTGGCAAAAAGGCGCAAGATGTCGCCGGTCTGGGAAGAATACGTAAAGAAATTCGGGGAAAAATAAGGCAACGCACAGGAGAAAGAGGACAGGAGAAAAAGGACAATAGAAAGAGGAAGGACATGGAAAAAATATACATGGAATTTGAGGGGTGTAGAAGATGAACTACAGCGAGAAAGTGATGGAGCATTTCAGCAATCCACGCAACGTGGGAGAGATCGATAATCCGGACGGGCTGGGGGAGGCCGGCAACCCCAAGTGCGGGGACATCATGAAAATCTACCTGAAGGTGAAGGACAACGTCATCGAAGACGTGAAATTCAAGACCTTCGGGTGCGCGTCGGCCATCGCGTCGTCCAGCATGGCCACGGAGCTGATCAAGGGCAAGACGGTGGACGAGGCCTGGGAGCTGACCAACACCGCCGTGGCGGAGGCGTTGGACGGCCTGCCCCCCATCAAGATGCACTGTTCCGTCCTGGCGGAGGAGGCCATACACAAGGCTCTCAACGACTATCGCAAAAAACAGGGCTTGGACGTCATTCCCATAAAAGAGTTCGACCACGAACACGAATCTTGCGCGGTGTGACGCTGCCCATGAAAAACGAGGCGCGCTGCCCTTGGTGCGGCACGGACGAACTCTACGTCAAATACCATGACCGGGAGTGGGGCGTTCCGGTCCGGGACGAGAGGAAACTTTTCGAGTTTCTTGTTTTGGAGGGGGCCCAGGCGGGGCTGTCCTGGATTACGATTCTCCGGCGGCGCGAAAATTACCGCGCCGCTTTCGCGGGGTTCGACGTCCGGAAAGTTGCGGAGTTCGGCGAGGAGGACACAGCCCGCTTGGTGAGCGACGCAGGGATCATACGCAACAGGGCCAAGATCGAAAGCGCCGTCAAAAACGCCCGTGCTTTTTTGAAGGTGGCGGAGGAGTACGGCTCCTTCGGCAGCTACCTCTGGGGGTTCGTGGACGGGATACCCATCGTCAACCACTGGGAAGATCTCTCCCAAGTCCCGGCGGTGACGCCTTTGGCCGAAAAAATCAGCAAAGACATGAAAAAAAGGGGGTTTTCTTTCTTCGGGCCCACCGTCTGTTACGCCCACATGCAGGCCACCGGAATGGTCAACGATCATCTGACCCGTTGTTTCCGGCACGCGGAACTGGCAAAATAAACTTGTCCTCTGCGTTTCGAAGTGTTAATATATTTTTAAAATAGAGAACCCAGAGGAGGGAGTCGCCAATGCGACCGGTGTCGTATGTCATCACCAACTTCATCGAAAAGACTATGAACGTGAAGGGCCTCAATCTTTTTATTACGTCTGACGGCAAATATCTCGCAATGGACAGCATGTACGATACGATATACAAATTCGACCTGATTTTTTCCGACAACGATTTTAGCTGTCAGATACTGGCCAGGGGCGAAAATGGATTGACGTTGAAGCACGCGGTCAATATTCCTTGGACCAACGGCGTGGCGATTCGCGATTTTATGGACTTCGTGCGGGATATATAGCGCCTTGTTACATAACGCCTTCAATAAGCCGCAGGCCGTCGTTTCCAGAAACCGCGGCTCATAAAAACTGATAAAATACCCTTTAGTTTTGCCATAGAGATTTTCTCGAAAAAAGGCCGCCCGGACAATGGGCGGCCTTTTGCTGGATTTACGCCAGTACGTTCATGTTGGCGCTCAGTTGATCTTTGAGGTACGCGACCAGTTTGACGACCTCATCTGGGGGGATCTTTCGGACGACCGCGCCGTCGGTGGAGTTGATGACTTGAATTTGCAATATGCCCGCGTCCTTTATGATCTCGAACTTGAGGTTGCGCTCGAACACCGACGCCAGATCCACCGTCCGCTGGAGCAGTTCGCGGGTATCGCCCTCGTCCAGCTGGAATACCCCTGTTTTCTCTGCCCTGGCGTTGGCCGCGGCCGGAACGCCCCGAGGGACAAACAGGTCGATACTTCGAGCAGAGTGTTCTGGGTCCCCAAATGAGAGTCTGACCTCCATCACAGGCTTCACCTCCATAGGCTTCACCTCCATAACGACTTTACTTTCATGGTTTTTCAAGAGGGGGGCGGGAGAAGTTTTTCCCTGCCCCTCTATTGCCGTCGTCTAGGATTACCTGAGCAGGCTGAGAACGTTCTGGGGAAGCTGATTTGCCTGGGCCAGCATGCTGGTGCCGGCCTGAAGCATAATCTGAAGTTTCGTGAATTTCATCATTTCCTTGGCCATGTCCGTGTCCCGGATGCGGCTTTCGGCTGCCGTCAAGTTCTCGCTGGCGACCGTAAGGTTGTTGATGGTGTGCTCCAGACGGTTCTGGTACGCGCCGATTTTCGCGCGCTGCATGGAAATCTTGTCGATGGCGTTGTCGATGACGGTGATGGACCGCGCCGCCGATGCCCGGTCGGTCACCAGCACGGCGTTCAAGCCCAGGGCTTCGGCCCGCATATCGCCGAGGTTGATACCCATATCTTCGCCCTCGTTGGCTCCGATCTGGTAGACTGTCGTGTTGTCCGCAAGATGCAGATAGACGTCCTGGGCTTCGGCGGTGTACGTGAAATACCCGTCGGTGGACACCGTGGCGGCGACGCCGATCATGGAATCGAACTCCACGTCGATATTTTCGTGGATCATGCCGATCAGCTTGTTGCCCGTGACCTGCTGGTTCGTGGTGACGACCTGGCCGCTGTGGGCGTCGGTGATGCTGACCCTGTAATCGCTTTCCCGCGCTTCGTGGCCCGGCAGAACGTTCATGGACAGGGCCTTGATCAGGTCTTCGTCCCCCGCGAAAGAAAGTTTTCCGATGGCGCCGGTGACGACAGAGCTGATGACGATGGTTCCCCCCGTGGAGAACGCGCCGGAATCGATTTTATTGCCATTGGCGTCTTTGCCGTTGGTGAAGCGGGCGAAGGGGTTGGACGCGGTGGTATATTTGTTCTGTCCAAGGTCCTGGCCGATCGCCTTGTTCAGCTTCGCGGTGAAGCTCTCCAGGGTGTCGTTCTGATAAAGAGTGATGCTGGCCTGCTTGCCGTCGCCCTGGGTGAGGGTGATGGTCTGTGGGTCCGTCAGAAGGAAGCGGCCTTCGGAGTTCCAGAATTTGTCCAGGTCCCGCAGTTTTACGTCACCCTCGGCCACCTGCCCCACGTAGGCCGCGTCGAAGGTCGCCAGCGTAGTGGGTTGAGTTATTGTATTCATGAATGTGGCGTTTTTGAAAGATTTATCCAGGGACAGAACAATATCGCCTTCGTAGACCGTTCCGTTGCTCGTATTGAGGTAGAAATTGCGGAAATGGATGTCTTTGCCCGCAATGGCGTTTTTATTCATACCGTACATAAGGTAACGTTCAGTGACTTCGTAGTCCTCAGGCGCGGAAGGGGTGGTAGGCTGAACTCCGCCGCTCCTCAGGTTCATGTCCGCCCACTTGTCGGGCCAGTCCAGGTTTTGGGTTCCGTTGATCTTGATGTTGGTGTCCACAACGGTTGTAGCATTCTGAGTGGCCACTACGTTATAGACCATCTTGTCGCCCTTTGCGTAATCGATTTTTTGGTAATTGGAACTGCCTGGGGTTGTCCCTTTCGCGAAGGCTTTTTCGTCGATAAAGACGGCGAAATTGAACCCCAGCTCACTTTTGCCGGAACCGCTTGCGGTGGTAGTCCACTGAGCAGCTTCAGTTCCCAGAACCGGACTGTTTGCCGTTGCGGGAGTTTTCGCCGTGACCACGACATTGTCTTGGACGTGGTTCTCCACCGTTCCGTCGGTTTTGAGGATCGAGGCTGTCAGGCGGAACGTCACGGTTTTTGCCCCTTCGTCCACCTCGGTAACCTCCGCCAGGATGCTTGCGTTGACGTCCGTCGAGGTTACCGCAAATACATCCGTAGGAATTAAGCCGTTTTTACTGTTCCGGTGACCGGCCTGAATACCCTGGCTGCTGTAATAGCCCACTAATCGGGTATTCGTTGTATCTCCACCGTATCCCGTCACTGCAGCCGTCCACGCCGCAGTGGCAGTGGTAATCGCATTACGACCCCCGTGGGTTAGAGCTTCATCGGCCCATACCTTGTAGCTGCCCGCCGGAAGACCTTCCACCCGCAGGCCTTTGACTCCTTTTTGTTCGTTCAAGCTGACGTTCATGATGACGTCTTCGTGCTTGATCTTAAAGATGTCGGTTTTTTTGACCTCGCCGCTGCCGGGGTTCGCGGTGACGTTGATCTTATAGTTGCCCTCGGCCACGGTCTTTTGTCCGAATTGGTCGATACTTCGCAGCCCGCCTTTGACGATCGCCTTGGTCTCCAGATTGCTTGCCGACCACAGCACTGCCGCGGAACCGTCCAGGAGTTTTTTCTTGTTGAACTGGGTGGTGTTGCCGATGCGGGTGACTTCCTCCCGGAGCTGGTCGATTTCCAACTGGATGTAGGATCGATCCTGCTGGGTCAATGTGTCGTTGGACGCCTGGACCGAAAGCTCGCGCATTCTCTGGAGAATGCTGTGAGTCTCGGAAAGAGCGCCCTCCGCCGTCTGGAGCATGGAGATACCGTCCTGGGAGTTGCTGACCGCGCGGTCCAAGCCTCGGACCTGGGCGCGCATCTTCTCGGAGATGGCCAAGCCCGCCGCGTCGTCTGCCGCGGAGTTGATGCGAAGTCCCCTGGAAAGTTTCTGGATGGATTTCTGAAGCGAATTGGTGGTGGAATTTACCGCATTGTACGTTTGAAGCGCAGGAATATTGTTGTTGACTACCAGACCCATTTAAACAACCTCCTTGTTGTTTCTGGGGGAACTGCGTCCCTAATTTGCCCGACGAAGCGTCCATGCCCGTCTGCGGCTCGATATGAAAAATCTTACATGACAAAATCCGCGTCGTTGCCAAACTTTACTCTATTCTCAATTTAAGCCCATCTACGGCTCCGCATCCCCTCCTCAATAACAGCGATGATAAATCGCTTACGATAAACTCTCACGTCTTTATGAATCATGTAACGTGCGAAGTCTTTTATACCTGCTGCGTTCATGATTGTCAACGGAGAAAAATGAGCAATATTGCGGAAAGAACAAGAAAAGAACAACAAATACGACAAACACGCACTCTACCTAAAGCCAAAGTGACGGTTCATGATCAGGGATTGCAACCGGCAATCAAACATCCTGATGACGGGGGAAACCGGATAACGCTCATAGTCTTTACTCAAGAAACCGGCGACGGGAAATGACACATTGAGGGTTTTAGTATAATGACTCGCAAAATTCACGAAATAAAGGGAAATTTAGAAGATTTCTGCATACAATACTCCTCCTCTTAAAAAATCATTTCAAGAGGGATTCTAAAGGGATGGACTGCTTACGTCCGATAGGCTCCCAGGTCGATCCTTCCAAACAGATACTTGCGGCGAAAAATCGGCTTCTCGGGGGTATAATACGACATTATGGGAGATCTCAACTTGGGAAACAGGGGCTTCGTCATGCACGAACTATCGCTTGCGGAGGCAGTCAACAAAACCATCAAAGATCTGTGTCAGCGTTCCGCCTGGGCACGGGTGCGCCGTGTCGTCCTGAAAATCGGCCACATGCGCCAGGTGGACCCCGAGCTGCTTGCCTTTGCCTTCAACGTGGTCTCCAAGGGCACGGTTTCCGAGGGAGCGGAACTCTCCATTCTGGAGCTGCCGATTGTCTTCAAGTGCCACACCTGCGGCAAAAACATCGGGAGCGAAGCCATGACCTTCATCTGTCAGAACTGCGGCAGCACGGATGTGGAACTGCTTTCGGGCATGGAGCTGACCATCGAGTCCATGGAGGTCGAGGGCCGTCAGGTTCTGTGACGGGCTTGTCCCGGAGTCACGCGAAAAAAACCGGAAAAAGATCGAAGTCAAGAATTCGAGTCGAGAATGAATATATGGAAGTTAAGGAATGGAATAAATGAGTGAAATCGTGACGATACAACAGTCCGTTATGGCAGAGGACGAAAAGTACGCTTTTCGGATACGAAAGCGCATGGGGAGAACTCTGATGGTCAACATCATCGGGTCTCCGGGATGCGGTAAAACGACGTTGCTGGAGGAAACGGCTTCGAGGGCCCCTTTCCTTTTCGCGGTGATAGAGGGGGACTTGGAAACCTCTCGGGACGCGGAACGGCTGGCGGCGAAAAACGTCGAAACCCTTCAAATCAACACCAAAGGCTGCTGCCATTTGGAAGCCCATGTGATCGAAAAAGCGCTGGAGTCCCTTTCGTTGGACGCCGTCGACGTCCTTTTCGTGGAAAACGTGGGGAATCTCGTTTGCCCCGCGGAGTTCGATTTGGGAGAAGACTTCAAGGTGGCGGTGGTCAGCACCCCGGAAGGGGCGGACAAGCCTCTCAAATACCCTTTCCTTTTCGTGCAGTCCGAGGCGGTGCTGCTGACGAAAGTGGATCTTTTGCCTTACGTACGGTTCGATAAAGAAATGTTTTCGCGGGACGTGAGATCCCTCAACCCCAAAAGCCCCATTATCGAACTCGATTTGATATCCGGCGCGGGAGTGGACACATGGGTGTCCTTCCTCTCCCGCCGACTCGAGGAGAAGCGCGCTCATGCAGATCGACAATCGACATAAAACCAAAACCCTTTCGGAACAAAATCTTTCGGACGAAAGGTCAGCCGGCGACAAGATTTTATCGAAACTGGCCCCGCGTCAGCGCGAGGCGGTGACTTACGTGGATGGGCCTCTTTTGGTGCTGGCCGGGGCGGGGAGCGGCAAGACCAGGGTCCTGACCCACAAGGTGGCGTGGCTGATCGCCGAGCGCCGGGCGGCTCCCTGGCAGATACTGGCCGTTACGTTCACCAACAAGGCGGCGGGGGAGATGCGGGAACGGGTCTCCGCGCTGGTGCCCTACGGAGCCGACGAGGTGCAGGTCAGCACGTTCCATTCTTTTGGCCTGCGTTTCCTTTTTCGCAATAAAGAGGAAGCGGAGAAAATCGTCCGAGTGCGGCCGGGGTTCGCCGTTTTCGATCGGGGCGACAGCCGCGCGCTCGTCAAGCAAATTCTCGACAACGCGCATATCAACACGAAGGACGTGGAACCCGCGTCGCTGCTGGACGCTATTTCCAGAGAGAAGGCCTCCTGGTCCCCCGGCTCGCGGACGTCTATCCTGGAGGGGCTCTACCTGGACGTGTACCGTCAATATCAAAACCTCCTGCGAGAGCGGAACGCGGTCGATTTCGACGACTTGATGACCGCCCCCCTCCAAATGCTGGCGGCGGACGCCGCCCTGAAGGAAAGAGAGCGGAAGCGGATCAAGTGGCTTCTGGTGGACGAGTACCAGGACGTCAACAGACCTCAGTACCTCCTTCTGCGCTACCTGGTGGGGGACGACTGCCGGATCATGGTGGTGGGTGACCCGGATCAGTCGATTTACGGCTGGCGCGGAGCGGACATCGGCATGATTTTAAACTTCGAACGGGATTTTCAGGGGACGAACTCTTCTGATAAAGACGGGCAAGGCAAGGCCCACGTCGTCGTTTTGGACGAAAACTACCGCTCCAGCGGCAATATTCTGGGGGCGGCGAACTCCCTGATCCGCAACAACTCCCTCCGCAAGGAGAAAAATTTGAAAGCCACCCGGGGCGACGGAGAAAAAGTCTACAACCTCCTGGCCCAGAGCGACTTTCAGGAGGCGGATTTCATCACGGCGGAGATCGAACGGCTGCGGGTCAACCACGGCTACGATTACGGGGACATCGCTCTTCTCTACCGCCAGAACGCCATGAGCCGCCTTTACGAACAAAAGCTCCTGGAAGCGGGTATTCCCTACAGGATCGTGCGGGGCGTGGCTTTTTACGAGCGCAAGGAGGTACGAGACGTCCTGTCGGTCCTGAAGCTGGCGGTCAACCCGGGAGATCTGAACGCCCTGGAGCGCGCCGCCGGGTTTCTGGTGAAGGGCTTTGGCCCCAAGAAAATGCTGGAGTTCGCGGCGTGGGGCCGAGATTCCGGCAGCTTCTTTTTGGAGGCCGAGGAGTTTTGGAAAAATCTGGCGGGGGGAGCCTGTCCCATAAAAGGGCAGGTGGGGCAGTCGGTGGCGGAACTGGGCCGGCGTATGTCGGCGCTGTTGAAGGTATCGGAGAACATCGGCGCCGCGATAGACTATATTTTGACGAGCATGGGTTACGAGGATCTTCTGCGGCAAAAAAATCCGGAGGACTGGGAAGACCGTATCGCCAACGTCATGGAGCTGCGGTCGGTGGTTCCCGGGGGGGACCTGGCCCAGGCTCTGGCGGAGGCCGCGCTTTTCACCGACGCGGACAAAAGCGATCCCAACGAACGGCGTGTCGTCAACCTTCTGACGCTTCACGCCGCGAAAGGCCTGGAGTTTCCCGTGGTGTTTCTGGTGGGCCTGGAGGAGAACGTGTTCCCCAACTACCGCGCTCAGGACGACCCTTCTCAGATGGAAGAGGAGCGCAGGCTCTGCTACGTGGGCATGACCCGGGCCGAAGAACGCCTCTATCTCACGGCCGCCCGCAGCAGGCGGCTCTATGGCACAACTTACGACAAGGGTTTTTCGAGGTTCCTTTGCGAGATCCCGGACAGCTACAAATGGGTGGACGATCGAGGAGGCGAGGTGCGCCGTGACTCAAAGTACGGTTATGGCAATAACCGGCGACGTTGGGGCTGGTAAGTCCACGGTCGCCAAAATGTTCGGGGCTCTGGGGGGTTTATGGATCGACGCGGACCGCGTGGTGGCCGAATTCTGGGAAACTCCGGAGATGGTGGCCGCGGCGGTGGAGCGATGGGGGACGGCTGTCCTGGGAGAATCGGGGCATGTTCTGCATAAACCGGTCGCCGAACGCATTTTCGGCAACAGAGGGGAGTACGATTGGCTCACGGGCCTGCTGCATCCCCGGGTCATGGAAGAAATCCGGCGCCGAACCGAGACGGCCGGGTGGAGCGTTGTCGAAATTCCCCTTTTGTTCGAGACGGGTGTCCCTCCCTGGGTCACGGTCACCCTGTTCGTGACGGCTTCGAAGGAGAGGCGGGCGGCCCGGTGCCGCAAGCGAGGCTGGGACGAGGCCGAGATGGCGAAACGGGAGAGTTTTTTCCTGCCCGGCGAGGAGCGCATGAAACGGTCGGATTACGTCATCCGCAACGAGGGCGACATGGCGGAGCTGAGAGAGGCCGTGAAAAAAGTGTACGCGAAAGCCATAAAGGGCAGTTACATGGGAGGCAGTTTCGGGGGAGGGGTATAAATTGCACTTGATAACGAGTCACCTCAACACAGACTTCGATTCTCTCGCGTGTATGATCGCGGCGCAGAAACTCTACCCTGAGGCCGTCATCTGCCCCCCCGGTGCCATGAGCCGCCGTGTCAGGGATTTTATGAACCATTACGGGCATCTGTGGAAAATGCAGAAACCCAGCAAGATTCCCATCGACGAAGTGACCTTGATGGTGGTGGTGGACACCCGCCTGCGGTCGCGCCTCGGCCCCTTCGCCGCACTGGTGGGGAGACAGGACGTGGAGGTTCACGTCTACGATCACCACCCTCCCACCATCGACGACATTCCCGCCAACAAAATGGTGTACGAACATATCGGGGCGGCGGTGACATTGTTCGTGGAGCGGTTGTGCAAGGAACGCGCGAGGATCTCCTCGGAGGAGGCGACCCTTTTTGCCTTGGGCATTTACGACGACACGGGCGCTTTGACCTACGAGGCCACCACGGACAGAGATATTGCCGCCATTGGCCGTCTTCGCCAGATGGACGCGGATATGTCCATGATCCTCGCCCGTGTGGAGGTGTCCATGCCGGCCAACGAGCGCAAACTCCTGGACGCCATGGTGGAAAACTCTTCGGAAACCTACATCAACGGCGCGAAAATCGTCTCTTCCTGGGCAGAATCGGAGGTGTACGTGGAAGGGCTCGCCATTTTCGTACACAAACTGAAAGATTACTGCGACTCCCATGTGACGCTGGTGGCGGTGCGCTGCGGCAAAAAAACGTGCCTGATCGTCCGTAGCGTTCCAAACGTTTTGAACGTGAAGGAATTTCTCACCCCTTACGGAGGCAGCGGACACCTTCAGGCCGGTTCGGCGACGCTGTCGGAGAAAGACCCTCAGGAACTTTTGAGGGAGCTGGAGGCAAAACTGCCCGAGGCGATCGAGTCTTTCGACACGGTGGAAAGGGTGATGACCTCGCCCGTGGTGGCTGTGGTGCCCGACGCCCAGGTAGGCGACGCGTATCGCACGATGCTGCGCTTCGGCCATCAGGCGCTGCCGGTGGTCCGCGAGGGCGAAGTGCTGGGCATGATGACCCGCAAGGACCTGGACAAGGCGCATCTTCACGGCTTCGACCGCGCCTTGGTCCGGGACTTCATGACGGAGGGCGTGATCGCCATCTCGGTGGACGCGTCCGTCAACGAGGCCCACCGCTTGATGGCGATCTACAGTTTCGAGCGGCTGCCCGTCTTGAAGCAGGGCCGTCTCGTGGGGATAGTGACCCGGGCCGACTTGGTCCGCGCCCTCTACCAGTCCTTCAGAGCCCGAGGAGAAAAAGACACAGGCAGCGGGTTTTTGTGGATGGAGAACGTTACGGCCCTTTTGGAGGCCTCTTTCTCGCCGGAAGTCCACGGCCTGCTGTTGCGCATCGGGAAAAAGGCGCAGGAGATGGGGATGAAGGCCTATATCGTCGGCGGCGCGGTCCGGGATATTTTGAAAGGCGAATGCAACATCGACCTGGACATCTCCGTGGAGGGGGACGCGGAGACCCTCGTGCAGAACTGGAACGAGCCCGGATGCCGCGGAACCGTACATGGACGCTACAAAACGGGCACCATTGCCTTTCCCGACGGGATCAAGGTGGACATTGCCACGGCGCGACGGGAGTTTTACGAATACGCCGCCGCCATGCCGGAGGTCAGCAGCGATTCTCTGAAACAGGATCTGGCCCGGAGAGATTTCAGCGTCAACGCTATGGCCGTGTCTCTGAGCGAGGGGGACTGGGGCACCTTGATCGACTTTTACGGGGGCCGCCGGGATTTGAAAGACGGGATTCTGCGGGTGCTGCACAACCTGAGTTTCGTGGAGGATCCGTCGCGTATTTTGAGGGGCGTCCGCCTGGAGCAGCGTTTGAATTTGAGCTTCGAGGACAACACCCTGCGCCTTCTCCACGGCGCTATCCAGGGAGGGCTGTTGGGGAAACTCTCCAGCCCCAGGGTGCGCGTGGAGATGGAGATCGACGCCAAAGAACGGCAGCCTCAAAAGATTTTCGAGCGGATGCAGACTCTGGGGATTTTGGAGGCCCTTTTCCCGGGGCTTCATTTTGGCCCGTCGGCTGTCAAAAAAATGAAATATCTGCAAAAAATAGCGTACTGGGCGCTCAAGTCGGGGAAAAAATCTTTTTCCAAACCTTTTCCTTTCTTCAAAGGAATGGAATGGCTGACTTACATCGCGGCGGTCTGTTCGGAGTCCTCGGCAAACGTCCGGGTCGCCGTCATGGACCGCTTGAACTTCACGCCCAAGGAGCGTGAAATTTTCACCGCCTGCCTTTCCTCTCTGGTGCCCATCGAGCAATTTTTCGCGTCGAAAAAAAATCTCAAAAATTCCGAGGTTTATCTTTTCCTGAAAAACTATTTCCCGGTGGTCCTTCTCTATGGTATGGCTGGCGTGAAACGGCGTCAGACGAGGCGCTGGATCTCTCTTCATCTCTTTTCCCTCGCGCCGATGAAGGGGGAACTGAAAGGCGACGACTTGCTGAAATTGGGATACAGCACCGGGGCCTGGCTGGGAGAAATGCTGGAGGGCATTCGCCTGGAGCGCATGGACGGCAAAATCAAAACACGGGACGACGAGGTCCTTTACCTCCAGGAAATGTTGCGGCGGGACTGAGGCAGGACTGATAGGAACGAGATTTGGGAATAGGGTTTGGGAATAAAATTTGGAATCCGTGGGCGGATTCCTGCGAACCTGCGTTCGGCAAAAAATAAAAAGAAAACAATAAAAAGAAAACGATAAAAAGGAGAGAAATATGGTATTTCGTCACTTAGGCAGCCTTGAAGGGCTGAAAATGCTGTTGCTGAGTATACCTGCCGTATTATGGGCCATATCCTTCCACGAATTTTGCCACGGCTACGCCGCCAAACTGGTAGGAGACCCCACCGCGGAGCGCCAAGGGCGTTTGTCTCTGAATCCCCTGGCGCATTTCGACGTCGTAGGGACTCTTCTGCTTTTGTTTGTCGGTTTCGGATGGGCCAAGCCCGTGCCGATCAACACGCGCTATTTCAGAAATCCCCAGCGGGACATCATCCTCGTCTCTCTGGCGGGGATCGCCGGCAATATCCTGACGGCCTTAGTCTGTGTTCTTTTTTTGCGTTTTTTGGGCGGCATGTGGATTTCCATGACGGGGCCAACCGGGCTTCTGGTCATCATACAGATGATCAGCGTCAACATGGGGCTCGCGGCCTTCAATCTGATCCCCATTCCTCCCCTCGACGGGTCCAAAGTACTCTACGCCTTTTTGCCCTATCGTTATGCTCATTACTACTACTGGCTGGAAAAAAACGGCGTCTTTGTTTTGTTTGTGCTGCTGTTTACGGGCATTATCGACTTTATCTTCAACCCCATCCTCCATATGCTTTGGTACCTTTTACCGGGGATATAGGGCTTTCTTTATGCGCTCTCTGCCCCAATTTCTCTGATCCAATTTTTTCTGATTCTGATTTTCTCTAGTTCTAATTTTCTCTGATTTTAATTTTCTCTAATTTTCTCTAATCCAAAATCCAAATTTCTCTAACCCATTTTTTCTAAAGGAGCGGAACATGAAAATTTTTATCTCGAACGACGACGGCGTCCACGCGCCGGGCATCATCACCCTGAGCAACAGGCTGGCCGAGCTGGGACACGCCGTCACCGTCGTGGCGCCCGACCGGGAGCGCAGCGGGGCGGGGCACTCCATCACAACCACCTCTTTGCACCTCAAACAGGAAACGTTTCCCGGGTATGACCCGAGGGTCCGAACCTTCAAATGCAACGGAACTCCGGCGGACTGCGTCACCCTGGGGATAGAAGTTGTTGCGCCGGACTCGGAGCTGGTGCTTGCGGGGATCAACAGCGGCCCCAATCTGGGCTGCGACGTTTTTTACTCCGGGACGGTGGCGGCGGCCCGGGAGGGGTATTTCGAAAACCGCAGGTCCCTGGCGGTCTCGCTTGTGGTGAGCGGCGTTTCTCAAGACGACTGGACCAGGGCGAAACACTACGAAACCGCTGTTCGCGCCGTGGAAGCCCTGATGGAAGCTCTGGTCGATTGGGAGGTCCTTTCCACCGGGACAGCCGTCCTTTTGAACGTGAACGTCCCGAACATACCTCTTTCGGAACTCAAGGGATTCAAGATCACCCGCGCCGGACGGCGCCGTTACCAGGACCGCGTCCGGATCAGCGTTTCTCCCGAGGGCAAGTCTTCCTACTGGATCGGCGGCGCTTCCGCGGACTCCGAAGAGGGGGAGGACAGCGACGTGAAAGCGGTGAACGACGGGTTCGTGGCGCTGACCTTTCTGCAGCACGACACCACGGACTACGGCCTCAACGGCCGGGTCGGCCCAAAGGAACTCGGAAAATTGAACGGCCGGCTTCCAATAAAATAAAACTGGAGTAAATTTTTTACATAATAGTTGACTATTGTTCATAAATTATTATAATGAAACTGCAATGGGCCAGGGGACCGGATTCAGTGGATTCAGTGCGGGCCCCAAGGGCTCTAATTTTTTTGGAGGGACGTTTTAAGCATGGCAGGCAGCGCAAGTAAGAAAGGCAAGGTTGTCCTTGCGTACAGCGGAGGATTGGATACGTCCGTGGCCGTGGTGTGGCTTTCCGAGCAAGGCTATGACGTGGTGACGATGACGGCGGACGTAGGGCAGGAGGTCATCGACCTGGAGGCGGCGAAGAGCAAGTCGTTGCACAGCGGTTCTGTAAAAGCCTACATTTTCGACCTGAAGAAAACTTTCGTCGAGAATTTCGTCTGGCCCTCCCTCAAGGCCAACGGCATGTACCAGGGAACGTACCCCTTGACTTCGGCTCTTTCCCGCCCTTTGATCGCCAAAACTCTCGTCGATATCGCCAACAAGGAGGGCGCGGTGGCGGTCGCCCACGGTTGTACGGGCAAGGGACAGGACCAGGTGCGCATAGAGGTCTGCGCCAACGCGCTGAACCCCAAGCTCGACGTCCTCGCCCCCGTGCGGGATTGGCATTTCAGTCGGGAGGCCGAGATGCAATACGCCATCGATCACGGAATTCCCGTAAAGGCCACGGCCGCCTCCCCCTACAGCATCGACGAGAACCTGTGGGGGCGCTCCATCGAGTGCGGTCTTCTCGAAGATCCCTGGAACGAACCGCCGGAGGACGCCTACGAACTGACGTCGAACCCTTTGACCGCCCCGGATACCCCTGACTACGTGGAGATCGCCTTTGAAAAAGGGGTTCCCGTGGCTTTGAACGATGAAAAAATGGACGGCGTGAAGCTGATTCTGGCGCTGAACAAGCTCGCCGGGAAACACGGAGTGGGGCGCGTGGACATGGTGGAGGACCGTTTGGTGGGGTTCAAGAGCCGCGAGGTCTACGAATGCCCGGCCCCTATCACCCTGATCACGGCACACCGGGCGCTGGAGACACTGACTCTGGACAAGCGCGTCTTGGCCGCGAAAAAGGAGTTGGAGGTCAAGTTTGCGGAGCTGACCTACGAAGGGTACTGGTACTCTCCCCTCAAAACCTGCATCGAGGCTTTTGTGAACGAGACTCAGCAGTATGTCAACGGAACGGTGAAGCTGCGTCTTTTCAAGGGACAAGCCGTGGTGCGCGGCATGAAAGCCGGCAAGAGCATCTACAAGCACGATCTCGCCACGTATTCCGAGGGCGACGCTTTCGATCATTCCGCCGCCGTGGGCTTCATCAAGATTTGGGGTCTCCCGATCAAAACGTGGACCTCCACCTTCCCCAGAGAGGATAAAACCGAGCTGCCCATCGAAATATAGCGAAATATAGGCGAAAAGGGGGAAAGCAGTATGACCGTCGATGTAAACGGCACGATGCTTTTTTATGAAAAAAACGGGACCGGATCCCCCATTGTCCTGTTGCACGGCAACGGCGAAGATCATCATATCTTCGATAAATTGTCCGTAAAATTGATCAAGGACTTTACGGTGTACGCCGTCGACAGCAGAAATCACGGGCAAAGCGGGAAAACCAGCGATTACTCGTACAATACCATGGCCGAGGATATCTTTGGGTTCATCGGGGCATTGAATTTGGGCCGGGTCGGGCTCATCGGCTTCAGCGACGGCGCTATCGTAAGTTTGATCCTCGCCATGAATCACGGGGAAAAGGTAAGCAAAATGGCGCTGCTGGGGGTGAACCTGAAACCGACGGATTTTACGGAGGAAAGCTATCAGTTTGTGAAGGACACCTACGAGACGACAAAAGATCCCTTATTCAAATTGATGCTGGAAGAACCCAATATCGAGCTGGACGCGGTGAAGGGCGTCAAGGTCCCCGTCCTTGTCATCGCTGCGGAAAACGACATTTACAAGCCGGAGACCTTTACCAATCTTGTCAGCGCCCTTCCCGACGCGACCCTGAAAATCATGGGCGGTCACGAACACGACAGCTACATCATCGGGCAGGATTTGCTGTACCCGGACTTCATCGAATTTTTTAGGCCGCCCAATCCTTGAGCGGCCCATTTTCATTATTTTTATCCCTAATTTCAGTTCTCTTCCAGTTCTCTTCCGCGCCTTCGCCCCTTCGCTTGCCCCTTCGGTTAAACGTTTGCGAGATTTTTCGGATTTTTGCAGGCTTTTTTAGACGCCGGCTATTTTTTCTCCGTAAGCGATACACTCGGCGGAGCTGGCGTCGTCCGGGGCCTCGTGGACGGCGAGCCCGTCGCCGATGAGCTGGGCGCCGGTCTCTCGAACCCGATCCGCCCAGGTCCGCAGCCATTCTCCGTCGCCCCAGCCGTAAGAACCGAAGATCGCGACTTTTTTGCCCCTGAGCTTGGGCGCGGCGTCGGTGAAGAACGGCTCCATTTCAGCCTCTTCGATGGTCTCTACCCCCATAGAAGGCGAACCCAACGCGATAACGTCGTAACCGGACAACTCGTCCACGGACGCGTTACCCACAACCTTGCGCACCACCGCCGCGCCCTTGCCTGCCGCGCCCTTCTCGATCAACTCCGCGACCTTCTCGGTGTTGCCCGTACCCGACCAATACACAATGATTACCTTAGACATGGTGGAGCCTCCTTCAATAATATCGCCCCGGAAACGCCGGGGCGGAATGCGTTTTCCTCGAAAAAGTTTTGTATAGTGAATTGAGATAAAAAGCCTAAAGTTAGAATAGCTAAAAAACAAGTCAATTGCCCTATTTAGCGCGTGTAAATTTAACATTTTTCAAGTTAAACGACTATATCTTTACCTTGCCGTCGCCTTTTGGATCAGCGATCTCGCGGCGCGGCCCTCCGCCCTCTCGAACAGCCGAAACGTTTTGCGGGCTCGGCGAACGTCGCCGTAGACCTTCCAATAACCGCACGCCAGCGCCCTTCGTCCCTCGTTCAGGATAAACCCCTCCACATCCTCCGGGGGGTAACCGAGAAAAAGCCCGATTTCGTGAGGAAATTTGCTTTTGAAACGCTCCCTCAGATGTTCCAGGCAGAAATTCACCGAGGGAAGGCATTTCCCGTAGCCCAAGGGCTCCAAAATGGACCATGCCTTACGCGCGAAAATCGCCCGGGCCAAAAGCTCTTTTTTATAGAGCATCAGAAGCACCCCACTGTCCTCCCCCGCCATCCGGGAGGAAAACGTGAAAGCCTCCACCTGGAACTTGCGAAGCAGTTCTTCCCTTCTGGACCCCCAAGTCGCGGCTACAGCACCGTCTCCCCTCCGGCGGAGGTTGATCAAATTCCCCGGCTTCAGCCCCAGAATAGTCGGCGCGGCGAAACAGGCAAGCAAGGACTCGATGTACTCGCCGGTTTCCTTGTCCTTGATCGAGGTCATAAACGTCTGCATGACATGCCTGATTTTCTCCACGTGAACACCTTAAATTCGTTTTATCAAGTTTGTCTCGTCAATAAAAACGAGAGAAAATTCTATGTGTTTGATTTTGCCAACATGATAAATGTCAAGATGACCCCTGTCAATAGAAATCTATCATTTCTGCTCATCTTTCGAGCTGAACTCGAACTGACAAAATTTGTATCCAATCGCGCCTCGACCCCTTGACAGAATATTTTTTTGAGTTAAAATGTTTTTGTTGACAAACAAACAAGCGACGCAACAGGTTATCAACTAGGATTTATTGATCGGATTCAATTACATAGGATTCATTGATAGGATTGTTGCCAAGTTGCTTCTAGATAACGCCCCCTCTTGTTCAGGCGTTTTTAACACCCCCAAAAGGAAAAGAGAGTTTGTGAGGACCCCCCTCCAAACTCTCTTTTCTATGTGAAACTGGGACACCGCATCGTCTCGATCGCTTCCAATGCTGACGTCCAATTCGTTCGATTTTTGCTTATTCTTATTCTTATTCTTCTTCCCGCAGACGATAGCCGACGCCCGCTTCCGTGAAAATGTACTCGGGCTCTGCGGGGTTTTTTTCGATCTTGCGTCTGATGTTGGCCATGTTTACCCGGAGAATCTGGTTGTTGCCCTCCAGCCCGGGACCCCAGATCGCCTTCAGCAGGTAGTCGTAGGTGATCACCTTGCCGGCGTGACGGCCCAGCAGGGCCACGATCTTGTACTCGTTTTGGGTGAGGCGGACATTGGCGTCGGACACGAACACCTGATGCTTGTCGTAATCGATCACCAGGTCCGCTACCTGATACCTGCCCGTCTGGGCCACGTCGGAGCGGGTATCCCCGCCCTTGGCGTGCCGCAGGGCCGTGCGTATGCGGGCCAGCAGCTCCGACGGGCCGAAGGGCTTCGTCATGTAGTCGTCGGCCCCCATGTCCAGCGCCGCCACTTTGTCCCGCTCGTGCATTCTGGCGGAAACCACCACGATGGGAAGTTGGGACCATTCCCGGACCATTTTGATGATGGCGAGTCCATCCATGTCCGGGAGTCCCAAATCCAGCAAAACCAGATCGGGACACCGAGACGTGATCATGCTGTAGGCCTCCGTACCGGTGCGGGCGACGATGGCTTCGTAGTTGTTGGAGACCAGAACCGTTTCGATGAAATGGCGTATGCTGTTTTCGTCTTCCACAATCAAGATGCGATCTTTAAGAGACATTGGGCGCCCCCTGATTTTGAATGGTTACGGAGGTTGGGACGTTTACGAGAATTGGGACGAGGGGAATTTGGACGGTCATAAATTCTCCTCCAGGGGCAGCGAAAAGCGGAAACGGACCCCGCCGGGCCCGCCGAAGCCGGTGGCAATGTTTTCCGCGGAAATATCCCCGTCGTGCGCCTTGACGATGGACATGCAGATCGAAAGCCCTATCCCCATGTTGCGCTTGCTGCCCGCCTCGCCTTTTTTGTCGTCCCGGGCGTAGTGTTCGTCGAAGAGGTGGCGCAGGGTGTTCTCGTCTATCCTTTCACCGTCGTTCTCCACGGAGAAAACCACTTTTTTCCCCTTTTTCCCCTTTTTCTCCTCCAGAACGGCGGAGAGGGAGATATGGGTCAGGGTTTTTCCATGGACCACGGCGTTCTCCATGAGGTTCATCAAAACTTGTTCGATGAGGATGACGTCCGCCGGGATGAAAATCGGTTCGTCCGGCACCGACACGCGCAGGGGCATGTCGGGGTAATTTTTGCGGAACTTGCAGACGGCCGAGCCGATCAATTCCTCCAAGACCTCCGGTTGTTTGTGAATGGCGGATTCCCCGCCCATGCGGGTGATGAACAGCAGGTTTTCCACCATGCGGATGAGCCACAGGGCGTTGTCCCTGACCTCCTGCAGCAGCGCCCGTTTCTGATCGTTCAACAGACGATTTTCTCCCTCCAAAATCGCGGAGGTCGAACCGACGATGGAGGTCAGAGGGGTCCTCAAATCATGAGAAATGGCCCTGAGGAGGTTCGCCCGCAGTTTCTCTTTTTCCGTTTCGATGCGCAGTTTTTCCTGCTGTTTGATCTGTGTGGTGAGGGTACTGGTGATGATCGACACCGCCAGCATCGTGAAAAACGTCAGGGGATAACCGCTGATCGTGAAATTGAAGGCGAAATAAGGATAGGTGAACACGTAATTGACACCGAAGACGGCGGCAATCGACGTAAAAATGCCGTAAAAATACCCCTCCGTCAATCTGGAGACGATCAGGACGGTCAACACGAAAATCAGCGGAACATGAATGTCCGAGCTGCTGAAAAGGCTCAAAAAACCGCACAAGGACGCGGAGCCCGCAATAGCGACCACGGTCGTCAACGAGTCCTTCAGAGTTAGTTGCAAAAGAGTTAAATGAAAAAACGGCGGACGCGGCGGCAAACGAAACGAATGTTTTCTTTGTTTGGGAAAATTCGGCCTCATGAGAATACTATAACACAAAGCCGCAAAAATTTTGACAGCGGATGAGGTCCCGCTGTCAGTATCTCAAGCATCTCGCAAAGCACCCTACCCATTGGCAGCAATTCGCCTGAAGCATCACCCTCGGGTATCTTCGATGGAGATGCGCGACTTCAGCAGGTCGCAGATTACGTCTCCGTCCTCGACGGCGATATTGTAGAACACCAAGCCCGTGTAGACTTTTTCGTCGTTTTTTTGAACCTTGAACTCGCCCCGGAGGGACAATATGATCAGTTTCTTCATCGACGCCTTGAAGGCGGAGGAGCCGAACCGAATGTGACACGTATCTTCGCCGGCTTTTTCCACACGCAGCGCGTCTATGTCCGCAATGGGCAGAACCTGCTCTCTCGAACCCTCCGAGGACGTTACGGTGATTTTTTTGTCCGTTACCTTGTATTGCAGTTTTTGGACGTTGTTTTTGTCCCCCACGGGACTCCAGGCAATCAGTAAAGGTATAGCCACGCAAATGATCATGACAACCGTCTTGATTTCCAGGTTCCGAGAAACACAAAAAGCGTAATATCCGCCTATCAGCAATATTCCCCAGCTTACGGCCCAGCACAGGGTCACGAGAGTCGATGTTTTGTGGGCCCCGTCAAATACCCCGTAAGGCTGAGGAGAACCGCTCCAGCGAACGACATCCCCTTCTTCAAGCAGCTTTTCCGCGTTGTCCCCGTTAGACATCCTTATGCCCTCCTCTTGGTATCGTTTCGATATCGTTCCCCATGCACCTAAAATAAAATTATTGTTTATGGCGAACCGGTTGTGCCGCATTATAGGCCGGCGGCACGTTAAGATGCCGTATGGATTCCCGAAGATGCTGTAAAGAAAGCGTTAAGAACGTTGTCTTTGCGGGGTGGGGCTAAAGATTATTGGTAGACAGGGGGGCGTCAAAGCTCAATCCTTGGCGTCTACGGCAGCCAGGTGAGTTTCAGACAGAAGCGGGTTCTTCTGGTCTGGAACAGGCTGATATTTCCCAACGGAACGACTCTCGACATTGCCGGGAGTGCCGGAGTGGACCAGGCAGGATATCGTGTTCCTGTTCCCGTATTTCTAAAATGATGAGTATTTACAGCGCATTTCACGCAATCATGCCGGCATTACAAAAGGAAAACTCCCCTGTTGTCGTTATTGGGAGACAGGGGACTATCCCTTATTCGGTGAAAAAGAGCTGGTCGTCAGTTCATCAGTCCCTGAATCTGGTCCAAGGACATTCCCGAGCTTTCCGTTACAATATCTGGCGATACTCCACGAGCCAACAGATTGCGAGCAACTTCGAGCTTGCCTTCTTCTATGCCGCTCTGTTTAATTGCGGCTGCGGAGTCTCTCATAATCAACGGTATATACATGGCCTTTCCCTCCTTGCTCTCCTGTTCCAAAATTTTCTTGTATTGCGTTATCAGCACTTCATCCCGCATGTTGACGATTCGCTCGATGAAAAGCAGCAGATCTCGCTTTTCTTCCATACTCCAACCTCGTTCGTTGAGGCTTCCCACTATTTGGCGGAGAAAGCTGAATTTTGGGTGTTCCTCTTTTGGGTTGTGGGTTCAATGTGTTGATGAGCGCCTGTAAACCGTCATCAATAAAGGGCTGTAAATAAGCGATCAACAAATTGGTGACACTACCGGTATTTTGCAGTCATGAACAATCCCTCCCCGCTGCAATTATTATAGCGCGTCTCATTTTAAAAAACGGGTCTCGCCACATGGGTGAAAGCGTTCCGATCTATTGGGCCGAAATACCGGCTGTCGAAACCAAGGTACTGTCTATTTTTTATTCTTCAACATTTCCTTCATGCGTAATCTCCACATACCCAATCAATTTCGCCGAGTAACCGCCTCTGCCGTTCTCGGAGGTCTTATGCTGTATTTCGCGGTGTAGGGCCGGTTCGGCGAATTTAGAAAATAATTCGATCCTTTCCAGAGGCAAAAGTTTCGGCTGTGTCACCGTAGCCTGAAAGAAACGCTCGTACTGACGTTCGATTGCAGGAACACGAGTGCCGTCCAACTTCACCGCGATAGACTGAATTGCCGCACGACGCTCGTTGTTACCTGACATCAGCTCTATTTGCCATATCGAGAGCAACGTGGATTCGCCTTCCTCACCGGAAACTGATATGCCGATTTCTTCCGGCGGTAGGTCGCGCCACGCTTCCAATTCTTTTTTCACCAAAGGATGATCTAAACCGAGCAGCTCGATATCTTCGCGGCTCGTCGCCTCGTCCCTGTCGAGGGTGAAAATTATTTTCTCGAATCCATCCGGGCTGGATAACTGATAAAGGCCGTCAGCCGTTTTGAGCAGTTTTTGACCATGCGCCGCGAGAGCGGAGGAAAAGAACGCGACGAGCCGATCCATCGCGGGCGACACGTCTGAAAAAGGCTTGTAGTCGTCGAGGCTGAAACCGTCCAAATCCTGGAATAAATCTAAAACAACCTCCCGAGCCTCACGGGAATTCGACAACGCGACTTCGAGTTCGATTTTTGTTCGTTTCAGTTCCGGATCGGACAACGCATCCTGATAGAGCCTATCATAATTCAGCCGTTCCGATAACTGACCCAATATCTGAGACCGCATATCTTCCGCGACGTTGCCTTTTTCGTCAACTTTGCCCACAGTTTTCGCGATTTCATTCAGCTTATCTTCCAAGAGCAGGAAAATGCGCCCCTCTATCGTGTTCGACAGGACAAGGTTGTAAACCTGCGCCGCCGAGGTCTGTCCGTAGCGGTGGATTCGGCCGATCCTCTGCTCCACGTCCATAGGGTTCCAAGGGAGGTCGAAATTGAACAGCACCCGTGCGAATTGCAGGTTGATCCCCTCACGCCCCGCCGCCGTGCAAACCAGCACTTTCGGGCCTTTGGGATTTTTGAAACGACGTTCGGCGGCCAATTTCGCCCCGTGGTCTCCGCCTTTGAGAACGACGACACCCTGTCCTGGATACACAGTTTCTATCTCGCGGGCGATTAGATCGACCGTCCCCAGATACGTCGCGAAAATCACTATCTTTTCGTTCGAGTTTTGCCTCCAGAGCATTCCGAGACCGTCCAATAATTTCTGCGCCTTCGTCTCCCGTTCACGCGGGAAGTAATCGAGCAGTTCTTTTATACGCGACCGCTCTTCGGGCAGATGAAATTCCACAGCTTCCGCCGCCATGTCTTCGGTTCCGGCAATCGCATACTCTCCGCCGTTCGTGTCCGCGACGGTCTCAAGCGTCTCTTCGTCGAGTTTTTTCAATAAGCGAAATTTCAGGTCAGCGATTACGCGCTCCACTTCGCCGCGCCCAAGGTTATCGTCCGAGTATCCCCACTCTTCATAGATCATCTTTTTCGCTTCGTCCGTGAGTTTCTCCCGCCCGTCGATATCAAGCGCCCTATCCCTCAGCAGGGATTCGTACAACGTGAGCGACAGCAAACGGCGCTTCAACGTGCGCCTGACGGCGGCAAAACTCGAAGCCGCGATTTTCTGGAAAATCGCCATGAGGAATCCCAGCACGCGCCCTTTTTGACCTTGACGGTGAGCGAGGTCGAAACCGTCCTCAAGATATTCGCGCAATTTCTCGTAAAATCGTTTTTCTTCATCGTCCATGAGAAACGATTCCGTGTTCACGACACGTTTCGCGAATAACGGAGCGCCGTCAGGCCGACAGGCGTCCGCTTTCGTTCGCCTGAACATGATGGAATTGAGGCGGTGCCTGTTTTCGACCATATCTCCGGGGTCTTTGAAAAGAGCGGGATTCAATAATTGTGCCAGCATCCAAAATTGGAAATGGTTTCCCTGGTGCGGTGTAGCGGAAAGCAAAAGCATATCGCGAGAGTGATTTTTCAACGCTTCCGCGAGTTTGTAGTTCGCCGTTTTTTGCACTTTGCCGCCCATTTTGGCGGCTGTCAGGTGATGAGCTTCGTCGAAAACGACCAAATCCCAGCGCGGGGCTTCGAGGATTCTTTTGATTCTCGTAGGGCGTTTTAGCGTGTCAATGCTTGCGATGATCCGGTTGTGTTTGGTGAATGCGTTTGTCTTTCGGTCTGTTACATCGCCCTCGGAGCCGAACACCTCGAAATTGAGATTGAAAACTTCGTTCAGTTCACGATGCCAATTATTGACGAGGCCAGCCGGAACGACAATCAACGCCCGTTCCATTTCGTGGCGGCTGTCCAACTCCCGTAAAATGAGGGCGACTTCTATCGTCTTGCCTAATCCAACCTCGTCGGCTATGAGGAAACGCCGGGGCGAAACGGTCGCGACACGGTGGGTTAAAACCACCTGATGAGGCAGCAGGTCGATTTTCGCCGAAGTCAGCGATGCCGCGTTTTCCATCACGGGCAAAGCGTTTGCCTCGAAAGACATCCATGCTTTCAGCGCACGATCCGCGCCGCCCGCGACGTTGTTCAATATTTGTTCGGTTCGGGATAACTGCCGGTGGACGGTATCGACAGGAACCTGACGTTCTCCTACGGGGAAGAAGACGCTGAGATAACCTTCGCGCGCGGAGGCGACCACAACTCCTTCGCCAAATTCCGCGTGAACGACGCGTTCCCCGGGTTGAAAAACCGCTCGCGGATTTACAGTTTCCAAAGTCTTTTCCTTTTAGCTTATCCGTCTGTGGTATAAACCCGCGGAAGTCTTTGAATCGCCTATGAATATTTCTTTCGGATACTCGCGGGCCTCGCCCCAAAGTACGCGACCGAAATCCAGCGTTCGGCCACCGTGCGGCGCTCCGCAGACCCAGTTCACCGCGTCCGTCGCGGAGACTTTCACGCGGCGTCCGCATCCGGGCATCCAGAAAATCAATGCGGCTTCGCCCTGAAAATGCGACTGGAAGGATAGGATAGCTTCTTTCACTTCATCGCCCAGCCAGTTTTCCGCGTCCACTGGCGAAAGCAAATCTAATGAACCGTCAAGTCCAGCCACGACGAGAGCATTGCCGTCATTACTTGGCAAATCCTCTTTCCATTTGCCGACAGACAACAGCAACTGCCGCAGACTCCATATCTCGCCAGCCTTACAGGCCAGATTACGGGCGTTTTCGTCCCAAATCCAACTGATTCCTTGTCTCTGCCAGACTGTATCCAAAAGTTGTTTCATCGTTTGCCCGTCAAGCCGATACTCTTTCCGTCGCTTTTGCGCGATGGGCGGTTATATCAGCTCTGGAGACGGCATGAATATTGAACTGCTTATGAATCGGCACAACCTGAGCGCGGACATAAGCGATTTCTTCCTTCGGAGTCATTCCTTTTGTCGCTTCGTAATATTGAACCCTGATTTCATTGAGTTCAGCTTCAATCGTATTTGGCTTTTTCATCAGTCAAGCACCTCCATCGGTGTGCAGCACGCAGTCCAAAGCATTGATAGAAACAATCGCGATGGGCAGGGCATCCAAACGGTATTTTTCCGGGATAACCCCAGCCCGAATATAAAGAGGCAATGTCATATCTCGTCGTCCTCGAACAGCTTCAATTGCCTGGATTTTGCGGAGTCTTTGGATAACTTCGCCGACCACATCTTGTGGATAGAGGCCGCTATACCCGCCGCGTTCTTCGTATCGGAATCCGGCCCGTGCTTGGTGAACCATTCTAGCAAGGGCGACAGGGCGACATGAGCCTTGAAGTTTTCGTTTTTCAGCGTATCCATCGCGTTTATGCCGCTGCCCTCGAAACACGCCCCGATCAACACGAGGGCTTGATCTAAATCGGAGGTGAGCCGCCGTTTGTGTCTGCCCTGCCAATCGAGAGCGAAATCGAGGGGCTTTACGTGATAGTATACCTTGTTGCTCTCGTGGCACCATCCGCGCGTGCTGAATTCGTCCGGTGTCGTAATTGAGCCTTTGAGAAATTTTTGTAACTGGTCGCGCTCTATGGAAGCAATGCTGTTGAAAATCCTCAAAAATTGCCGCGTAATCGGCTCGGCGTTCGCGGGTGGGCGTTCCCTGCTCTTATCCGCGTCCTCGTCAATGAGCTGGTTGATCCCCAAGAGAGCGTCTTTGACGGACATCGTTTGGTCTTCGTCCACGTAGACTTTGCCATAGTGGCGGGAGAAATACTCCAGCGCCTTGCCGCGCCGTATCACTTGAAGGTCTGCCGCTGGAAGCCCCTGTTTGAGGTGGTTTTCGAGCATGTCCTTGAGTTTGTTCACGTCGGCCATGACCTCGCGGCGCATTTTGCCCCAGCTTACGGGCGTAGGCTCCTCCGTGCGCTTGCGGCAAACGTGGATAATGTCGTACTCGATTTTTTCTGAACCGAATTGACCTTCACCTTTTGTCTCGTCGGAACGGATAGGGTAAGTGGCCTCAAGATAAAACCCGGCGTCGAACAACGATTCCAACACCGCAACCCACGCCTGATCTTTATCATGGTGAAACGTAAACGCGAGGATTCCAGCGGGTTTCAACACTCTGTTCGCTTCTTTCCAGCATTCGGTCAGCACCCTTTGATAAAAACCGTCAGGGTTTTTCGGCTCCCGAAACGAATTCGCTACCGCCTCCGTCGATTTCGGAGAGTACTCACCGGAAAATATCTGAGGATATTTCTCATTCAACACCAATCGCAACCAGACGTAAAAAAAATCCGAGAGTTCTGCGTACTGCATGATCCCGCCGAAGGGCGGATCGGTGATGATCATATCGATAGAAGAATTTTCTATATGGCGGAGTTCTGTAGAGGAACATTGAACAACATCGGCGCATTTAATCGCGTCTTTGGGCCTTACTTTTTCGCTCTTCTCTTTGTATTGCTCCGCGAGGTATTTGTCGATTTGATTTAACCCTTCAACACTTACGATTTCCCAAGGACGTTCCGTCCATACTGCCCCTTCTATAATGCCACTGACGCAGGAAAACCAATTTCCACGTCCTAAAACCGAGAAAACGCCATTCTCAATCACATTACTCTTAGGATGATAATTGTTGTTGCTCATGTGAGGAACGAGCTTGTCGTATTCTCGATCCCAAAAACAGAACATATTTTCGTTCCGCAGGTATTGTTGAAAAGCCCCTAAAACATACTCTCGTATCTTCCATTCGTAATTTCCCACTGTAATTATTGCTTTTAACAACTGTGTGAGAACTAACAATTGGCGCGGGTTAAACATTGTCCAGTAATGAGTAAAGCCGTGTTCTGGGATTGCCCAGCCATGCGTTTTCCAACCATACGACAACTCACATCGGGGCCAAACCTCTATTAAATCCTCATCTTTTCGGGATTCCCATTCAGCAACCGCCGCGTCGTATTGCCGCGCAATTTTTTCTGAATATGGCGCGAAAAAACGTCCTCTATACGGAAAGCCGCTTTCGTCCCGTTTTGGCGCGTAACCTTGTACAGCGTAGGCGGCCATCGGGCCGGTCTTGCCAGTCGCTTTGACAGTCTCTAAAACGTTCTGCTCCGTGCCGCAAGCGCCACAGGCGTAATGAGACTTGTGGGGAACCGTGCCGCGTTTTGTATTGAACGTAACCCCTGTCTCCGGGCAGGTCACTTCCTCCGGCAGTTTGCCCCGCGCTTCGAGCAGTCGGATTTTCGACGCCCGTTCCTCGTCCCATCTCGCCGTCGATTCGGCGTCGTCCTGTGCGGAACCGCCGTATGGATTGCCGTCCTTGTCCTCTTTCGGACTGCCAGCGAGCCATTGCGGGTGAACGAGCAAGGTTAGTTCGACTTTCTTGTTTTTCCCTTTGCCGAAATCGGCGAATTCTTTGTGCCCGCACTCCGGGCATACGGCCTCGCTCTTTTCTTTGTCGAAAACCGTGTAGGGCTTTTCGTCCGGTGCGACGTAAAGCGGAACGTCAGGCGCCATGCGCGCCTCGCTCTCTTCAACGTCGTACCTGACGCCGCATTTCGAACACTCGAATTCCTTATATTTCACGGTCAAATTTTTTACCGCCATGACGGGACTTGTCATTATCGGCGTTCGATGCCCGCAGCCCGTCACCTGACAGGGGCCGTGTTTCGCCCAGAACGTGTAAATGATTTCCGGGCCTTTGTAATCGTATTCTTTGCGTTTATCCCAAGGGATTGAGAGCGGGTCGAAGTCTTCGGGCATGACGCGCCCGGTTGGCTTGTGCGTCCACTTGCCTTTCTCACCGTCCGGGCCGTCACAATAGTAGTAGGGCATGATTTGAGGTTTGACCTCGGCTTCGATATCCGCCAGCAGACGTTTCACTTCTTCGATATCGACTTTGGCGAACTCCTGTTTCACGACAAACCACGCCACCGGGTTCAAATCGTTGCCGGTCATTTGCATACCGAGACGCGAGCCTTCGACAAGCGTCGTGCCGCCGCCCATGAAGATATCGGCTACCTTGATTTTTTTGAACGCGCCTTTTTTCTGGTGATTGGCGTAGTAGTTGTCCCAGACCAATTTTGCTGCGCGGGATTCGTCGTCCGGGGCTTTCGCCGCCGCCGCGATGAGCATGGCGCGGAAAACGCTAGAGCGCCGACGCGCCCACCACTTCGACATCTGGTATATGGGCTTGCCCGCGTTTCCCTCGATGACGGCGACCTGATTCACCGACAGAATCGGGAAATCGACCTCAAGACAGGTTTTCGGCCTGTTCGGATCGTTGAAATCGACAGTTTCCAACGCAACGACTTTGCCCGCGCCGACCGCTTTTGCGACTTCTTCAGCGAGTCGTTCTTTTTTCGACATTTTTACGCTCATGCTTCTGTCTTGCTCAACTCCACAAACGGACACAATACTTCGAGAAGCGAGAGACCGCCGTGGGTCAACACCGGATAGCCGCCCTGGCTCTTCCATTTGCGCCGCCCGAGCGCCATTTGCCGTGTTCCGCTTATGCCGTCCAATTCCAGGAGAACAGGCGGCGCGTAAGGCCCCACGTCTCCGAGTTTGTCCGTATTGCGCCCGCCGGAGAATTTTTCCTTCAAGAAAGTTCCAATTGCTCCGTCCGCGTCAATAAATGATCCAGTAAAAGCGTAGCCGTGATCGGAAGTGATAACAAGGCGGCGGCCTTTCGCGAGTTTCGCGGCAAAGTCCCAGAAATCATCGCTCTCAAAAACCTTCTCCGCGTCTTTCAGTACATTCGTAAGCCCAGCCCCCGCTGAGGAATTTTCGTGAACTTTGCCGTCTGGCCAATGGTGCCAGAAAATCCAGTTCTTCGAGGCGTCGATCAGCCCCGCGCAATCGCGCCAGGGATAATTCACGCTCTCCGTGCGGAAATCGGGAAAGTTGGCGTTTTTCGCGCCGCCGCTCTGCAACTGACTGCGGCTGGAGAAGCCCAGAGCACGGGCAAACTCCGTCGTTTCACCCGGCAGCTCCGAGGCTAAAACGTCATTTTGAAGAACGGAAAAACCGTGTGTGTCCGCGCCTTTTAACAGTAACGGCATTTCTCGAAGGGACAGACAATCGAGTATGAGAATAGCCTTAGCGTCGTAAGGTTTCCGCTGCCAATCTTTCAAGTTTTGGGAGTTTTTCGGGACAGCGTTCCCGAATTCTTTCCACAAGTCCCAGCCGACCGAGGAAAGAAAATGATCCATCAAACCGACCTCCTGGTCGCGCCGCGCAATCTCGCTCATTTTGCCGTCTGTGTCTTTTGCGGAGACGGATTCGTACATGACGTTTCGCGTTTCGCCGACAAGAAGCGCCCATGCTTTGCCAGGCGGCAGTTTTGTCAGTTTACGCAAAACGTCCGAGGTGAGAGGCATTAGTTCTCCTCCTTTTCAAGACTGAGCGAAAACGTCATCCCGTCCGGCAGTTTTTTGAGCAATTCTTTCAACTGCGCTCCGCTTGCGTCGGAGACATGAATTGAAATCTCATGGAGGGCAGTTGCCGGGCCAATCTCCCATTCCTCGATTTTGCCGATGAGATTCAAAGGCGAAGTCGATGGGTTATTCAAAGGTTTCCGCGCTTTTGCGACAGGAGGAACGGACGGTATAGCGCCACCATTCGGAGGATTTACGACCGGCGGTGTTACCGGAGGCGTCGCGACATCGCTGCCCGTAAATGGCTTGTCGTACTCGCTGGTAGACGTCGGCTGGACTCCGCCGCTGGCCGGTACGGAAGAAGGCTCTCTGATGATCACTTCGTCAAGCTGATGCCCGCTCATGGACAATTTGCCGCGGATACGCACCCAAGCGGATTCGTTATCTTCCCCCGGTTTTTGCTGCAATGTTTCCGAGCCGTGAACGTCGATGGCGATAAGACCCTTCGCGCACATCCTCAATATCCGCTCTTTAACGGCGACTTCGCCGAGCCACGGAATACAATCGTATTCGGCGGGGCGGGGTTCCCGCAGTTCGGCAAGCAATTTGCCGACGCCTCCGTTGTGCCGTGCCGCCTCGATGACCAACTCCTCGAAGTCTTCCGCTACGAATAAATTGCTGCCTATTGTTTTTTCGATACTTTCAATCGGCTGCGTCCCGCCGTTCGTCAGGTGTTCCACGCTGAACTCGCATTGAGATGGGTTCGGAAAATTCCAGCGGCGCAAAACGGCGAAACGGTCGAACCGTCTTTTAAGTTTCTCGCGCAGTTCTTTTTGGTATTTCCTAAAAAGTTCGCGATACGACGATGGTGATTCCTTGCTCCATTCATCTGCCTGGTATTCCGCGCGGGCGAGCGTTAACAGTTCTTTGTCGAGAAAAATATTCGCCGAATCTTTCAGAGGCAAAAGGAAACGAACCGTATTGCGGCGTTTCGTCAAATGATCCTTGAGCCATTTTCCAAGCGTTTCATGCAAATTGTCCGGATCTTCCGGCAGGACTAAGACCGGAAATCTATCGTCCCAATTATCGGGCCGGTCTGAGTCTTCGAGGTTCGACCACGGGTCAGTCCTCCATGTTTTCGGAAGCACGATAACCCTATTCGCGGCGGCGATCCCTTCCGTTCCGCCGATTACATAGCGCACCTCGCCCGCAAGTCTCTGCAAATCGCGGCCATCGTCGAAAAATTTGTCGTTGCGGGCGTAGACCAATAGTTTCGCCTGCGGGTTTTCCTCCTCGCAGAAAATCAGCTTCGGGCCGTCGTGGTGGATATTGAAGCTGTTTTCAGTAATGACGGAGAGTTCCGATTGAAAAGCGTTGTCGTCAATGGATTTTTCGCGCGTAATGTCGCTTTGCAGCGTCTGAGGTTCCGCGCCGGCGTAGTTTCCAACGGCGATGGAACGGAGCCAGAGGGCACTTATTATCTCGCGCAAGTGGGGAATTTTTATCTCATGATTCGGTACCACATCTTCGACTGACGTGATATTGTGTTGCGCTTTCTCCCGAATCGTACGATGGCGCTGGTTGGCTACCGAATCCAGCAGCGCCCCTATTCCGGACTCATCTTTATCGATGCGAAAATCGGACGGTGTGAGAATGTGCGAAGTCTCGCCGCAATTTTTGAACAGATTCGCCAAAATGCGGATCAAATCGCGTGTTTCCTGCGCGTCAGTGGCTACAAGCACCTGTTCTTCGAGCAGTCTCAGCAGCGCGGGGGCGAAAGGCCATGCTTCAAAGAATTCCTTCTTTCTTTTCTCCTGTTCAGCTGATGTGATATTCAATAACCTGAAATATTCCGACACGTGTACGGCGATCAGTTTTTCGATGTGGGTATCATCGATCTGCGCGCGGTTTTCAAAGAGACGGTGCAGGAGCATTTTTCTTCTGTCCTGCTGGATACGTTCCGGACTTCCGCCCGCTTTGAAATCTATCGCGATGGGGTTCACGCGGTGTACCTGCTGATAGGCATCGCTTTCGCCATTGCGGACGGAGATTACCAATACCAGCAGATCAGGCCTCTCCTTGGCGATCTCCGAAAGTATCTGTAAAAAATTGAAAGCCCATACTTTCGCCGGATTCGCCGGATCGTCCTTCAAACCGTCAAACCAGGTCTGAAATTCGTCCAATAAAAGAACTGCCGGAGATTTTTCAAGCATTTCTTTTATCAGCACGTCGGAGGGAACGTCCGTTTTTTGCGCCCCCATGCCCTCCCATTTGCCGCGAATGAATTTGCCTTCAGGGTGACGCTCGAATAGCAAATCCCACAGATATTTATAACGCTGCCGGTGAAGGCTCTCGCTTATGACCGTCATTCCTTCCCGCAGTTTTATGCCGGCAATCGACGGCTTTTTCAACCTCTGCGCCCATGAATCGAGCCATGCTTTTGTCGAGGTCAAATCGTTTGCCGCGTGGTACAGAGCGGCGAGTAAATGCGATTTGCCGAGTCCGCGTTCCCCTATGAGGGCAACTGGGCGGCCTTGGTCGGGGCCGATGGCCTCTATGGATTTAAGCAAATCGAGCGTCGGGTAAGTGATTTCGAGAAATTCCCGCGCCGGTACTTGCGTAGCACCTTTATTGTCATCTGTTGTCAGTTCTATCGCGGTTCCTTTCAGGCGTTTGCCCCTGAATTCCTCGCGTAAAGCCAATCCCAGCATGGTCGTTCGCCTCACATCAGTCAACTCATGATTTATACTTTACGGTAGGCGGCTCTCAGACGATAACAACGGTAATTGCGGTTCCTGCCACCATAAAATGTGCCGTCATTGTACAACATTTTCGGTGATGGATGAATCCATTATACCTTGGCAAGAACAACCTCCGCAGGTTTGCACATCTTGCCGCTGCTCTCTACTGGTTTGTGCATCTGATCCTACTGTTGTGGGACCGATACACTGCACTCTCTCTGGAAACGTCACATTTATTTGTTGCGTTATCATGTCCGCACCATTTCAAACCCTATTTCAAGACTTCGAGATTTTCAAGATTTCAGAGAAATAAACCTAAAATGGAGAAACTTTTAGCACTACACTTCATTTCAGTCTTTTAATTGCAGCTTAAGCCTCCATTTTAAGCCAATATTCTCGAAATGCTCTTGCGAATTGCGGGCTTTTCTACTAAAATATGTAGTGTTATATAACACTACATATTAGGAGATTCTAATGTCATTTATCACGTGAATTTTGCATACTTTTATACTAGAAACTCAGATTAAATTTTACACCATTGTAGAGACATTGTTTATAAAAAATATGTTTGTAAATCATGCTAGTTTTTAGTATAAATTATTAAATAAATTATACTATAAATTTAACGCGTGAATCATTAGAAATACAGGC
>JAISLU010000043.1 GCA_031277095.1 Synergistaceae bacterium
GCGAAGTACAAGATTGTGGTGGCCGACAAAGCCGACGCGACCCAGACCGATGAAGGCGAAGCCTCCACGAAGCCCGAAGGCTCTGGTCCTGCGCCCGAGCCGGAACCCGAACCAGAACCAGAACCAGAACCAGAACCGGAACCCGAGCCGACCCCAACCCCCGGCAAGAAGTCCAGCGGCGGCGGTTGCGATGCGGGATTCGCCGGACTGGCCCTGCTCCTCGCGGCTCCTCTGTTCCTCCGCAAGAAGGACTAATCTGACCGGAAGGGTTTAGCCAGCCCCAACCGACAGCAACAGCGTAACACACAGCGACCCCCTCGCGGGGGCCGCTGTTTATTGGCCTGTTCAAGCATTGCAAATCTTTCAGGTGTAGGGTACCGTAAATATTAAAACGTATCATTATACGTATCACAATCAGGCGGGGTTGAAATAGTCCCGCCTCTGGATAGAAAAAAACTGGATAGAAGGAGGTAGGCCATGCGCGATCAATATATTTTCCCTGCAGTATTGCACCCCGAGGGTGATATTAGTTGGTGTTAAAAAAATAAAAAACCCGCCTCGTGAGCGGGGTTTTGTGCTTATTGGACGTTATCGGATTTTGTGATATGGCGCGGCAGACAGGATTCGAACCCACGACCTAAGGCTCCGTAGGCCTTCGCTCTATCCAACTGAGCTACTGCCGCACTTTATCATGGCGGTGAGTGAGAGATTCGAACTCTCGATAGAGGTTTAATCCCTATACTCGCTTAGCAGGCGAGTGCCTTCAGCCTCTCGGCCAACTCACCTAAAACCTTTCGAGTTCTGAATACATTATATCGCCTGGACCTTTCTTGTCAACTCAGCCGACGAGCCTGGGCAAACTTCCATACGACCCTCATGCGATGAATGCTGTATTATACTATGGTCGGACGTAAGTGCCGTAAACTTGGCCACTGGATAAAGCGTGACCTTCAAACCCCCTGAGTTTGAACGTTTACGATAACATATGCTTTGAGGAATGGGAGAGTTGAAAGAATGGATTGGCTTTTAGTGATTGCCGGCATCGTTCTGTTGACCGCCGCGATGGCTTTCGCTTGTACGACGGTGCTGGTGGGCAAGGAGGCCTCGGAGACCGGGGAGGTTTTGGTGGGGCACAACGAGGACAGCGGCGGGCGCTACGTGATGAAGACGCATCTTGTGCCCGCGGCGTCTTACGGAAAGACCGTCCGAACCATCCGTTTCGAGCTGGAGACGGCCCTGTTGGACCTGCCCGAGGAACGGCCGAAACTTTTTTGGTCAGAGGCGCGCCTTTCCGTCTCGGGCGGAGGCGCGTCCTTCTGCGACCTTTACGTCAACGGGTATGGAGTCGTCCTGTGCAGCGACAACTGCGGCAAATCCAGGGAAGACGCCCCCCAGCTGACGGAGGGAGGGATCGGTTACGGCCTTCGCCGGTTGACGGCGGAGCGGGCGCGGTCCGCCTATAACGCCGTCGAGGTCGCCAGCGCCCTTCTCGACCGATACGGCTATATCGACAGCGGGCGCAGCTATCACTTCGCCGACAAAAACGAGATCTGGGTCCTTCAGGTCGTCAACGGAAAGCACTACGCCGTAAAACGCCTGCAGGACGACGAAATCTACGTGAATCCCAATCATTACACCATCCGGCAACCCGACCCCCACGGCCCGGGGTTTGAAAAACTGCTTTCCTACGCCATTCGGCGCGGCTGGCACGACCCGCAAAACGGAGAATTCGACTTTGCCCGCTCCTGCCAGGCCCCGGACTCTTACCGCTCCGTACGCAACATACATCGCCACCGGAGGGGATTGGAGATTCTGCTGGAGAAGGAGATGGACCCCTCCGCCGAACTGCCGTTTTCGGTAAAACCCTCCCGCAAGATCGGGGTCGAGGATATCAAAAAGGTTCTGCGCTGCCACTTCGAGGATACGCCTCAAGACGTCTCCGGGGGCGGCACCCCGCACTTCATGAGAACGCGCCCCGTATGCGTCTCCACGACGCTGGAAAGCACCGTCGTTCAAATCAGAGAAAACCATGACATGACCCTGATCTGGCGCGCTTTGGGGCGGCCGTGCCTCTCGCCTTATTCCCCCTGGTATTTCGGCATTGAGCGGGTTCCCGGCGCCTACGCCGGAGACCCGGAGGAGGCCGTGAAAACCCACTTCTCCGTGCCTCCGTCGGACGTGGACTACTCCAGGGACGAGGCATGGTTCCGCTATACGGACCTACAGGCCGCGGTAGACCCGCTTTACGAGACAAAAGCGGCGAAGGTCAAGGAGGCCATCGCGGAGTTTGAAAGCACCCTGAACAGCGAGGTGCGTTACTTCGAGCCCCTGGCCCTGGAACATTTCAACACAGATCCCGAGAAGGCCAGAGGGCTGTTGACCGGCTCCGTTGCCGATTGGACGGATCGTGCGCTGCAAAAGCTGGACGAACTCTACGGGGAATCAGGCGTTCTAGCGATCGAGCTCCCCGACGAAATCCGCGTGGACGCCAGCGCCGAGAAAACCTTTTCGGTCCGAGTGCCCGTCGGTGACGCCGATCACGGCTTCGATGTGAAAAACCTGGCTCTGGAGAAAACGCTGTTTGGCCCTCACTACGCGCCCTACACCAAGTGGTCGAGAGCCCTGGAGGCGACCCAGGAAGAGGGAAAACTCCGGATTTCCTTCCCGGTGGGCGAGTGGGGGAGAAATGCCGTTCCCTGTCTCACTGATATGTGGCTGATTCTGGAGGATGAAGAGGGCCGGCGTATGGTGGGAAAGGGCTTGACGACTTTGATCCCGGCTTCGGGAGCCGAAACATGCGACTGCGCATAAGGGACTACGGTATAAAGGTGGGCGTCATGACGCCTGGGCCGAGGAACTCCATCGCCGACGTGGAGGGCGTGACGGTCGGGCACTGCGCGGAGGACGATTTTTTGAAGGGGGTACATACCGGTGTGACGGTGGTGGTGCCCGCAGAGGGATCGATGTTTCGCGAAAAATTGCCCGCCGCCGTCAGCGTATTCAACGGGTTCGGCAAAAGCGCCGGCCTGATGCAGATAGAGGAAAAGGGAACTCTGGAAACGGCCATCGTCCTGACGGGAGTCTCCAGCGTCGGGGTTTTGTACGACGCCCTTTTTCGACGGGAGATGGAGCGGGACGCGGAAATTTGCCGCGCCGAGGGCAGTGTCAATCCCGTAATCTGCGAATGCAACGACAGTTTTCTCAACGACGCCCGGCTCTCCCGACTTGGCCGCGAACATCTGGACGCCGCCTTTTTCTCCGCGTCCTCCGACTTTGCGGAAGGTTCCGCAGGAGCGGGGCGGGGAATGTCCTGTTTTCAGCTCAAGGGCGGGATCGGCAGCGCCTCGAGAGTCGTGAATTTGCCCGCTGCGGACTCCACGGTCCCGGGCCTATCGGGCGGAAATGAGCGAATCGGAAACTTCACTGTAGGGGTTCTGGTCCTCGCCAATTTTGGGACCTTATCCTGCCTGACTATAGCGGGCCGGCACTTAGGGCCCCAGATCGAGGCTGCAATGGGGGCTTCAATGCAGGCTTCGATACAGGCTTCAATACAGGCTTCAACGGAGAAAGCACCGGAGAAGGGGGCAGAACGCGGTTCCGTTATCATCGTCGTCGCGACGGACGCTCCGCTGGATTCGCGGCAATTGAAGCGTCTCGCCCATCGCAGCTTTCTCGGCATAGGGCGTACAGGGTCCTTTGCCGGCGACGGCAGCGGAGATGTGGCCGTCGCCTTCTCGACGGCTTGCCGCATTCCCCACGCTTCGCCCGAAAACGGCTGCGTCCTTTGCAAAATCCTGCACGAAAACCACATCGATCCTTTCTTCAAAGGGACGGCGGAGGCCGTCGAGGAAGCGGTCTTGAACGCTCTCGCCGCGGCCGAGCCCATGAAGGGCCGAGACGGCAACCAGCGGCGTAGTCTGAGCGAGTTCCTGCCCGCGCTTTAAGGAGGGTTCTGCTCATGATGTCTTCCTCGCTGTACTGGCCTGTGACGATATCGTTTTTTGGGGTTTTTCACGGTTACGTCCTGTGGAAATTTTTGCCCTGTGTCGCTAAACCCCGGCGATTGACGGTATCGCTGATATACTTTGTCTTCGCGGCGATTTTTCTGGGTTTTCCGATTCTTTTACGGTACGGTTTGGTCGATGGGAAGTGGCGTTGGACGGAGATCCTGTTTGCCTTGTCGATCACGGAGTTTGTGATCGTGGGCATGGTCTGTTCGGCTGTGGTGTTCGCGGACGTTTTGAAGATCTGCTTGGGGCTGTGGGACCGGTGGCGTAAAACAAATCTGGAATCTCGAATCACCCCGGGGAAGGTGGCCTTTTTTTCCCTCGCGGCGGTGGCGTGCGTTGTTTTTTACGGGTGTTTCGAGGCTTGGAACGTGCGAAGGGTGGATATCCTCATTCCAACCGGAAAGCTCCCTCCGGGGATCGACCGCAAATCCGGGCTTACGCTTCTCGACGACAGATCTGTGGAGGCGGGAGGGATAGTGATCGTCGGATTGGACGACTACACCGAAATGTGGCCGCCGCCGCTGAACGGGCGGGAGGATCGTTTTGTCCTTCTCCTGAAACATCACCCGCAGATACCGAGATTCGGAGCGGGGAAATTCGACCTCGTGAAGGAACGGAAATAAAAACCGAACGAAAATAAAAACCGAGATGAGAACAGAAATAAACAGAAATAAAGTCTGATAAATCTTAGGGGTAAGGTTCGACGCAGGCGGGTTATCCATTTTTCCCTACTGTTGTTATACTATAGCCATGTTGTGACGCACTTTCAGACACATTGTTATATTTCGAGAAAATATAATTTTATGAAGAGCGTTCGCAATGCCGGAGGAGAACAAGAAAAATCGAATACCGTATGCCGTTGGAGGTAGTTCTTTTGCATAATTTGCAGAACTTGCAAAATACGTTCAAGCTGTGTCTTTTGTCGTTGTCGTGGATTTTGACGTTCGTCTCCTGCGCGGAGTCCCGGGACATCTACGTGCGCCTGTCGGACCGACCGTCCAGCGCCGCTTTGACGTCGGAGGGAGCGATGACTCTTGTCGACGCCGGGGGGAAAAGTCATGGACTGGGAAAGTCGGCGGTGTTGACCCGTTCCGGCGCTTCCGCCGTGGTGGGGAAGCACAAATATCCCCTCCCCGTCTACATCTCCAGCCCGAAACTTCTGGGTTTCAACGGCAGAAAATACAGGGGAAAGTTTTTTCTCACCAAAGAGTTCGTTCTGATCAACGTCCTGGACGTGGAGGACTACATTCGCGGCGTGCTGCCCGCGGAGGCCAGCTCCAACTGGCCCAAAGAATATCTGAAGGTCCAGGCGATAATCTCGCGTACTTACGGGCTGCGTCAGAGCCTGAACCGCTCGGCCCGGGGCTACGACGTCGTCGACAACACCTCCGACCAGGTTTACAAAGGGGCGGGAGTGGAGACCTCCGCCGCAAATCAAGCCATCAAGGAAACCGAAGGAAAGGTTCTGGCCTACAAGGACGCCTTGGCTTTCACTCCCTTTCACTCCGACAGCGGCGGTCATACCGCAACCAACGCCCACGTGTGGGGTAAAGACGTCCCCTACTTGAAGGGGGTGAGGGAACCCGTCTCGTATTCGTCTCCCAACGCGAGCTGGACCGCCAAGATACCTGCCTCGCAGGTGCAGGCTGCGCTTTCCAAAATGGGGAGCGGCGTAGGCCGGATCCAGGAAATCCGCGTGGCGGAGACCGATTCCGCAGGGCGGGCGATAAATCTGACTTTCGTGGGAAGCAACGGTTCGTCGTCTGTAAAATCCAGCCTTTTTAGAACGACGATAGGCCCCAACCTTTTGAAAAGCACGATGCTGACCGCCGGCACCCCTGAAGCGAAGGGTCATGAAGACGAAACACCCGAGACGAAACCCGATGTCCTGAAGCCGAAACGGCCCTTGGACGTTTCCGAGGAGAGCGGCCCATTGTTTAATAAAACCTTGCTGACGGATGCGCCCATATTGGAAAGCGAAGAGGTGCAGTTGATGCGTATGACTTCGGACGGGGTGTTCACCTCGGCGGAATTGATGGACATGCTGCTGAACCCCGACAAGCGAAAAGACTACCTCAATGTGGGAATCCAGAGGGGTAACGAGGAAAAAGACGTTCCCAAATCTTCTGCCCAAAAATCTTCTGCCAACAAATCCTCATCTAAATCCTCATCTAGATCTTCTTCTAGATCCGCTTCTAAATCTTCCAAAAAATCTTCTTCTGACAATAAATCTTCTTCTCGGGCTGCTTTGCCGAAGTCTTTGCCGGAGATGTCGATGCCGGCACTCCGGTCTAGGGACGTCATACGGGAAGAAAACGGATTTTTCGTCTTTCGGGGCAAAGGATGGGGTCATGGGGTGGGGCTGTCACAATGGGGCGCCCAGGCTCTCGCCAAAAAAGGATGGTCGGCCGAGCGTATCCTCGAACACTACTATCCCGGAACGGCGGTCAAGCGTTTCAAATGACCGGAGTTTCATGTCTTGAATTTTTACGATCTCGACGCCTATGACTACCAACTGCCGGAGTCCCAAATAGCCCAGACCCCGGCGGTTCCTCGAGACTCCTCCCGTCTCATGGTGTGGAAGGTCTCCGAGGGGAAGCGGGAGCATCGCTTGTTTCGAGATATCCCGAGCTGCCTGGCGCCGGGGGATCTTTTGGTGCTGAACGACACGCGAGTTCTTCCGGCGCGGCTGTGGGGCAGCAAAGAGAAGAGCGGGGGAAAAGCGGAGATTCTGCTGCTGAGTCCCTCGACGCCGGATTTTTGCCTGTGGAGGGCTCTGGTCCGGCCTGGGCGGCGTTTGCCCGTGGGCGCCGAAATACGGGTGGGCGGCCGCATCTTGTCCGTGGTGGGGCGGGAAGAGGGGGGCGTTCGTGTCTTGCGGGTCGGTACCGATAAAAAAGACGTGTTCGATTTTCTGGATGAACAGGGAGAGATGCCTTTGCCGCCCTACATCAAAACGGAAAATTTTTCCCAGCGTGAGTCGTACCAGACGGTTTTTGCCCTGAAGGACGGCTCCGTGGCGGCGCCCACGGCAAGCCTCCATTTCACCCGAGACCTTCTGGAGCGGATAAAAAACCGGGGCGTGGAGATCGCCTGGGTGACGCTGCATGTGGGATTGGGGACGTTCCGCCCGGTTAAAACCCAAGACATCCGAGATCATCCTATTCACGCCGAATACTGCCAGGTCCCGAGGGCCACGGAGGAGGCGGTGCGAGAATGCCGGCGGAGGCGGGGGCGGGTCGTGGCCGGAGGAACCACCGTCGCCCGAACCCTGGAGTCCATGGCCGTCGAGGGGGGGGCCGAAGGGTGCTTGGAAAAGGGGCTGGTCCGAGCCGGGGCTATGGACACGAAGCTGTTTATTTACCCGGGCTTTGCCTACAAAGCGGTCGATGCCTTGATTACCAATTTTCATCTGCCCAAGAGTTCTCTTTTGATGCTGGTGTCCGCTTTCGTGAATCATCTGGCCGGAGGGGGCCGAGAAGAATTTGCGCTGACGTCCCTGAGGGAAACGTATTCTATCGCGATATCCGAAGGATACAGATTTTTTTCGTTCGGCGACGCGATGTTCATAGAAAAATAATATATAGGAAAATAATATAAAAAAGCGAATTCTGGCGATGAAAAAAATAAGTTTATGGATTTTGTTTGTGTTTCTGGTGTTGTTTTTGTCGGGATTGGGCGTGGGCGCCGCGGCGTTCTTCATGAAGTTTCCCCATGTGTTCTGGGACCGAATGCTGCCTCTGCCCCACGGAGAATTGAAGGTCGTCGTCGTAAAACCCGGACTGAACGCCCTTCAGTGCGCCTTGGCCTTTTACGAACAGGGGGCTCTGACGGACTCGCCTGCCGCCTTGGGGCGGTGGATGGTGAGGCTGAAAATCGACCGCAAAATTCGTCCCGGGCAGTATCGCGTCAAAAAATCGGGAGCTTGGGACATGGCGAGACAGCTTCTGACGGTGCAGCCCATCGCGTCAAGCCTCACCCTGATACCGGGCATGGATATTTTTTCGTTGAGGGGAATTTTCGACGGCCTGGACAATACGGCCTTCCCGAAAAGCGGCGACTTGCTCCGGCAGGCCGTACTCGACGATCGAAATTATCCCGAGCCCATGCGGGAATTTTTGCCCGAAAGCGAAGAATCGCGCATCGCGTTTTTGCTGCCGGAGACGTACTTCGTCGTCGAAGAATCTCCCAAAGAGCTTGTCCACGTCGCCAGCCACACCTGGTGGGAGAAATACGGAGACAAATCCCTTTCCATGACCTCGAAGGACTTGGAGAAAACGGCGATCATCGCCTCTATCGTTCAGAGAGAGGCCCTTTGGGACGAGGAACGGGCGGTCATCGCGGGGGTCGTGGCGAACAGGCTCGAAAAAAACATGCTGCTCCAGATCGACGCGACGGTCATTTACGCGTGGAAACGCAAAGGGAAAGTTTTGACGAGGGTCCTGTACAGTGATCTCGATCTGAACTCGCCGTATAATACTTACGTCGTACCAGGACTTCCGCCTGCACCGATTTGTATTCCATCCGCCGAATCGTGGGAAGCCGCCCTGGCGCCGGAAAAAAATTTCTATTATTATTACGTTGCGCGTAAAGACGGCTATCACTACTTTGCCAAAAACTACGACGAACACCGCCGCAACATCAAAAAAGCGAGGATGGAATAGGAGGACCATATATGGCGTCTCGAAATAGAAAAACAAGAGCTTCCGATGGACACGGAGGATGGTTCGAGCTTGTCGTCTTCGTTTTTATGTTGGGGATCGTTTATTTGATCGGAGCCCTGATAAACAGCCCGTGGACGGGGGCAAGAGGCCAAGCGGCAGGCGAATTCCTGCGCGGAACGGGAGGAGGGGCCCTTATCGTTCCCTTGCTGTTTCTGCTCTATCTCTGTGTCGCCTGGTTTGCCAGAAGCAGAATCCCCAAGCCTCTGGGACAGATTTTAGGAACGCTGCAACTGTACTTCGCCACGGCCTTCATTCTGGGCTTGTTCCGGCGCGCGGGAGGAAATTTATCCTGGGCTTTGGCCGAGCCGGGCAAGGTAGGCGACGTGTTGTCCGAATTTTTCATCTTGAACTTGGGAGCCCTGGGGACGATCATCATGGCCGTTGCCGCCCTCGCCGCGGCGGCTGTCTTGTTTGGCTCGAAGCTGCCCCTCCGCCTCTTCCAGGTCCTTGCGGCCCGTTCTTTGGCGAAGAAGCCGGAAAGAACCGTCAGAGACAGAAAAGTACGCGAAAGAGAAATACGGGAAATACGGGAAATGGGAGAGGCGCGGGAAAAGGCAGTACGGGGAAAATCCCGGGAGTTTAGAAGCGAAGCCCGCACTTCAGCGGCTGTCGTGCCCGACGAGGATTTTTTGTCGGCTTCTTTCTCTGTCGCTTCACCTTCCTTCGAGCGTGAAGCGGTCCTGACCTCCATGCCCATCGACGGGTTGGTCATCGTGGGGGACGACCTGATCAGTCCCGTCGACTACGCGGCAACACCCGATCTCCCGGAACCCCAGCCGGCCGTCGAGCCCGACATTCTTGTCTCTGGAACCTCCGAGCCCTCGAAAACAGATACGCTAACCCTTCTCCCCGAAAAAGTTCCGGATTCTCCAGATTCTCCGGCACCCCCCCGCCCCGAGCCGGAGCCCGAAGAAGCCCCGCCGGAAAAAAGCCAAACCGCGACGGACATACTGGAGGAGCTTCTGGCCTCTTTGGATGCGGAAAAGCCCCTTGTGGAATCCTCCCAGCCCAGGCCGGGGGACTACAAACCTCCCCTGCCGCCCACAGCGGCGCTGGACCCGGAACAGATCATCGAGATACCCGCCCCGCCCGAACTCACGCTGGATGAACAGGCATTGGAGCTGAAGGACTTGCTCGGCTCCAGTTCCCCCAAAACTTCCGTAAAAACTTCCCTAAAAATTTCCATCGAAGATGAAGATTTAAGCAAAGATAAAGACATGGAGCATAGAAGCATAGAGAATAGAAGCATAGATCATGCAAGCATGAATCATGTAAGCATGGATCGCGGGGGGTTGTCCTCCGCCGTGCAGGAGGCTTTTCCCGACGTGAACCTTCCTCGGGAAGTGGGGGACGTGCCTTTGCTCTCCCTGTCTTTTCCTCCGCCTTTGGATATTTTCGGCCCCGCCGTCAAAGACGACGACGAAGACGAGGGTTACGCTCTGGCCGACGAACAGGCCAAGACCATCGTCGAAACCCTTCAGAATTTCGGAGTCAAAGCCAGCGTGGCGCACATCGTCATCGGCCCCTCCGTGATTCAGTTTCAGTTGGAGCTGGCCCCGGGCATCAAAGTCAGCAAGGTCTCCGGGCTCGCCAACGACCTGACAATGGCTCTGGCCGTCGTTTCCGTCCGCGTGGAGGCCCCTATTTTGGGGCAGCGCTACGTGGGAATCGAAATACCCAACACCAAGCGCAGGGGTATCACTCTCCGCTCCATCATGGAGTCCGAGGAATTCCGGCAAAGCGAGTACGCGCTCCCTCTTCCTATGGGCGTGAGGGTCGACTCCAAGCACCTGGTCTGCGGACTGGAGGATATGCCCCACCTGCTGGTTGCCGGAACGACGGGGTCCGGCAAAAGCGTTTTCACCAACACCTGCATTTTGGGCATGTGTTCCCAGCGTTCTCCAGAGGAGCTGAAGCTCATTCTGGTGGACCCCAAGCACGTGGAGTTTGCCATTTACGAGGGTCTGCCGCATCTTTTGGCGCGCCCCGTCTCCGACCCCAAAAAGGCCATCGCCGCCCTCGCCTGGGCTGTGCAGGAAATGGAAACCCGCTCGGAGGCCTTCGCCCGCGCCAAGGTTCGCAACCTGGCGTCCTACAACGAAAAAACCTTGCCCAAGCACAAGTTTCCCCATATTGTGGTGGTCGTGGACGAACTCGCCGATCTGATGTACACGGCGGGCAAAGAGGTGGAGGGCCTTATAGCCCGCCTCGCCCAAAAGGCGCGCGCCGCGGGGATACACCTCATTCTGGCGACCCAGCGTCCCTCCGTCGACGTGATCACGGGGCTCATCAAGGCCAACGTTCCGGCTCGCGTCGCCTTCGCAGTGCCCTCCCAGACCGATTCCCGCACGATCATCGACGTGGGGGGAGCCGAAAAGCTCCTGGGCAAGGGAGATATGCTTTTTTACAGCACCCGGTACCCGCGCCCGCTCCGCCTGCAGGCCTCCTTCGTCACGGAGGAGCGCACTCTCGAGTTTGTGGAGTACATGAGGAACGCCTTTGGGGAACCGGACTACATCGAGTTCGAGGACCCTGCCAACGGCGGCGGGGTCAATGGAGAACGCTCCGGCTCCAGTATCGTGGACGACCCAAAGTTGGAGGAGGCGATCAAGGTCGTTATGGATACGGGTATCGCATCGGCCAGCGGCCTGCAGCGATATCTCAACGTGGGATATCCCCGGGCGGGGCGCCTGATCACGGGCTTGGAACAACTGGGCATCGTGGGGCCGCAGCCTGCGAACTCCTCCAAACCCCGCGAGATCTTGATGGACGAGGAAAGCGCCCTCGACGTGCTGGAGCGCGCGCGGAACGGCAGCCCCCCCGAAGAAGATTGACAGAAGAATGACAGAGGCATGACAGAGAAATGACGAAAAGAGCGACAGCAAAGAGCAACGGTGCCATGCCTCAAAAATTTTCCTTATCTCGAAGTTTTTCGTTGCCTCAAATGGAGGTGACGTTCGGGCACGACGTGGGCGTAAACCAGATGCTGGTGTTGGGCGGTCGGGTGCCGGAGGTGACGTGGCTGCGTTCCGTGGCCTCCGGCAAGGTCGTTTGGGCCGCCGACCGGGGCGCGGAGGTGTGCCGGGCCGCCGGAATATCCCCGGCCCGCGCTCTGGGCGATTTCGACAGCATCGGCGAAGAGGGCGAGGCGTGGCTGAAACTTCTCGGCGTAGAAACCGAGCGATACCCGGCGGACAAGGACTACACGGATTTCCAGCTTTGCCTGAACCGCGCCAAGGGAAACTTGCTGGTGACGGGATGCTGGGGCGGACGCTTCGACCACGCTTTCGCCAACGTTTTTTCCGTTTTGTGGGGCAGAGAGTGGGGCGCGGACGTCCGGGCCTTTGCCGACGAATCGGAGATACTGATCCCCATCCTGGGAGAGACGGAGCTGACCCTTGCCTTCCGGGAACGTCCCCTGGCCCTTTCCCTTCTGCCTCTCGGCGCTCTCTGCCAGGGCGTGACCCTCCGCGGCACCCGGTGGGAGCTGAGCGGAGCCGAGCTTTCCCTGGGACGCCCCTACGCGGTCAGCAACGTGCCGGTGAGCGACCGCGTAACGGTGAAAATCGAGAAAGGAAGCGTCGGAGTTTATTGTCTTTTCGGAGAAATCGGGCTATAGTTTTGCGATGTCGCCGATTGGTTGCAAGACTTGTCCCATAATCTGTTGCATGTTGGGAGGATCCCATGATTCCATTCAATAAACCTTTTCTGACGGGAAACGAACGCATTTACATAGAAGAAGTTTTGAAAAACGGCCATTTCTCGGGCAACAATTTTTTCTCGAAAAAATGCGCCTCCTGGCTGGAGGAACATACTCTTTGCGCCAAGGCGATTCTCGTCCCCTCCGGGACGGCGGCTTTGGAGATGATGATGATCCTGGCAAATCTCGGCCCGGGCGACGAGGTCATTTTACCTTCCTTCACTTTCAGCTCCACGGCCAACGCCGTTGTCTTGAGGGGCGCAACGCCTGTTTTCGTCGACATCAGGCCGGACACGATGAACATCGACGAAAATTTGATCGAGAAAGCCGTCACGTCCAGAACGAAAGCCCTATGTCCCGTATACTACGCGGGCGCGGCCTGCGACATGGAAGCGATCGAGTCTTTGGCGAAGCAGTACGGCCTTCTGATATTGCCCGACGCGGCGCAGGCGTTGGGTTCCGTCTACAAAGGGCGGCCCCTCTGTTCTTACGGGCAGATGGCGGCCCTGAGTTTTCACGAGACAAAGAACGTCCACTGCGGCGAAGGAGGCGCGCTTCTCGTCAACGACCCCGGTTTTGTGGAGCGGGCGGAGATCGTCATGGAGAAGGGGACCGACCGCAGCAAATTTTTCCGGGGAGAAATAGATAAGTACTCCTGGGTGGACATCGGGTCATCTTTTCTCATGAACGAGGTCACGGCCGCTTTTTTGTACGCCCAGCTCGAAGGGGCGGAGGAAATTATCGAGCGCCGGCTCGAACTTTGGACCTATTATTACCGGTCGCTGGAGTCCTTGGAAAAAGAGGGGAAACTTCGCCGGCTGACGCCGGGCTGTACTCACAACGGTCATATTTTCGGAATTTTACTGAACGACACCGCGGCGAGGGATCGTTTGATGTATGCCCTGAAAAATAAAGGGATCGGAACCGTTTTTCATTACGTTCCCCTCCACGACGCTCCGATGGGTTTGAATTTTTCCTCGCGCGCTCTTCCGGCAGCGACGGAGTACGCGGCGCGTCTTCTGCGGCTGCCCCTTTACGCGGAGTTGACTTCTCGTGAAATAGCCCATGTGGTGGACGCCATACACGAGGTTTTATCGTGAAAATTTTCGCGGCCACAGGGGGACAGTAAGGGTGTCCATCGTGAAGTGGAATCCGAAGGAAGCTAAAGGCAAAGCACTGACTCTACTGCGTACTTGGACAGAATATGTTGGGCGAGCAGATGATAATCGTTACGAATGCGTTTAATAGAAAGAATTACAGCGGTTTGCTTCTCGGAGCTATCGAAAAGAACGGGCATTTTTACGCTGCGCAGTGCATTGGTGACAATTATGTTCTTCTCCACGACGCATCCAAAGATCTCACGAAGCTCAAAACACTGACAGGGCAGAAGGTCGAAATAGCGAGCAACAATGGATGTATTTAAAATATTGTTGATTCTCGGTGCTGGCCGAACGATTTAAGCGAAATAGAGGTTAGAGCCAATGATGATTCTCAATGTACTGGAGGAGTAAAAACGGAACGCTACGCGTTAATCATAATTCCAAATATTGCAGATTATCCGCTAAAATAAAATCCTCAATTTGAGCGATAACCCCACTATGTATTTCATTATCTCGCCACATTCTCCTGACAGTACATTCCCATATTACCAAAACACGTATACCTTTATTGCACAGTGTTTCATAAACTATAGTATCTCGCTTCTTGTTTGTAGTAAATTTTGAAAGCCAAAAGTTTACATTGGATTTCGGAGTATAGGCATATTGACATCCATTGTGCCTATGCCAATAACAACCATGAACAAAAATAGCAACTTTTGCTTTTGTGAGATATATGTCGGGATGTCCTTCTATAACATCATAATTCACTCGAAAACGGAATTTATTTTTAAACAAAGCTGAACGAATATACTTTTCTGGTCGCGTATTTTTTGACCGGATTTTGGCCATATTCTTACTTCGTTTTTCTTTTGATTTTATATCCACTGAAATCAGTTTCCTTGTCGTTCGAGAACCAATTGAACGAAATCATTCATGCTCATCAACCAATTTTGCTGTTTTTCTGAATATGTGTTAAGTATGGCGACTGGAACAACCAATTGAAGATTCTGATTCCGCATTTCATCTGTTTGATTCTCGCTAATCGCTGCTTCCAATGTCAGTAAGTGCTTATTAGGTATTCTTGAAGCCTCCACAAGAACCTGCCTCCACCGGTCTTTACAGGTGGTTTTTACGCCAAGCATTGTGAGCAGAGCGACGCTGAATGTATTATCGTGATATTCAGTTATGCCCGGAAAGATAAAATCCGGCTTGGAATTGTTTTCAGTTACCTTTGTACGGTCAAATCGAATGTTCCTGCTCCCGAATATTTGCTCAACGTGGTTTTCAAGTGCCTGTCCTACCCGGCTTTTACGGCGGTTCTGAATGGAAAGCGAGTAGCTGAGGAATCCATCAACGTCAACATCCGGCGTACTATTAGAATCTCCTTGGATAAAAAACCCCCCCGATGACAACTGTTCTGCTATCCAATACTTTTCTAAAGTTCGGAAAAGTATTTCCTCGCGCTCCATCCAGCCCATGAGTACAGCATCAGGGTTGTCTAACGGTGAAATATCGCTTAACGTGGAACGAGCATAGGCCGAAAAATCTTTTGCCTTAGGGAAATGCCCATCAAACCGACGAAGCATTTCTTCAAGGTATGTATCCTCGCGTTCTTCAACCATGATACCGATTTGTTCAAGGATAAATCTTGACGCAAAAGCGATACGATCCTGTTCGCTCTCAAGTTCTTCACGTATGGAAAAGCCCGGATGATCAACATCGCTTATTCCGAAAAGCCAGTGAATTTGGTTGGCAATAGTCGATCCACTTTCCGCTATGATGACCAACACCGTATTGTCCGGCTTTAAGCCAATAAAAAGTTCATCTCCGGCAGACGCACAAATGGAAACGGCGGTTGTCGGAAAGTACATTCGATATTCTGTCCTCGTTGGGTGGTTTTCTCTCGCATCATACCAAGTCAGAAAACCATCATCAGTCGGAGGGTCATCGTCAGTATCGCAGAGGTAAATAAATCGCGTGGAAAATGTCCGTTTCTCTGTGCCAAATATCTTTTTAAGTGGGGCTACTCCGTTAAATTCATGCTGATTACTCGTGGCCGGATCAGCTTCAACAGCACTCAATATCTTTGCAGCTACACCTTTGAAATATTGAGAAAGATAACCTTGCCTCATGCATTAACTGCCTTCTTCTCGATAATTAACTGTTGCTCCTTACTCTTCCGTATGATACTCTCTTCAATACACGGCTTCATAGCTTTTGCGACCGCTTTAATAACTGGGACGACTACTGAGTTACCGAATTGTTTATAAGCTTGTGTGTCGGAAACAACAATTTTGTACGAATCATCAAATCCCATTAGCCGAGCACATTCTCGTGGAGTCAGTCGGCGAGGGTTACTTTTAGTATCTTTGGAAATCAATATTTCCGATCCGTCTTTATAATATCTTGCAGATAAAGTACGGGCAACATCTTCCCCTGTTACCAGACCGTATCCGAAGCCATTGCCTTTTGCCTTGTGCTTAGCCGCATAGTCCTGTAAATATTGCCACAAGTGATCAGTCAAAACATATTTCGAGTGAACTTTCCCTTTTGCTGTTGTATACGGTTCCTGATGGCTTTCCGTTCCATCTTCTGGGTGTAGGATACTTTTCAGCAATGGGTGTCCGTTTGGCATTTCAAGATCATCCCACGAAAAATTAGTAGCACACTTGAAACCAACAATGATTATCCGTTCTCTATGTTGAGGAACCCACGCTTGTGCGTCAATTACCTTCCAAAAAACCTGATAACCGAGTTCCTGTTCTAGTGTATTCCTTATGACTTCAAAAGTTCTTCCGCCGTTATGGGATACAAGATTTTTTACGTTTTCCAACAGAAAAGCCTTAGGGCGCTTTGCAGCTATTATTCGAGCCACATCAAAAAACAAAGTCCCCTGTGTCGTACATTCAAATCCATGTGGGCGACCAAGAGCATTCTTTTTTGAAACTCCCGCTATAGAAAAAGGCTGACATGGAAAGCCTGCTAACAAAACATCGTGGTCAGGCACATCTTCGGCCGGATAGGGAACAATATCACCAACGAAATTTTCCTCAATTCCAAAATTGGCTTGATAGGTTTTTTTTGACCATTCATTCCATTCGCTTGTAAAAACACAGTGCCCCTCCACGGATTCAAAACCCAACCGGATACCACCGATTCCTGCAAATAAATCTATGAAAGTGAAATCGGCCATGAGTCTCGTCTCTCCTTGTTTTGATGTTGTCATCAAATGCAGGTAATACAGCTTACCTACGACATCAACAACTATATAAACCTACTACTAAGACCACAACACTAAACACCCAAGCATAGACCATATACATAATTATAGAGATAACGCAGACATTCTGTCTATCTACAAAATATAAAAAAACAATCCTTTCCACTCTCGTCAGACATTTTGTCATTATTAAGTATATCACAAATCGCTGACGTTTCCGGCCAGCACTTCTACCGCCTTCAGCTTCGAGCTTGGTGCAAGGTGCGCGTAGCGCATAGGCATCTTCATATTCATATTTGTTCTTCTAAATTAAATCTTGCAATTTGATTCAAGCTGTGTAGGTTATATCAGGAACCTTGCAGACCCTAATCTGCAAATTGAACTTAGAAAATCTCTATAAACAGATTAAATGCAACAGGTGAAGTATTTTCCATATTTTCACCTAATGAGAGCGGATATCAAGCGATGTCAATGTTGATTAAAGCTCAATTAACCGAGAAATTCTAGACCCGCAAGCAACGGAATTTGGAGTACAGATCACATATTGCAAAATCTTTTTAGAAGATCAATATCAGGCGTATCCGAAGAGCTACGTTGAGAAACTTGGTCTGATTTCGCTGGAAATGAAGCTGAAAGCTTATCAAAACTAAACACGAACTGCCGTATACGGAACCACACGTACGGTGGTGTGGGAGGACGGCCACCCAACTAATAAGCGGCCTCCTACCCGATTTCAAAGCTCAATCCTACTGATATCATCTGCCGCAGTACCGCCCTTCTGGAACCCGAGGTTTCTGGAACTCGCCCTTCTGGGCTTTCGGCTTGCCCTGCAAGTTGGGATGTTCTTGTGATATAGTTTTCGGAAAGAGTGACATCAAGCCCGAGAAAGTAGGGTGCGCGTCTGACGACGAACCGAAGGTTGTCGAGTTTGAGCGAAAAGTGTCGAATTTGAGCGAAGGGCGCTGAATTTGAGCGAAGGTGGATAAATCGGGAGCGGCTGCATGAAAATTAAAACTTACAACGCAGAAAAAATGGGACAGAGCAACAAAAGAGTCGTTCTGAACATGATTCGATTTTACCCCGGCATCAGCCGCCGCGATCTGGCGGAGTCGGTCGGGCTGGACCCCAGTACGGTCACGAAGATCATACGGGATCTGCAAAAAAAGGGCTGGGTCAGGGAGGTGGGGTTCGATGGACATTTTCATCCCGGACGCCCTGCCATCAAGCTGGAGATCGTGAAAGAGGTGGCGATGTCCTTTGTCGTCGAGCTGACGGTCCAGCGGATTTGTATCGGGCGGGGCTACCTCGACAACAGCGTCGATCGTTTTCTGTCCTTTCAGGCGCCCCAGGATAAATCGGTGGACGTCTACTTCGATGCCCTGGCCGAACATCTGGAAGCCCAGGGCCTCCCGGACAATTTGGTGTCCGTTAGCGTGGCCGTGCCCGGCCTGGTGGAATGGGGCAGCAACATTCTGCGCAGCGTTCCCCGCATGAAATGGACCAACGTGGACCTGGAGGCCGAATTGCGAAACCGGCTTCCCTGGCTGGAAGAGCGCAATCTGGATATCCTGACGGTCAACGAGGCCAAACTGGGACTGCTGACGGAAATGGCCAGGAACGAAAATTTGAAGGGCATGAAAAACGGGATTTACCTCTACATTGCCCAGGGAGTGGGCGGCGCTCTGTTGATGGGCGAAGAACTTTACCACGGAAGCAACAACATAGCGGGGGAGCTGGGGCACATGATCGTTTCCCCGGGTGGGCTGCAGTGCGATTGCGGCAACAAAGGATGCCTGGAAACTTACATTTCCATCGATTCTGTGGTCAGAGCTTACGAGACCCGGTACTCTCCTTTGGAAGGGGACTTTCGGGACCGCTTCGGCGCTTTGATGGAAATGGCGCAGGCCAAAGATTCTCAGGCCATGACCATTTTGGACGAGATGGCGGATTACATGGCGATAGGGATTGCCAACCTCGTCAACATTTACGACCCGGACTTTGTTCTGTTGGGGGGAATGGGATCTCAGTTTCCCGACGATTTGGTCGAAACCGTATCGGAGCGGGCGTACAGGCAGTTGCTGCTGCCTCTGAAGGGACGCCTTCTGATCTTGAAAGGTTCCATGGATGTCGACGCCCTGACTCTCCGAGGCGCAACTTTGACCGCTATGAACGACTTTGTGAAGAAAAAATTGTAGCCGCTCTCATCGCGAAATAAATTTTTTGCGGCAGCACAATAATTATGTCTAAGACCAGGTAAAAAAACGCGCGAGCGTCGAAATCATGTATGGAGGCAAGGGGTATAGATGTCTACAAAACCGCATCGCAGGAAAAGTGCAACTGCGACAGGTAAGACAACAGGTTCTCAACTGAAATTCATCCCCCTGGGAGGGGTGGGGGAGATCGGGAAGAACATGTACGCCATCGAGTATGGCAGCGACATTATCGTTATCGACAGCGGGCTGATGTTCCCCGATCAGGATCTGCCGGGGATCGACTTCATCGTTCCGGATATTTCCTATCTGGAGGCCAATCGGGAGAAAGTGCTGGCCATTCTCCTGACCCACGGGCACGAAGACCACACCGGCGGGCTCCCATTTGTGCTGCAGCGGCTCAACGTTCCCATTTACGGAACACGACTGACGCTGGGCCTGGTGGGCAACAAACTGGCCGAGGACATGCCCATGCTGAAGACTCGGATGGAGGAGATCAAGGCGGGCGACGTGGTGGAGATAGGGCCCTTCAAGGCCCGCTTCATCGCGGTCAGCCACTCCATACCGGATGGAGTCGCGATCTCCATAGAGACGCCTCTGGGGCGGGTGATCCACACCGGCGACTTCAAGTTGGACTCCACGCCCATCGACGGGCGCACCACAGATTACGGGGCATTTGCCGAAGAAGGGGACAAGGGCGTCCTGCTGCTTCTGTCCGACTCGACAAATGCCGAGCGCAAGGGATTTACCCCCTCGGAGCGGCTAATCGGCGGCACGCTGGATCACCTTTACCGAAATTACAGGACGCGGCGCCTCATCATTTCCTCCTTCGCCAGCAACGTTCACCGCATCCAGCAGGTGGTCGACGGCGCGGCGCGCTTCAATCGCAAGATCTCGTTCTTGGGGCGCAGCATGGTTCGGAACGTGGAGCTTGCGAAAAAACTGGGTTATCTCCGAATCGACGAGAAGATGATCCTGCCCGTGGAGGACATCGGCAAGGCGCCGGAAAATCAATTGGTGGTCATGACCACGGGCAGCCAGGGAGAGCCTTTTTCCGGCCTCGTCATGATGAGCCGGGGCGAGCACAAGCAGATCGCTTTGGGCGAAAGAGACGCGGTTTTTCTGCTGGCGTCGGTCATTCCGGGAAACGAAAAATTGGTCAACAACACCATCAATCGCCTGTTTTCCATAGGCTGCGAGGTGGTCTACGAGGCGGACAAGCTGACCCACGTTTCCGGACACGCTTCGGCAGAGGAACTCAAGATCGTGCTGAACCTGGTTCGCCCACAGTACTTCGTTCCCATTCACGGAGAATACCGGCACCTGGTGCGCCATTCTCAACTGGCCCAGGACGTGGGGATACCCAATCGCAATATCTTCATCATGACAAACGGAGAGGTTCTGACCTTCCAAAAAGGTATGCGCCCCCACACCCGGAATCGGGTGCAGGCCGGGGCGGTGGTCATCGACGGCAACGCCTTTGGCGAGCTCAAAAGCCGCGTCATGAAAGAACGCCGTGAGCTGGCGGAGGACGGCATCATCGTGGTCTCCCTGGCGGTGAAGGAAGACGGGGCTCTTTTGGCTCCTATCGCCGTGGAGAGCCTGGGATTTTTCGCCCAAGACGAGGACAACGACGTTTTGGATGAAATACGGGCGGTCGCCGAAAGAGTGCTGAAAGAGTCCTCCGGAGGCCGTAAAATCGACGTGGACGCCGTGGGAAAGGGAATCAAAAATCGCGTTCGCGATGTCATTCGACGCCGAAACGCCTCTTATGCCGTTGTAATGCCGCTTATTTCCGTGACGGGAGGCAGCGGGAACACCCAGAACTGGCTCGAAAAAGAATTTTTTTAATGTAAACGAATAGGGTTTCAAAGAAAGAAAGGTTTGAGCATACATGGATCCATCAGGGCAAATACTGCTTCTCGGCGTAGTCCAAGGCGCGACAGAGTTTCTGCCGATCAGCAGTTCGGGGCACTTGGCTTTGCTGCAGACTTTTTTCGAACTGCCGGGCAGCCTTCTGGCTCTCGATCTCGTCCTTCATTGCGCCACGGTGTTGGCCGTCTTGTTTTTTTTTCGCCGGGATGTCGTCTCGATTTTGACCCAATGGCTGAGTGGCCTGTTTCTAAAAACGGCCCGGAACACGGAGGGCTGGCGCTATGGCTGGCTCCTTCTGGCGGGGACGGGGGTAACGGGGGTCGTCGCTTTACCCCTCAAAAGCCTGGTGGAAGAGGCGATGTCCTCTTATTTTGCCGTAGGTCTGGGGCTGCTGGCGACGGCGGGCCTTCTGTGCCTCGTCCCCCTCGTCCCCCTCGTCCCCCTCGTGCCGGAGCGCCGACGAGAGCTGTCTCTCAAAACGGTCCTTGCCGTGGGGCTCGCTCAGGGGCTGGCGGTTTTCCCCGGAGTCTCCAGGTCGGGAGCGACTTTGGCCGTGGCCTTGTTTATGGGGTTGGAGTCCCAGGAGGCTTTTCGCCTGTCTTTTTTGATGTCCGTTCCGGCCATTCTCGGAGCGAGCCTGTTGGAGGCCCTTCGTATCTTGCGCCACCCGGTGCTGGCCCTGCCTGAGGGTTGTCTTGCGGCCGCGTTCACCGCGTTTTTGCTGGGGTGTTTGTCCTTGGCGTTTCTGCGTCGGCTGGTTTTGTCGGGGAAATGGCCCTATTTTGGGGTCTATTGTTTTTTTCTCGGTCTGGGGGCCATTCTAGTCGATATCGCGGCTAAATTTTAAGGCCCGAGTGAAGGGCTGTAAATATGGGTATGCAATAAAATGACGAAAGATCTCGATATCGTGTTGGCATCCGGCAGCCCCAGAAGGCGCGAGCTTCTGAGAGGGCTGGGCTGGAATTTTCGCGTTCTTGTCCCTGAAATCGATGAGACACCCCGCGAGGGCGAGTCCCCGGAGGAACTTTGTACGCGGCTGGCGGTGACGAAAGCCCTTGCCGGCGGCGACGAGAGGTCCCTGGTGATCGCCGCCGATACCCTCGTGGTGGTGAACGGAGACGCACTGGGAAAACCGACGGACGAAGAGGACAGTTTGCGGATGATTCGGCGTCTTCAGGGACGGGACCACGAGGTTCTTACGGGAATGGGAATACGTTGGAAAAAAGGGATGTCCACCGCTTTGGAACGAACTCGGGTGTACTTCCGTCCGCTTGACGACGAGGCCGTCCGCGCCTACGTCGAGACGAAAGAGGGCATGGACAAAGCCGGGGCCTACGCCATTCAGGGCCGAGGATCGCTGCTGGTCTCCTCGATAGAAGGGGATTATTTCAACGTGGTGGGTTTGCCCCTATGCCGCCTCGGGTCGATGCTCGAGGAAATGGGCCTGGCGCTGCCCCATCAGTTGCAGGGGGCTTCCCGTGACAGAAGACAAGAAAAATAAAATCGATATATTTTTTAGGGTGGTCACCCTCACCCTTGCAGGCAGCTTTGTCTACGCCATGCACGCCGGTGTCAGGAACAACTATGGCATTATGCTCAAACCCATCATCGATCATTCCGGCATGTCCTTTGCCTCCGTCAGTTTTATACTCGCTGTAGGACAGTTGATATACGGTCTGGTGCAACCCGCATTCGGCATTCTTGCCGCCCGAAAGGGAAAAGTGTGCGTCCTCGTTTCAGGGGCGGTTCTCACGGTAGCCGGCATGATTCTGATGCCGCTATGCAGAAGGGAAGCGGCGCTCATGCTATGCCTAGGTATCCTGCTTCCCGCCGGTTCGGGCGCGATTTCCTACGGAATCATCATGGAGACGATCACGCCCAAAATACCGCCTCGGTCGGTTTCCCACGTTTCTGGGGTGATCAATGCCAGCAGCGGCATCGGCAATACGGTCATGTCTCCCATCATCAATGCATTGCTGAGGGTGGGCGGGCTGAGGCACGGAATGCTGATCCTGTCCGTTCCTATGGCGCTTACGCTTCCCATCTCCCTTTTGCTGGCCAGGAGGCGAAAGAGAACGATGGCGGAGGCTGTTTCTCAACCGCACTCCGCCGCGAAAGGAAGCGCAATGGAAACCCTTCGTGAGGCTTTCAGAAACAGGGCATACGCATATCTCATGATTGGGTTTTTGACCTGCGGCTTCCACATGGCACTGATTACCCATCATCTTCCCACACATATCCAATCCTTCGGCTTTTCATCCGAATCCGTCGCTTATGTGTTTTCCATTTACGGCGTTACGACCATTCTCGGTTCCCTTTCAAGCGGGAGCATGTGTAATAAATTCCGAATGAAAAACGTGCTGGGGTTTTATTACGGGTTAAGGCCGATCACCCTATTGCTTTTTCTGTCGATACCGAAGACTCTCCTCACCGTGTCTTTTTTCACGGCATTGTTTGGGTTCTCGGGCGCCGCAACTGTTCCTCCTGTAGTCGGAATCATAAACAAAAGATTTGGAGCCGAGAGTATCTCCACGCTGTTTGGGTTTGTTTTTTTCGCTCATCAAATAGGCGGTTTTTTCGGCGCCTGGCTGGGCGGCGTATGCTTTGAAATGACAGGAAGCTACACGCCGATATGGCTTGTCGGCATCGTATCAAGCGCGCTTGCCTCCGCCGTCAGCTTTGCTATCGGGAGAAACGAGGACGCCCCTATGCAAAAAACCCGCGAGCGTTGAAATGTGAAAGACTTTGTTTGAAAAATCGCGGGAATTGACCCTCGTCATTAAGCCCCCAGTTCTGTTCGAAGTGGCGTGGTATTTGCGAGGTTCGCGGAAGAGAAGCAACGCGGAGATTTTTGATGTGCTTCAGCGTTTGAAAAAGACATCAAAATATCTACATTCAACGAGTGCCATTTTAAAAAATTCGACGTGCCGATGCTGGAAATGAAGCGATTGGGGCCCCGGAAAGAGGAAGTGCGGATGAGTATCAGTTTTGATCGCGTAGATGAGCTCAAGAGCAAATTAAAATCTTTGCGTCCTCTCAATGAAACTGAGTTGAAGCGGATACGCGAGGAATTTATGATAGAAAACACCTATAACTCGAATGCGATTGAGGGGAATACGCTAACGCTGAGAGAAACGGCGCTTATATTGCAGCAGGGTGTGACTATCGACGGCAAACATATTAAAGACCATTTAGAGGCTATTGGGCATAGAGATGCTTTTAATTATATGCTCGAACTCGCGGACGCTGCAAGCACGCTCACGGAGCGAGTGATAAAAGAGCTTCACTCGTTTGTTTTGATGAATGACGCTAAAAACAAAGGTGTATATAGGGCTGTCGAGGTTACGATATCTGGGGCCGCACATACGCCTCCCTCGCCGTATCTCATTCACGAACGAATGGAGGCTTTGTTGAACGAGTATCATGGTATGAAGCAGAGTAAACATACTCTAGAGGCCGTAGCGGAATTTCATCTGCGTTTTGAGGGAATACACCCTTTCATTGACGGAAACGGCAGGACAGGCCGTCTCATTCTGAACCTCGAACTCATGAAAGAGGGCTTTCTTCCGGTCAACATCAAATTCACGGATCGCAATAAATACTACGATTGTTTTGACAGTTATTATTCTGATGAGCATACGGCGGACGCTTTGACGCGAGTCATTCTTGGATATGAGGAAGAAGAGATATTGAAATATATCAAAAAACTGTCATGACCGAGCAGACGCCGCTGAAAGGGACCACAGTTGTTGTTCAAAACTAAAACTACAATACGACTAAAATACGAGAAACGATAGCTGTCAAAGAGCCACGCGCCGACTTGCGCGGAGGAAAAAATTAGGAAAAAATTAAGGGAAAATTGCCCTCCCGTCGTTACAATTTTGGGAGGGAATTCAGGGTGTACTTATTCGGAGCCGAGGCCGAGCATCGCGGCAACGTCGAAAACGTCTTCTTCCCTTTTGGCCCGGATGGCCTCGACCTCCTGAGCCAGTTTTCGCTTGGCCTCTAAAATGGTCTTGGCCTGCTCCAATTTTGCGAAGGCCGCCTCGGCGAATCCTTTCTCATAAAGCTCCAGGGCGGCATTGACGATAAACGCCCCCATAAATGCCTCGAACTTGCGGGCGTTGTGTTCTTCCGTATCGCCGAAATGTTTTCGCGTCATTCGCAGGATATCCCACGAAAGGGTTTCTTGGCTAATGCGTCCCAGTTCATCGAGAACCCGGTCAAATTCGGATTTTTGCGATGTCGAATCCACGTAACGCTCCTTCGACGTCACGTCATACTGTGGAACAAATTCGGAGTTTCTTTGTTCGAGTACAGCTCCGCCGACGGCATTCTCTTGTCGTGTGTTTTCCTGGTCCGTCATAGTCTTTCACCCACTTATCGAATTTTTTTAATGCTTGTCCGTCAAGGCCAAATCCATAATATCGGCCAACCGGCGAGCGAAAAGCCCGGGATCGGCAACGGTGGCGCCGTCCAAAATCAGGGCCTGATCGTACAAAACCGCGGCGTAATCCTCCACTTTTTTGTCGTCGGCCCGAGACAGCTCCATCAAGCGGCGAATCACGGGATGCTCCGGGTTCAATTCCAGAATGCGCTTGCTCGGGGGGACATTTTGCCCCATCGCGCGCATCAGTTGTTCCATCTGCAAAGACATCGTGTTTTCGTCGCTCACGAGACACGCCGGCGAGGACGTCATACGGGCGGAAAGGCGCACGTCGCTCAACGCCTCGCTCATGGACTTCATGATTTTGTCCTTCAAAGGGGCAAAATCGGCCTCGAAACCCTCCAGTTTTTTCGACGTCTCCTTGCGCTCCGCCTCGGTCTCGGCCTGCACGGAGCTGGACCCCACGTTGAGAAATTTCGTTTCTCCGTACTCGTGGGTTTGAGTCATTATAACCTCATCCACCGGATCCGTAAGCAACAAAACGTCATAGCCCTTCGCCGAAAACGCCTCCAGTTTAGGAGAGCCTTTCAATGTGGAAATATCCCGGCCCAGAAGGTAATAGATACCCTCCTGGTCGGGCTTCATACGGCTTTTATAGGTATCCAGCGTCGTCCACTGGTCGCCGTCCGCGGAGCGGAACAGGGACAGCTCCAAGATCGTCTTCGCGTTTTCTCTGTCGTGAACGACGCCCTCTTTGAAGGCTCTGCCGAAAGCCGACCAGAAGGTTTCGTACTTCTCCCGCTCGCTCTCCAGCATCTTGCGAAAACTCGAAAAAAGTTTGCGCAGCGTGCTGCGGCGCATCACCCGGACCCGCTGGTCCTCCTGAAGGATCTCCCGGGATATATTGAGAGGCAGATCCTCCGAGTCGATGACTCCCTTGATGAAACGCAGATACTCTGGAATCAATTCCTTGCAGTCGTTCATGATAAAAACGCGTTTGATGTAAAGGCTGATGCCGCCGCTGCGGTCGTTCATGAAGAGGTCGAAGGGCGCCTGGCGGGGGATAAAAAGCAATCCCCTGAAGTTGACCGACCCCTCTGCGTTGATGGCGACCCGAGTCAATGGCTCCTGCCAGTCGTGGGAAAGATGGCGGTAAAACTCGCGATACTCGTCCTCCGTGACCTCCCCTTCGGCCTTGTACCAAATCGCCTTTTGGGAGTTGATCACCTCGTCTTCGACGGTTTCTTTCTTGTCTTTCCACTTGGTGCAGTTCATGACGATGGGGTAGCTGATGAAGTCGGAATATTTCTTGACGATATCCCGCAGCACCCATTCGTCCGTGTAATCTTTTTCTCCTTCTCCCTCATCTTCGCCGGGGGAACGGAGGTACAGCTTGACCGACGTACCGCACTCGGGGAGGGTCGCCTCCTCCAGCGTGTAGGAGCCGTCGCCCGAGGACTCGAACTTCCACGCCTCGGATGCCCCCAGTCGCCGGGAAACGAGTTCCACTTTGTCGGAAACCATGAAAGTGGAATAAAACCCCACCCCAAACTGGCCGATGAGCATCTCCTGCGCGGAGAGGGAATTTTTGCCGGCTTTGTCTGCGTCCTCTTTCGCGGCGTTGAGAAACTCTTTCGTCCCCGACTTGGCGATGGTGCCGATGTAGTTGACGATTTCTTCGCGGCTCATCCCGATGCCGTTGTCGGTTATCGTGAGCGTTTTCTTCTCCTTGTCGCGCTCGATACGAATCCGCGCCTCGTATTCTCCGTACTCGTCGCTGGACAGCACCTCGATTCTTCGTTTGTCCAACGCGTCGGAAGCGTTCGAGATCAGCTCTCTCAAAAAAATTTCCTTGTTGGAGTACACGGAGTGGATCATCATCTTCAAAAGCTCCGCGGCCTCCGATTGAAAAAAATGCGTTTCCTGTGCCATCGCTCTTACCTCCTCGAAACAAAAAGGGCTCCCTATCGAGGAACCCTCTTTACATTTTTTTAAATTATATCTCTTCAACGAGGAGACGCAACGGCCGAAAATTCCCCCGCGCTTCTCCTGCTCACAATCCCTGCGAGGCGAGGAACCTGACGCCGATGAGCAAGCCGCCTTTGCCCGGCGGATCGATCACAATGAACCCTCCAGCGAAAATACGCAGCGAAAATTAGATCCGAAAATTAGATTCGGAAATCTTTTAATCTGCTCTCGCGTCTTTTTGCCCTTCAGACGTATTCTCCGGGTTGTCATGGACGCGCTCGCGTTTCTGCATGGTGTCCCGGATGGCGTGGGGGCTCGGCATGTTGCTGACGATGATCTCATACTCGTCCGTGCCGGGAGAGGCCACAAGGATTTCCCCCGTGTTCAGGATACGCTCTATGATGCTTTGCTTCACCTGAATCGTTTTGATGTTTTTGGTGCTGATTTCAATGGAATGCCGCCCGATAAAACCTTTTTCAAGGGCGATTTCGTCGGACTTCACGATCAGCATGACCCGAAAGCGCCGATAGGTCATGTCCCCGCCGGCGTAAAGAACCAATATCAAAAAGGCGCCCCAGATCATACCTTGGGAAAAGTTTGTGTTCATGGAAAAATACGCGGCCACAAGGAAAAAAATCACCATCGCCGCTATGTGCCAGTAAAAACTTCTCCAGGCCGGTCTGTATCGCTGCTCCGTAAAATTTTGTTCATCCATATTTTTTCCCTCTCCTCGTTTTATCGATTGACGTTTATCAATTAAAAACACGCTTCTAAAGACACGCTTCAAGACACGTTTACATCCGCAATTGACATTGGCCTCCATTATAGCAATTTTTCAGAGGGACAAGGGAGAGATTCAATTTTTCTCTTCCCTGACGATGGAGATTTCGATGGGAAAGTTTCGTTTCAAAATGTCGGGGAACAAGCGGACGTAAAAAGGGTGAATGCCGGGCAGAGAAAGGCTTTTTTCGTTATCGACCCAAAAGAGTTCTCCTTCTTCCGAGGGCCGAAGCTCCCCCTGGAAGTCGCTGCAGACGAAATAGTTGGATAGGTACTCCATCTTGTCCCCGGGACGGTAAGCGTGAAGAATGCCCGCAAACTCCATGTTTTTCAAAACATAGCCGGTTTCCTCGAACATCTCGCGGGCACAGGCCTCCCTCAGGTTTTCGCCCCGCCTTTTCCGTCCGCCGGGCACGGTGATTTCTCCTTTGTAGGGCTCATTGGCCCTTCGGATCAGCAAAATTTTGCCGTCTTTCATCAAAAAACAAAAGACGATCAACGCGGTATAGCCATAATCTTCCCAGGATTCCCCACTCACGAAACATCCCCCGCCTCTCGATCTAACTAAGTCTTTGACATTCAATCTCGACTCAATCTCGACTTGAATTTTAACTTTGATTTTAACATTCCACTTTAACATTCAACTTGGGCGGTCAGGTTTTTCGGTCACGCGCCAACGGTCGGAGGCGTCGAGGTTTTTGAGGGCGTTGGCCACGTTGGCGAAAATGTCGGGAACACGTTCCTTCATTTCGACCAGCATCTCTTTGGTGCGCTGACGCTCCGTCCTGCCCGCGTAGGGGCAGGCGCCCAGCAGAATAGGCAGCTCCAAGCGGCGGGCCTCCGCGACGATGGAGGTCTCGCGGGCGTAGACAAGGGGGCGGATCACCTCGATACCCGTCCTGTCCTGCAGAAACCTGGGCTGAAAACTTCTGGCCCGTCCGGCGCGAAAGAGGTTCATAAAAAACGTCTCCACCGCGTCGTCCAGGTTGTGGCCCAGCGCCAATTTGTTGAACCCCTGGTCGCGAGCGCGGGAATTGAGCATTCCGCGCCTCAGATTCGCGCAAAAGCTGCAGGGCGAACGTTCGTTCCGGCCCTGGATGATCTCGATGATGGGATGCCGCAGGACCATGTAAGGGACGCCCCGGGCGCGACAATAGTCCTCCAAGTGCGACACGTCCATGCCGGTCAGGGCCACGGTGCAGGCCGCGAGTTCGAAAGGAACGGGGCTGCGGCGGCGGAATTCCGAAAGGGCATGCAGCAACACCAAGCTGTCCTTTCCGCCGGACAACCCCAAGACGATCCTGTCGCCCTCCCCGATCATGGAAAAATCGCTCAGGGCCCGGCCCACACTGCGCCGCAGGGAATGGGCAAGAGAGTCAGTCCAACGGGGATTCATCTCTTTGACACCTCTGAATACCTCCTGAACACCCATGAACACCTTTTTCAAGAATCCTGAGCCGTTGAATTCTCCGGCTGATTCATGTTTCTCGTGACCGTCATGAGCGCAGCGATCGCGGCCAGGAGAATGACGCTTCCAGCAAGCAGCGAATAATCTTCCATCCGCAGAATGAAGAAGAGCAGGAGATACAGCACCCCTTGAAGGCCAATCACCCTCATGGGCCGCCGGTGCCTCAAAGCCGAACCCACGTAGACGGCGGTCATGGACATATTGACGAGGGCGGCGGCGAGGTAGGCCGCCGTGAATCCGATGTGTTCCGAAAGGGCCAGCAGCGTAAGGTAAAACATCGACAGCCCGAGGCCGATGACGCAATACTGGATTATTCCGAGCTTTGTTTTATTCCTCATGAGCGAGCCGTTTTCAAAGATCACGACGCCGAGAAACGTGAGGGTTATAAACAGCGCCGCGTGTTTGGCCGCCCTGATCAAAAGCGAATAATGGAATACCGGCTCGAAGAACTCCACTCCCGCGACGTACTCCGTCAGTTGGTATCTGGCGGTCTCGATATTCGATTCGAAGCTATACCTCGCCTCGGGGCGCGTAACGGGATTCCACATCTCCATATCCCCCACCTGGGGATAATTTCTGACGAGATTGGGTATGTTCCATACCGCCGAAAATCCCTCGTTCGTGACCTCGCGAAAAGACGGAAGACCGGAACCTTTGAAACTGGGATGCGGCCATTCGGAAGAGATACGGAACTGATTCACGACCCCGACAGGAGCGAAGAACAAACTCTCCGAGCCTCCTATGGACAACCGAAAGCTGAACTCGATGGGTTTATCGATCCCAAAGGACGGGATATCGCACAAACCCGAGAACCCTGTGGACAAGACATCGACCCCTCCTGTGCCGGGCAGAAATTTGAGCTTCTTCCCCGACAGGGTCAATTCGCTGATGTCGCGGATCGCCTTGGTACTGGAAAGTCCCACCGCGATCTCCGCCTCGCCCCAGCGTATTTCCGTTATATGCTGCCTCAGCCCCGCCACTTCGGGCTTTGCGAAGAACCCGGTGACCGTCATGTCGGCCGTGTAGACGCGGGTCGAATAGATGCCCCGGGTCCGTACCTCCGTGGAGACTCTGGCGTCGATGCTCAGTTCTTCCGGCAAAACGAGGGCCCTATGGCTGCTCTCGACCGTGCGGACAACCTCTTTGGTGGTCCGGTCGCTGCTGCGCGCCTGTTCCAGCGCCAGCTCGGCCGCCGAAAGAGGGACGTTCTCGGACACCTGGTATCTGACGATATACGGTATCGACATGACCGGCCCCACGACGGTCTGAGACTCCCCCCACGTGGACGATATCCCTTCGACAACGTCCATATAGCGTCTGTATCGCTCCATCGTAAGGTCGTAGATGAAATCGATGGGAATGACCATGAGCCCGGCCACCCCGCAGACGACAAGAATCCTCAAGACAATCGAAGTCTTTTGGGGCAAGCGCTTTAAAGGGCGCAAGTCTCCCCACCGGGGCATAGCCTCGCTGTCGCGGGCGGCGGCGCGCAGGCAAAGCCATACGACGGTGAGCCCCGCCACGGAAAGAGCGAGGATCAGGAAAGCCCAAAAAGCAATCAAAAGCATCTTATCGAACACAGCCACCGCCTCCATATGTAACGTTATGTAACGTTTACGACTGTAACGTTTACGACCCTTTCAAACCCAATACGAGGTTTGAATGTGAGTGTGAATATGAGTGTGAATATGATCAATATACATCCTGCAAGTCATTCCAACAAGGCCGCGCCCTTCGCCGCGCCACAGTTTTCCGCGCCGGGTTCGCATATCTCGAGTTCGCATATCTTTGGTGCGTTATTGCGTTATAATGTGGGCGCTAGAGGGAGGTTGTGATGTTGATACAAAAGAATTTCGTGCTGCATTCCGAGTGGCCGCCGGCGGGGGATCAACCGGAAGCCATCCAGGCGCTGACCCGGGGCTTGATGGAAGGTAACCGTTATCAGACGCTGCTGGGGGTCACGGGCAGCGGTAAAACCTTCACGATGGCCAACGTCGTCGCCAACGTCAATCGCCCGACTCTGGTGCTGGCTCACAACAAAACATTGGCGGCGCAGCTCTACAGCGAATTCAAACTTTTCTTCCCGGAGAACGCCGTACACTATTTCGTCAGTTATTACGACTATTACCAGCCCGAGGCCTATATCCCCTCCAGTGACACGTATATCGAGAAAGACGCCTCGATCAACGACCGGATCGAGAAATTGCGCCTGGCGGCGACGAAGGCCCTCGTTGAGCGGCGGGACGTCCTGGTGGTGGCCAGCGTCTCCTGCATCTACGGCTTGGGCAAACGGGAGAACTACGAGGCGGCCATATTCCCCTTCGCCGAGGGCGACCGATGGGAACACCGCGCGTTCATGCAGCACCTGATAGAGAACTACTACGAGCGCAACGACCATGTTCTGGAGGCGGGGAAATTCCGCGTCCGGGGGGACACCATAGAAATCTTTCCGGCCTACGACGAAAATTGCATCCGTGTGACGTTTTTCGACGACGAGATCGAGCGCATCGACCTGATTCACCCCGTGACGGGCAAGAGCTTGGAGCGTCTGCCCGAGTCCTCTATTTTCCCCGCGCAGCACTACGTCACCCAGACCGACTCCATCGAGCGGTCGAAGCCCCTGATCGAAGCCGAGATGGAGCAGATGGTGGAGCGGTTCACCCGCGAGGGAAAATTTCTCGAGGCCCAAAGGATACGTATGCGCACCCGCTACGACCTGGAAATGCTGACGGAGGTGGGGTACTGCTCCGGGATAGAGAACTACTCCCGCTACCGGGACGGGCGCGAGGCCGGGGACCCTCCGGGGACTTTGGTGGATTTCTTTCCCGACGATTTCTTGATGATCGTGGACGAATCCCACATCACTCTGCCCCAGGTGCGGGGCATGTTCAACGGAGACCGGGCGCGGAAGGTGGTCCTGGTGGACAACGGTTTTCGCCTTCCCTCCTGTCTGGACAACAGGCCCCTGGAATGGCACGAGTTCGAGGGCAAGATGCGCACGGCGGTCTTCGTTTCGGCCACCCCCGGCGATTACGAAATCGACAACTCCGCGCGCCTTGTGGAGCAGGTGATACGCCCCACGGGGGTCGTGGATCCGGAGGTCGAGATTCTCCCCGCCACGGGCCAGGTCGATGACCTGGTGGAGCGGCTGCGCACCGTGGCGGAGAAAAAAGAAAGAGCGCTGGTCCTCACCTTGACGAAAAAGTCGTCTGAGGACCTGGCCGAATACCTTCGGGAACTGCAATTCAAAGTCAAGTACATCCACTCGGAGCTGAACACTTTCGAAAGAGCGGAGCTGATTCGCGACCTTCGCAGGGGCGACATTCAGATTCTGGTGGGCATCAACCTGCTCCGGGAAGGTATGGACCTGCCGGAGGTGTCCCTCGTGGCGATTTTGGACGCGGACCGCGAGGGCTATCTGCGCTCGTACCGCTCGTTGATTCAGATCATGGGCCGAGCTGCCCGCAACATCCACAGCAAGGTCTACCTCTACGCGGACAAGGAGACCGAGAGCATCCGAAAATCCGTGGAGGAAACCCGGAGGAGACGTCAAAAACAGCTCGATTTCAACGAACTGCATGGAATCGTACCCCGGAACATCGAAAAAGAGGTCACGAACCTCCTGCCCCAGGAGCTGCTGGAGGCGTATTCGCTGGATCCCCTCGTCTCCCGAGCCGATAATGACACCCAACCGGCCCTCTCCCTTCAAGACCTGGAACGCGCCATGTGGGAGGCCGTGGAAAAACTGGACTTCGAGCGCGCGGCCGCTTTGCGCGACCTGATCGCCGGAAAGCAAACGGACTGGAAACCCTCGCCTCGGAAACCCGGCCGCAGACCCTCCGGTCGAAAGCCCGCGAATCAGAAAGCCACAAATCAAAAAGCTAAAATCAAAAAAAACCAGGCGCCCCAAAAAGATCCCGGCGGCGCTGAAAGCGGCGAAGCCCTAAAGCGGTGAAAAGCTCGAATACCCAGAGCGATACGCGGAACGAATCGTCTTTTTTGGCCTATAATGTTTTCATCATTTAGAATTTAAAATTAAGAATTTAGAGCAAGCGAGGACTTTATCTCTTGGAATCCATGAATTTTTTGAAGGACGGTTTCGGGTACGAGGACCTGAGGGCGCTGCCTCCCGAGAGCCTGAAAAGTTTGGCCGCCGAGGTGCGCAGGCTGATCGTGGACGTGGTGAGGGAAAACGGCGGGCACTTGGGGTCGTCCCTGGGCTCCGTGGAGCTTTGCATCGCTCTTTTGCGAAAATTCGACCCTCTCGAAGACCGAATCGTGTTCGACGTGGGCCACCAGGTTTACCCCTACAAAATTTTGAGCGATCGGGCGGACCGTTTTCGCACCCTCCGCGCTTTGGACGGGGTCAGCGGATTTCCCAGGCGCGCGGAAAGCCCCTGCGACCATTTCGACACGGGCCACAGCAGCACCTCCATCTCCGCGGGGCTGGGCTACGCGAAGGCCCGGGATCTTTTGGAGCAGAGCCACCACGTGGTAGTGGTCATCGGAGACGCCGCCCTGATCAACGGGCTGGCGTTCGAGGCGCTGAACCACATCAAAGAGACGAAAACCCGCCTGATCATCGTCCTGAACGACAACAAACACTCCATCAGCCCGCGGGTGGGGGGCTTCGCCACCATGCTGGCCCGGCTTTCCGCCAGTACCTCCTACAACAAGATCAAATCGGCCATAAAAGAGTGCTGCCGCGTTCTCCCCAAGGGCGAAGCCCTGGAAAAAAGCCTGGAGAACATTTACGATCAAATCAAAGCCCTGGTGAAACCTCAAAATATCTTCGACGAGCTGGACATAAACTACTGGGGTCCTTTCGACGGCCACAACATCGAAGAAACCGAAATGATTTTCCAGCTGGCCAAGGGCTACGACCGCCCGGTACTCCTGCACTTCAGCACCGTCAAGGGCAAGGGCCTGCCGGAGGCGGAGGCGGACCCGACCAAATATCACCAGATGGCGCCCCGGGCGGAGCGGGAGGCCGCCCAACAGGCCCTGGCGAAAATTCGGACCTGGAGCGACGCCGCCTCCGGGGTGACCGAAGAGCTGGCCCAGGCCGACAACCGTATCGTCTGCCTGACCGCCGCCATGGCGACGGGGGTGAAGCTGGAAAATTTCCGAAACCTTTTTCCCCATCGTTTTTTCGACGTGGGTATCGCGGAAAGCCACATGCTGACCCTGGCGGGGGGGATGGCGGCGGGGGGATTGCGCCCCTGGGTGTTTATTTATTCGACGTTTTTACAGCGCGCGATGGATCAACTGACCCACGACGTGGCTCTCCAGAACCTGCCGGTGGTGCTGATGGTGGACCGCGCCGGGCTCGTGGGTTCCGACGGGGAGACCCACCAGGGGCTTTTGGACGTTTCCTGGACCCGGGCCATCCCCAACCTGGAGGTCTACGCGCCCGCCGACGAGAATTCCCTGCGTCAGATGATGACCTACGCCTCCCAGCGCAGAGGCCCCACCGTCATCCGATATCCCCGCGGGTCGCTGCCCATCCGCAACAACCTCTCCAACGGCAGGGACTCTCTGGGCTCCGTAACGATCCGGGAGGGAGAGGAGTGGGCCCTCATCGGACATGGGGTGACCGTCCATATTCTGCTGGAAGCCCACGAACGGGCCAACGCCGCGGGCCTGCCCGCACCGGCCGTAATCGACTTGCGCCGTCTCAAGCCCCTGGACACGGACTTCCTCGACGAGATCTTGAAGCGTTATCCCACGGTGGTCACCGCGGAGGAGAACTACCTGAACGGCGGCATAGGAGAGGCGCTGGCGTCCCGTATCCTGGAGCTGGGGACCTCCACCTGCCTCAGGCGTTTGGGCGTGCCCGACCGCTTCATCCATCACGCCACCATAGCGCAGCAAAGAGAGTTCTGCGACTTGACCGTGGAGGGCGTCTTGAAATGCGGCCTGGGGCGTCTGGGTCTGAAAGCTCACACGGCGTGACCGCACCGAAAAAAAACAAAGTGGCTAAGGAGCGTCTCGACAAACTGCTGGCGGATCGCGGTTTGGTCGAGAGCCGGACGAGGGCCCAGGCCCTGGTCATGGCGGGCAAGGTCAAGGTGAACGGGGAGCGGGTGGACAAAGCGGGCGCGTCCGTGGCCGAGGATTGCGTCTTGGAGATCGACCAGGGGCGAAGGTGGGCCAGCCGCGGGGCCTTCAAGCTGCTGAAAGCCTTGGAGGTTTTCCGTCTGGAAGTTGCGAGCCGCGTCTGCGTCGATATCGGCGCCTCCACGGGTGGTTTTACGGACGTCTTGCTCGATGCCGGGGCAGAAAAAGTTTACGCCGTGGACGTGGGTTACGGCCAGCTTCTCTCCCGCCTGGCCCGCGACCCGCGGGTGGTGGTCATGGACCGGACGAACGCCCGCACCCTGACTCTCGCCGAGAAGGTGGGGCTGGTGGTCTGCGACGCTTCTTTCATCTCCTTACGGCTGCTGCTTCCGGCCGTGGACTCAATCTTACATTCTGAAGGGGAGGGAGTGGTTCTCGTAAAACCTCAGTTCGAGGCGGGGCGCGAGCGTTTGGGACGAGGCGGGGTCGTGCGCGATCCTCTCGTGCATAGGGCCGTGCTGCGAGAAATCCTGGCGTTCATTACAGGGGAAACCGGCCTTCGCCCCGTGGGGCTTTCCTGGTCCCCTATCCTGGGTCCGGAGGGCAATAGAGAGTTTCTGTGCCACCTCACCCGAGACACCGCGCAACTCCCTCTCGTCGGCGACGCGGCGGTGGAGGCCGTGGTGGAAGCCTCCCACAGAGAACTGCGCTGATTCTCAAATTTTAAATTTTAAAATTTTTAAATTATAAATTTTCACTTTTCACTTTCTTTTCAGGAGGACTGAGGGCATGGATAAGGGAATAGATAAGGGAATGGGGAATGACACGAGTTTGCTGAAGCGGATGTTTGGAGTGGAAAAACCGATTCTGGGGATGGTGCATTTTCCGCCGCTGCCGGGCTCTCCGCTTTACGACGAGTCCGGGGGAATCCAGAAAATAAGGGATACGGCCATGCGCGATGCCGAAGCCCTGACGAAGGCCGGCTTCGACGGAATTTCCTTCAGCAACGAAGGAGACCGGCCCTATCTGCCCCACGTGGATAAAACCACCGTTGCCGTCATGTCCTCCGTCATTTCGGAGGTCGCGTCGCATTTCAAGGTTCCTTTCGGGCTGTCCGTCTTGGCCGACCCGGAGGCCGCCATCGCCATAGGCACGGCCACGGGAGCCCATTACGTCCGCATATTCCTTTCCTGGGTTTTCGTGGGGGACTGGGGGATCGTGGACCCGGGGGCCGGGGCCCTTCAGCGTTTCCGCCGCAATTCTTTCGGGATGAAGACCAAAGTCTTCGCCAACATTTCAGGGCACACGGAGCCCTTGGGCGGGCGGAGCCTCAAGGACATCGCGGCGGGCGCCGTCAAGTTCGGCCTGGCCGACGCTCTGTGCCTCGCCGGAACCACGGCCGGCAGTCCCGTATCGGAGGAAGACCTGACTCAGGCCCGGGCGGGCTCCTTCGGTGTTCCCGTCATTGCGGGAACCGGGGTGAACATCGACAACCTGGAGCGGATGCTGCGCCTGTGCGATGGCGCCATCATGGGGACGAGCGTCAAAATCGACGGAGACACCTTCAAGCCCGTGGACCCCATGAAGGCGTCGGCCTTCATGCAAAAGGCGAAAAGCGTCCGGGAAACCATGATTCGATAAAAATCATGGCCGTTTTAAAAACGTCGGGTCTCGTCAAGCGTTTTCCGGGGGTTCTCGCGCTGGACCGTTTCGATATCGAATTCGAAGCGGGTCAGGTTCACGCCTTGGTGGGCGAAAACGGCGCCGGAAAATCGACGCTGGTCAAGATACTCTCCGGAGTTTACCCTCCAACCTCCGGGGAGATACTGTGGGAGGGCAGCCCCATTCGCTTCGGCTCGCCCCGGGACGCCGCCGGGTACGTGGGCGTGGTCCACCAGGAGCGAGAGCTGATTCCCCACTTCACGGGTTACGAAAACCTCTTTTTAGGGCTGGAACACTGCGCGTTCGGGTTTCTGAAAAAACGCCCCATGGAGGAAGCGGCCCGGGAATTTCTCGGGCGGTACCGAATGAACGTGGACCTCTCCCTCCCGGCCTACCGGTTGAGCAGCGGGCAGCAAGAGATGCTGGCCATTCTCAAGGTTCTTTTCCGCGACCCCCGGGTCGTCATCTTCGATGAACCCACGGCCCCTTTGAGCGTGGCCGAGTGCGAAATCCTTTTTTCCCTCATCCGGGACCTCAAAGAAAACGGCCGCGCCGTCTTGTACATCTCCCACCGCCTGTCCGAGGTCATCCGCATCGCCGACCGCATAACGGTCATGCGCAACGGCAGCAAGGTGGCCACGGTTTCCGGCTCGGAAGTGAGCGAAGAGGCCTCATTGATACGCCTGATGATCGCGAAAGACCTCGAAAATCAATACCCCAAGTTCCCCGCCCCGGTGGGCGAGAAAATTTTTGCCGCCGAGGACTATCGCTGCTCTGGGTCTGGATCTGGATCTGGATTTGGATCTGGAATAAGGGGCATGAGCTTCTTCATCCGCGGGGGGGAAATCGTGGGGTTTGCCGGATTGGTGGGCTCGGGGCGCACGGAGCTGGCCAAAAGCGTGTTCACGGGCTCCGGCGGCGAGGGAAAGCTCACTTTGGAGGGAGAAATTTTTCGCCCCAGGAGCCCCCGGGACTCCATCGAAAAAGGCGTGGTCATGATCCCGGAAAACCGCCGTGAAGAGGGGCTGGTGGCGGAAATGGACGTGGAGTCGAACCTCATATTTCCCAAGCTGGATTTGCACACGCGCCTGGGGTTCGTGAACAAGAGGAAAGCCCAGGCCGCGGCGGAGAACGTCATGGAGAAATACGGCATCAAAGCCTTCGGACTCGCCCAGAAGGTGCGGACCCTCTCGGGGGGCAACCAGCAAAAGGTCTCCGTGGGGAAATGGGACCTGGCTCAGGCCAAGCTGTGGATCTTCGACGAGCCGACACAGGGCATCGACGTGGACGCCAAAACGGAAATTTATTCCATCATGGGGCGGGTGGCGGCCTCCGGTTCCGGGGTGTGGTTCATCAGTTCGGAACTGCGGGAATTGACCGCCATAGCGGATCGCATCTACGTCATGAAAGAGGGGCGCATCACGGCGGAATACTCCCGCCCCTACCACAGCGCGCAAATCCTCGACAGCATGATTTTGTGACTTCATCTCGGGAGGAATGGGGCATGGACTCGGGAAAATTTCAGAGTGAAAAAATTCAAAATGAAGTTTTTCAGGATAAAAATTTTCAAAATAAAAATTTTCAAGATAAAAATTTTCAAAATAAAAAATTTCGGAATGAAAAAATTCGGGGGGTTCTTTCCCGCTTCGGGACCATTTTGGCCCTCATGGTTCTATCGGCCGTCTTTCTTCTGTTTATTCCCGGTTTTGCCAAGATGCAGAACTTGCTCAACATCTTCTATCAGATTTCGCTCCTTGCCGTGATCAGCGAGGGCTTCACCCTGTGTTTGATCGTGGGAGAGCTGGACCTCTCTTTTCCCAACGTCGCCAGCCTGTCGGGGGCTCTGGTGGCGGGGCTCATTTTCGGCGGGATGCACCCCGTCCCGGCGGTGTTCATATGCCTGGGGGTCGGCATAGCCTTCGGGGCCGCCGCTGGAGTTCTCGTCACGAAAGTTGGGATTCCCTCGCTGATTACGACCCTCGCCTCGGGCATCATCGCGGGGGGCATGGTGTATATGTACACCAAGGGCGTCTCTTTTTACGGTAAAATGCCGGAGGGCTTTCTTCTCCTGGGCCGGGGTTACCTGGGCCCCATCCCCTCGCTGATCGCCATCATGCTGACGGTGGTGGCCGTGGCCCAGATTTTCGTTTCACGGACGCGGGCGGGGAAATACATGCAGGCCACGGGAGCCAACCCCACAGCCTCCCGTCTCGCCGGGGTGGACACGGACTTCTACAAAATCTTGTCTCTCTCCCTGTCGGGCCTGGCCGCGGCGTTCACGGGCATTTTGCTCACGGCCAAGTTGGGCTCCGCCAACCCCGAGGGAGCCGCGGGATTCATGATGGACGCCTTCGCCTCCGCCCTGCTGGGCATGACGGTACTCAGCATGGGACGCGCCAACCCCTTCGGCACCTTTATCGGCGCGCTGATGATCGGCATCATCAACAACGGCATGACCCTTGCGGGGGCCCCTTACTACCAGCAGGACATCACGAAAGGGATCATCATCATTTTCTCCGTGGCCCTGACCTCCCTCCAGAGTAAACGGCTTGCCGGCGGCTAAAAACGCAATTTTAAAAAAACAAATCATAAAAGAAGGAGTGTTTCAAGGTGAAGACGAGAAAAGCGTTGTTGTTGGTGTTGAAATCGATGGTGCTGTGTGTGTTCTGTTTCGCGGCGGGAACGGCGGCGGGGGCCCCGGTGAAGGAACTCAAAGTGGGGTTCGTCGCGACCAATTTTTCAGCGGAAGCTCAGGCGAGGGTCGCCAACGAGTTCGAAAGGATCGCCAAAGAGAAAGGCTGGACCGCTCAGATGCTCAACTCCGCGGGATCCATCGACACTCAGTCGGGACAATTGGAGAACTTGCTGCAAATGAAAGTCGACGCCGTGGTGTTGGCTATGGCGCACCCCCTGGAAGTGCGGCCCGCCCTGGAGAAACTATTCGAGGCGAAAATACCGGTGATCACCATCGACTCCGGATACGTGGACGGGGTCGTGGCGGACATCACGTCGGACAACTTCGGCGTGGGCGCAAAAATGTCCACGTACCTGGTGGACGCCTTGGGAGGCAACGGAAAAATTATCGTCATCAAATTTGAGAAACATCAGGGCAGCCGCCGGAGGGGCAAAGTCCTGGACGCGGTGCTGAGCGAGTATCCGGGAATCCAGGTCCTGGCGGAGTACAGCGTGGTGGCCACGGGCCGCTTCATGGACGACACCCGCTCCGCCGTCGAGACCTACGCCACGCGCTTCGGAGATCAGATCGACGGGGTATGGTGCGCTTTCGACCAGTTGGCCTACGTCGCCGGGGACGTTTTGTCCGAGCGGGTCAAGGATAAAAAACCCGTCATCGTCGCAGCCGACGGAAACAAAGAGACCTTCCGGCGCATTGGCGAGGGAATGATGACCGCCACGGTGGCTCAGCCTTTCGAGAAAATGGCGGCGGCGGCCATATCCCTTGTGGAAAAAATCGCGGTGGAGGGCAAGACGGCGGAAGAGGCCACCCAGGGCAAGAAGATCTTCTACGTGGAAACGCCCCTCTGCGACGCCTCCAATCTCCCCAAGCCGTAAGATAGATATACTTAGATAAATGTACTACTTGGGCGTGGACATGGGGACCTCGTTCACCAAGGGGACTCTGGTGGACGAGGAGGGCCGGGTCGCGCTCCGGGTCCGGCGGGAGTCCTCCGTTTCCAATCCTCAGGAGGGCTTTTTCGAGGTGGACGCCGAAAAAGTTTGGTGGAAGAATTTTCTCTGGGTCTGCGAAAGGGTCCTCTCGGAGTTTCCCGCCTCCTCCATTCGCGCCCTGTGCGTCAGCTCGGTGTGCGGCTCTTTCGTTCCGGTGGACGAAGGGTTCCGCCCCGTTCATAACGCCGTTCTCTACGGCATCGACCGGCGGAGCGAATCTCTGGTGGGCGTCTTGAACGCCCGGTACGGGGAAGAATTTCTTCAAAAACGCCTGGGAAACGCTTTTTCGACCCACTCCGTTCTGCCGAAAATTCTCTGGCTGAAAATGAACCGCCCTGAAGTCTACTCCCGGGCGGTTCATTTCCTTTCGAGCTTCAACTTCATCTCCGCCCGCCTCACGGGCGTCCCCGCCTGGGATATCCCCACCGCCTACGGGGCGCTGATGCTGGACGGAGAGACGGAAGCCGTTCCCCAATGGTTCCTGGAGGACCAGGGGCTCGACGCAAAAAAAATCCCCCCCGTGATTTCCCCCCTGCAGACCCTCGGGCCCGTCACCCGCAAGGCGGCGGAAGAAACGGGCCTTTCTCCCGGGACGGAGGTCGTGCTGGGCGCTTGCGACATCAACGCGGAGGCTATGGCCGTCGGCGCAATTCGGCCGGGCTCCGCCGTCTCCGTTTTCGGCTCCACGGTCTCCCTGCTTTTGAATACCTCGGAGCCCCACTCCCTCAAGGGATTTATGACGGGGCGTTCGCTGCTGCCGGGGGTGTGGCGCATCGGGGCCGCGACGGCATCCGGGGGCCGGACGATAAGCTGGGGGCTGTCCCTCCGCCAGGACGGGCAAGGCCGCCAAAACGGCAGCTCTCTTTTAGCTGCGGATAATGTGCCCACGGGCAGGGCGCCCACAGGTATTTTTTTCGTTCCCTACTTGGACGGGGCCAGGACCCCTTTCAACGAGCCCACCGCCCGCGGGGCCTTCTTCGGCCTGACCAGCGCCCACACCCCCGCCCACATGGCCGCCGCCGTGGAGGAATCTTTGGGCTACGAGCTGGCGCACATCATTTCTCTCATGGAAAAATCCCTTACGGAAGAATCTCGCGTGACAAAATCCGCCTTTCCCTCGCGGCTGGAGGTTTCGGGCGGGCTTTCCCGGGTGGGGAGCCTGATGCAGAGCGTGGCCGACATCACGGGAAGGTCCTTGCGCCTGCACCCGGAGGTGGACGCGTCCTTCGGGGACGCCCTCATCGCCATGACGGCCCACGTCCCTTGGGAAGATCTGCCCTCGCCGGACCGGGCGCTTCCCGTCATCCAGCCCTCCGAGTTCGCGGCCTCCTACGGGGAGTTCTCCCGCCGTTTCGCGGCTCTTTGCGAAAACGTCGCCCGGCTCGGGTGATCCGCACCCTCGGGTGAACTGCGCCCGAGCTACGCCTTTTCGGCCAGAGCTATTTTTGTGATTTTTAGGTGACGCACGCCCTTGGGAATCTTCACATAGACCTCTTCGCCAACGGATTTGCCTAAAATGGCCTGCCCAACGGGGCTTTTTTGAGAAATGCTGTGTGTTTTGGGGTCGGCTTCTTCCGAGCCTACGATGGTGTAAGTGTACTGTTTCGAGGGTGGTGTCATTTCCTTCAGCGTGACGGTGAGTCCCAGAGAAACTCTTTCCGTGTCCAGCTTGTCTTCGTCCAGGATGCGGGCCTTGCTCAACTGCATTTCCAACTGGAGAATCCGAGCTTCGAGTTTGGACTGTTCCTCCTTGGCCGAAGCGTATTCGGCGTTTTCGCTCAGGTCTCCGAAAGATCGGGCCTCTTCCAACTGCCGTGCGACCTCCGCTCTCCGCTCTGTCCGCAATTCGATCAACTCGGCGCTCAACCGTTCATAGCCGCTTCTTGTCATTGTCGCGTCGTTATCGGTCACCTTTATCGTCATTATCCCAGCCTCCACGTATTCCAAGATCGGGGCGTATTTTAACAGGTATCGCAGGTATAGACAAGGAGTATAATGGGGGTCAATCGAATAGGAGCGTTTCGGTGTTCGGGAATCCGGTGCAAAACCGGAGCGGCCCCGCCACTGTGATCGGGACAAATCCGCAGCACGCCACTGTTTTTGGACGGGAAGGCGCGGAATTTGGACGAACGAGAGCCAGGAGACCGGCCGAGACGATTTTGCTCTGGATTGCGCGCGGGCGCATAGGAGTCTTCGCAAACCGGCGAGCCGGCAAGTCGCATGAAAATAGACTGCATCGATCGGCGTATCTTGTGCGAGGAAACTTATGTGGAGAAGCCATATCCGGGCTTCTCCAATTTTTTTATATTTTTTATTTTCGAAAGGAGTTTTGTCGATCTATGCTCACGAAAATCAAAAAGCGTGACGGGCGGGAGGTCCCCTTCAACATCGAAAAAATCGCCGACGCCGTCTTCAAGTCCTTCGCCGCCGCCAAGGAGGGCGCTGCCCTGGAAAAAGGATATTCCTCCGCTTTGGAGGTGGCGGAAAAGGTGGGAGCCCGCTTGGAGGCGGAATCGAACCTCTCTCCGGGCGTCGAGGAAATCCAGGACGTGGTGGAGGACGTTTTGATCGCGTCGGGTTACGCCCGCGCCGCAAAGGCCTACATTCTCTACAGGGCTCAGAGAAGCCGCGCCCGGGAGATGAAAAGCCGGCTGATGGGCATCTACGCGGAACTCACCTTCAAGGAGGCCCAGGACAACGATTTGAAACGCGAGAACGCAAACATCGACGGAGACACGGCGATGGGCACCATGCTGCGCTACGGCTCCGAGGGGGCGAAGCAGTTCAACGAGATCTTCGTCCTGCACCCGGAGCACGCGGCCGCTCATAAAGAGGGCGATATCCACATCCACGACATGGACTTTCTGACCCTGACGACGACCTGCTGTCAGATCGACCTGGACGCCCTGTTCAAAAACGGGTTCGGCACGGGACACGGGACGCTGCGCGAGCCCAACCACATTCAAAGCTACGCCGCCCTGGCCTGCATCGCCATTCAGGCGAACCAGAACGACCAGCACGGCGGCCAGAGTATCGCCAACTTCGACTACGCCCTGGCCCCCGGCGTGAGGAAAACCTACGCCCAACTCCACGCCCGGAATTTGGAGAAGGCCCATAAGCTCCTCTCTGACCCCCGACTTTTTCCGGACTTGCAAGACCGGCCGGATTTGCAAGACCAGGCGCGAGCCTTCGCCCGAGAGGAGACGGAGCGGGAAATTCAGCGGGCGACCTACCAGGCCATGGAGGCTCTGGTACACAACCTCAACACGATGCACAGCCGGGCCGGGGCTCAGATCCCCTTCAGCTCCCTCAATTACGGCACGGACACCTCCCCCGAGGGGCGGATGGTGACGAAAAATCTGCTGCTGGCGACGGAGGCGGGGCTCGGAAATGGAGAGACCCCTATTTTCCCGGTGAGTATCTTCAAGGTCAAAGAAGGGATCAACTACAACCCGGGAGACCCCAACTACGACCTTTTCCAGTTGGCCTGCCGGGTGAGCGCCAAACGGCTGTTCCCCAACTTCGCCTTCATCGACGCGCCCTTCAACCTGAAATACTACCGCCCCGGAAGGCCGGAGACGGAGGTCGCCTACATGGGGTGCCGCACGCGGGTCATGGGCAACGTGGCCGACCCCTCCCGGGAGATCGTGTCGGGGCGGGGCAACCTGAGCTTCACCACCGTCAATCTGCCCCGCCTGGCCTTGAGGGTAAACCGCCCGGGCAACATCCCGGAATTTTTCGGCCTCCTGGACGAGAAGATCGGCCTGGTGGTGGGGCAGCTTCTGGACCGCTTCGAGATCCAGGCGAAGAAGAAGGTCAAGAACTTTCCTTTTCTCATGGGACAGGGGGTGTGGATGGACTCCGGCGCTTTGGGGCGGGAGGACGAGATTCGAGAGGTCCTGAAGCACGGAACGCTTTCCATGGGCTTCATCGGCCTGGCGGAGTGCCTGAAGGCTCTGACGGGCGAACATCACGGCCAAAGCGGCGCCGCGCAGAAACTGGGGCTGGAAATCGTGAGGCACATGCGCCGCCGTATGGACGAGGCCAGCGCGAAGCACAAGCTGAACTTCACCCTGCTGGCCACTCCCGCCGAGGGGACGGCCGGGCGTTTCGTCAAGATGGACCGCGCCCTTTTCGGCGCTCAGGAGGGCATCACCGACCGGAATTACTACACCAACAGCTTTCACGTCCCCGTCCACTACAAACTGGGGGCCTATGACAAAATCCGCCTGGAGGCCCCTTACCACGAACTGACCAACGCGGGCCACATCACCTACGTGGAAATGGACGGGGATCCCCTGGACAACCTGGAGGCGTTCGAGAAACTCGTGCGCGCCATGAAAGAGGCGGGTGTGGGATATGGCTCCATCAACCATCCCCTGGACCGGGACCCCGTCTGCGGCTACACGGGAGTCATCGGAGAGGTCTGCCCTCACTGCGGCCGCAGGGAAGACAAGGTGAAGTTCGAGAGAATCCGGAGGATCACCGGGTACCTGGTGGGAACGCTGGATCGCTTCAACGACGCCAAAAAGGCCGAGGAAAGGGACAGGGTGCATCATGCCTGACCTTTCGCCCCAAGGACATTTAGGAGAGCATCTGGAAAAGAGTCTGCGGGAGAGTCTGTGTCTGCCGGAGAATTTGCGGGATGAAAAAGCGATAAAAATCGCGGGGATCGTCGAGGAGTCTTTTTCCGACGGGCCAGGCATCCGGTTCGTGGTGTTCGCCCAGGGATGCCGTCACCGGTGCCCCGGCTGCCACAACCCGGAGACTCATCCCTTTGCCGGCGGCCAAAAGATAGAGGTTCGGGACGTCCTCCGGCGCATGAGGAAAAATCCTCTTTTGGACGGCATCACCCTGAGCGGAGGAGACCCTTTCGAGCAGGCGGAGGGCTTCGGAGCTTTGGCGGAACTCGCGAAAAAAAACGGCTACCACGTCATGACCTACACCGGGTACCTTTTCGAGTTCCTCCTGGAACACGGGGAGGAAAGGGGCTGGGGACGTCTTCTGACTTGGACCGACCTGCTCGTCGACGGCCCCTTCGACCTCGCCCGGCGCTTTCCCCCCTCCAGATTCCGCGGCTCCTCCAACCAAAGGATCATCGACGTCCAGCGGTCCCTCTCCTGGGGGGCACGAGATCCACGAGTTGTTGACATGAGTTGTCGACATGGGCCGCTGATATGAGCAGTCGATATGAGTGTCGCGACGCCGCAGCCCGCCGAATCTTCTAACGCTGAACCCGCCCCGAGGCGTCGCCTCCCATGAGGTTCAGCACGTCCTCCAGCGGCACACGGTTGAAGTCGCCGTAGATGGTGTGCTTCAGCGCGGACGCCGCAGCCGCGAACTCCGCCGCCTCCTGGAGCCCCTTGAGGTTGTTCATGCCCCATATCAACCCTGAGCCGAAAGAGTCGCCGCCCCCGATCCCAAATTTTTTCATGAACAGGAATCCCATTTTCAAGATTGTCACGTCGCGTTTCAATAGCAATCTGCCCCGTGAAAATAATTCTGTCTTTTTCACTTGATTTCTGAGACGCCAGCAAATACTCTACCGATTGTTCGAGCAATTTTTCAGAAACTGCCTGCGGCGCTATGGCGCGGTAATTGATAGCGATGAACATCTGAGACACATCGACATTCCCGCCCAATTTCGAAATGGCTGCCGTTGTGTTCCCCAGTGAAATCACCCCTGCGAAAATATCGAGCAAATGCGCCATTCCCGCGCCTTTCCAATATCCAGTAGGCAAGATACGTCCGCTTTCCAGTACCTCGCTCGGGTTTCGCGTCAGATTCCCGTTTTTGTCGAAGCCAGCATCTACAGGCATTTGTTTCCCTTCCAATTGCGCAACTTCTAATGCTCCATATGCGAACTGTGACATTGCCATGTCGCATACAAGGTCACCTTTTTCTCGTGGGAAAGCGAAAATAATGGGATTGTTACCCAGTCTACAGTCGGAGGCGCCCCAAGTTGGCATATTCGGCAAAGTATTGGTGAAGCATATCGCGGCCATACCCAACTTGCAGGCTCGATAACCATAAGTGGCCGCTCTCAGCCAATGACTGGTATTACGTAAGGCTACACATCCGATACCGTGCTGTTGAGCGAGTTCTACAGCGCGATCTATACTGAACAAGGCATTGATAATGCCAAGCCCCCGGTGCCCGTCGTAACTTTCTAAAGCGCCAAACGCGGCTGCGAGTTCTATTTCTCCTTTGGGTTGTACATTCCCTTTTTCGATATCTCGAATCAAACTGGAAAAACGATTAATACCGTGTGAATAGGTGCCTTCCAAGGAATTTTCGGACATGACATATGCGACAGTTTTCGATTGCTCGGGAGTACATCCGTATTTTAACAATTTTTCTTCAAGTTTTGTTATAACTTTACTAAAAGCAAGTCTCATCCCGAATACTCCCCCCCGTAAAACTAAAAAGAACCTGCCTTACGATACATTCTTTATTTTCTACTGCATTCATGTCGGTCTCCAGCGAAATCACGATGTTGCTCAATTAATTTTATACTTTTCCAGGATTTTACGATCAATGTCGACACCAATCCCGGTACCTTCAGGAACTTTGACATAACCATTTTCAAAAATGATACCTTTCCCGCCAATCAGGTCTAGACGGAATGGATGGCTGGATTGATCGAATTCTACCATCGGTTCCACCGGAGTATGGCTCAAAGGCGTAGGAACAAGCGTCGAAATAAATTGCAACGATGCCGCAAGTCCAACACCGGACCCCCAAACATGAGGAATGAGTGCCGTATTATAAGTTTGAGTCAACACTGCAATTTTTTTACATTCCGTGAACCCACCGGAAGAACAAAGATCGGGTTGATAGATATCCAAGGCTCGCCGCTCCAACCAATACTTGAAATTCTGTTTGCCAAACAAATTTTCTCCCGCGGCGATCTGGGCCGAACTCAAATTTCTTAGCGCGACATATCCCTCAAGATCTTCTGGAGGCAATAATTCCTCTAAAAATTCCATCTTTTGTTCTTCCAGTTCATAGACCAAACGTCGAGCATTGGCTTGATTATAGGCGCAGTTGAAGTCGGCCATCAGCTTCACGTCGTGTCCCAGTGCCGAACGCACTGATCGAATATAATGTAAATCATTATCGACGCCAAAGCCAACCTTCAGCTTCATCCCTTTGAATCCTTTTTGGACATAAGACATCACTGCTGTCAACTTAAGGCCTGCTCAATAAATTATTGAAACACTGCTGCCAATTTTTTACCTACATATCTGTTTTAAAGAATAAAAATACTGTATCTTCATTATTTAATGAAG
>JAISLU010000049.1 GCA_031277095.1 Synergistaceae bacterium
GCGGCTCCGCAACAAGAGCCGTGTTTTCGTCCGTAAGGTCGTAGATGGAACTGGTGTTGCCTGAACTATCATCCCTCGTCAGGGTTACCCTGTTTTTGAGAAGGATCGAATAATTTCCCCCCAACGGGTCATCGGCCGCCGCCGCGAAACCAACCGCCGCCAACACCATCGCCAAAGCGGCGATAGCCAAAATGAAACGCTTTGAAACTATCATATTAAATTCATTCCTCCTCTTAGATATAGTACACGATTTCCTATTTATGTTGAGAAAATGTGGTCATTCCATGCTTTTTAAATCACATCCTTTAATGGGCTGAAATTTTGTCGGGCACCCCTCTTTCACCCTGAAACGCGCGTCCGCCCGGTACCCCGACACTAAAACAACTATCAAAAGGTGTACTTTTTGATAAAGGTCAAGATTTTAATTTCAACTTGAAATTTAGCGAAAATTGTGGTGTAATGCGGAGCCGATATACCGCTATTTTGCTGTTGTGTGGGTGTAGCGAGGAAACTATCAAAAAGTACACTTTTTGATAGTAGTGTGTTTGTTTTTTGACAGTCGATGCTCCCTCAAATGCCTGTAAAATGCGGCATCTTTCAAGCCTGTATGCTCTAAAATTTCTTTGATTGTCCATTGGCCGCGCTCCCAAGCCGCGGATGAGCGGGTGAAAATTTTCGGGGGGTTTTTTGATAGGAGGACCAAAGCTGACACTTCGTGATTTGGCCGCCGCGCTCTTTGATAAGAATAATAGCAACTCCTATATTAACGAATGTTTCTGGCGTCAGAGAGGCTTGACTCGGGTACAGGCTTGTTTATACTATGAGGTAATGAAAATGTGTATACGTGGATTTCATTGACACTGCATGATTCCGTACACAAATTTTAAGATGATCAGGGAGGTTGTGAATGTCCAAAGAAGCCGTTTTCACAATGAAGCTGGAGCCGAAGTTGCGCAAAGACTTTTTTGATGCAGTCGATGCCATCCACCGCCCAGCGTCACAAGTTGTCAGAGAATTGATGCGCGATTTTATCCAACAACAGAGCGAAGCAAAGGAATACCAAGAGTTTTTGCATCGTAAGGTCATTGTCGCACGTATGCAGATTCGCACAGAGCAAAGTCGCTCTGACGGAGAGGTCGAATGTGAATTTGCCAAACGGCGCAGGGACATTTTACAGGCTACTGGAGACGGTGAACGTCCGATGGGTTGTTCGTCAGCAGGAATAACACCCGAGGTGTATATGGACAGTTTTAAAGTCATATAACTACACTCTATCCTTTTGGGCAGATCTTTTGCCTGCGTAAATCCCCAAAATGTTAAATTCGCACGCACTCAATAGAGCGATTGACTTGTTTTAGCTATTCTAACTTTAGGCTTTTTATCTTATAGCGGGTTTCAATTTCATGCACAAACCATGTCCCGCTGAATGAATGCGCGGATGTATTCATGAGTACAAGTTTTGTGTATGATTTTGCAACCCGCTATAATTCACGATACAGTCGTTTAACTTAAAAGGGGGTTCGTCAGCTCCTCTTTTTCCAGGCCAAAAACGCAGCCAGCCCAAGCATTCCCAATCCCGCGTCACAACCTCCGCCGCCGCCGCTCTTTGCGCTCTTGTCGCCCGTATCCTTCGGTTCCTCGGTGGGAACGACGAACAACTCGCCGGGATGCTGCGCGATATGCTCGATAAGGGCGGCGCGAATCTGTTCGGCCTTCTTGAATGCTTTGTCGGAAGTCGCCAGTGTGTAATCCGTCGCGTACTTCGCCGCGGCTTTGGGATCTGTCGCGTACAAGCGCAGCAGTTCGGCCTCCACAGCGCCTTGCTCTTCGTAGAGCTTCCGCTCGTAGGCCACCCAGTAATCTTTGATGGGCTGCGCGTACTTCACCCTGTTGGTTCGAGCCTTCTTGCCCAGGTCCGCGAAGAGCCAGTAGGCGGTCTCGGGTTGATACTCGGTCATCAGGACAAGATTCGAGTAGTAGGGGTGGGTTTCCGTGATATTGCCGTAGAAGGGAAGGTTGACGGAGGATTCCGCCGCCGACATGCTCAACCACAGGCGCGCGCCGATCTCGGCGGGGTAGTCGTTCATCTCGTAGACATGATTTTCCACCTGGCGGAATATTCCGATGGGACGGGGGCCGTTGGTTGCGGTGCCGTCTTCGGCTATTTCCTCTCCCTTTTCATTGACGGGCTGCGGTGTCTGGGAAATGTCTACGACGCCTATGCCTGCAGGGACGTTTTGATAGCGGTCCCGCTGCAGGAACATGATGTCCGTGGGAGAGATGGGCTTGTCGGGTTTGATGTAAAGCCGATAGGCCTCGTTGTCGTCGTTAGTGAGGGGCTTCAGGCCGAGAGACGGGGCGAAAGTGCTGTAGCCTCTCCACCTGCGGTAAGAGTTATAGGAGCCGTTGACGTTTCTCGTGGACCAGGGGCTGTCCTTGGGCAGCGACGTGCCGAAGGTGAGCGCCACGTTCAGGTTTTTCAGTGTGGGTTCGCCCTCGTGATAAACCGTCAGGCCCGCCTCCTCGAATTTCTTGACGTACTCTTCGTAATCGCTGCTGGCTCTGTAGTTCTTGGGGTCGGAAATATCCACGCGGTCCGTGACCATGGAGTTGGAGATGACGGCGAAACCGTCCTCCGGCACCCGCGTCGCCACCCAGTGATGGGCGCCTATGGGTTCGAAGAGCCACGCCTGGTCCTTATCCGCGATTTGAATCAGCTCGGCGTTCGTGCCGTACTTGGTGACGATCTCGCCGGCCACCTTCAAGGCTTCCTCCACCGTGGCACACTGAGCCAGAAGCACTTTCGCCATAGTGTCCTCGTTCCAGGGAGTCGCGTTCTCGCCGGCCGGGTCGAATTCGCTGGTCTTGAATCCGATGGTGTTCGTCGCGCTCACGGCGAGACCTTTTTCGTTGACCCCGTGGTCGTCGAACATGGGGTAATAAGTACTCTCGCCGTCCGTCGCGAGAGTCGCCGCATAAGACATGGGCGTGGCGAAGTACCTGTAACTGTCGTGGCTGAAGGTGTATTTGAATCCGTTGGCGCTGAGCTGGTATTCTACGCCCCCCTTGTAGTATCCCGCCGGAAACACCAAGAAGTTGACGGGCCGTCTGTAGTTCCAGTCCTCCGTCCTGGCAAAGAGTATCCTCCCCGTGGAGGAGGCTTTTTTACCCACGATGATAGACGTACAGGCCCAGGAAGCCTCGGGAAAGGTCAGGAAAGACATTAGCGCCGCCACTGCAAACAACCTCTTGAAGAACATCCGCGTACTCGTTTTCATAATCATTCCACACCTCCAAAATAAACTAAGGTTCCTCTCTTTGGTGCGATTTTGGCGCGAAGTCTTTAGCGTAGGATTTTAGCGATTTTCCGATTTTTCACCCTCTTTCCTATTCTGCTTTTATCCTGTTCTGCTTTTATTCTGCTTTACAAGAATGAAGTGAATCATAAACAACATAGCAGCGTAACCATTTGTTGATGGCTCATTTTCCCCAAATCCGCGAGATGAACTCAGGAAAACGCTGTTAATCCTTTCAATGCAAGGAATCAGGCAAATTTTTCTTCAACATCTCGTGGATTTGGGTTTTCAGCCCTTTATTGAAATTTTTTACAGATGCGCATCAATATTTATGATCCAAGACTCAAATCCGCCGCTTCCAATTCAGTATCGTTATACCGTAACTTCTCGCCGCCGATTGACGGGAGACCTCGGCGACGGGGTTATTTTACGATGTCAACTCGGCTGAACTGGAGGTAACCCATGATATCTTTATTGTACCCTTTCACGTAATCACGGATCATAAGCGTATTCGTCATTTCGTAAATGGGAATGATAGGCATGTCCCCCATCAGAACGTCCTCGGCCTCCCGCAGGACGTCGAATCGCGCGGCCTGGTCCGTTATGGTTTTCGCCTTTGCGATCAGTTCCTCGAACTTGGGGTTGTTGTAGTTTTTGCTGTCATCGTAGGTGAAGACCTCCAGAAAATTGGCCGGGTCCACGTAGTCCGCTATCCATCGCGCAAAGGCGAGAATGTACTGGCGGTTCGCGGCGCTCCTGCGGTTGAGCATGACGCCGTATTCCATGGGTTCCAGGTTCAGGGTTACATTCAGGTTGGTCTTCCACATGGCCTGGACGGCCTGGGCGATCTCGCCGTTGACGCCGAAATCCCCGTAGATATAGGTCAGCGCCGGGAAGTCTTTACCGTCCGGATATCCCGCTTCCGCCAGGAGCTTCTTCGCTTCCGCCACATCCCCCGCCGGGTTGAAATAATCCTTCAGCTTGAAGTCGCGCCCGTCAGGGCCGATAATGCCCGAGGGGACAAAGGACGTCGCGGGCTTTTCGTTGGCGCGGGTAATGTTCTTCACAATCGCGTTGCGGTCGATAGCCAAGGCCAACGCGCGGCGTACCCTCGGGTCGAGAGTGGCTTTTGCCTGTTTGGCGTCGTATTCCATGGCGTTGTCGGAGACGTTGAACTGCATTCTCACCGTGGCCAGGTAGGGAACCGTCTTCGCCTGCCCCTCGGCGATCAACGTGGGGATCATGGCGGCCGGGACATTGCCGTCGAGGACGTCCAGGTCGCCGGTTTCGTAGGTGGCAAGCGCCGAGTTCGGGTCGGTCAGTATTCTGAACTCGACTCGATCGAGTTTCACGTTGGCGGCGTTGCGGTGAAGGGGGTTGCGTTCGATGACGATGCTCTCCTTGGGGCGCCATTCCACCATCTTGAAGGGACCGTTGCCCACGTAGGTCTCTCCCTTCAACGTCCATTGTTCGTTCCCCGCGACCACCTTCTCGTTCTCCGGCATGGCGAAGAACATGGCCGCGAAGCTCAGGAAGTAACCCGTCGGGTTTTCCAGGGTAATCTGGAGCGTATAATCGTCGAGAGCCTTGAGGCCCAGTTCGGAATCTTTCACCTTTCCCTCGTTATACGGCTTGCCGTTTTTCACGATGTACATTTCCGACGCGTAGTTCGCCGCGACGCCAGGCTCCAGCACGCGCTTCCACGCATAAACGAAATCCTTCGCCGTCACGGGGTCTCCGTTGGACCAAACCCCGTCTTTCCTGAGTTTGAAGGTGTAGACCAGCCCGTCCGGAGAAACCTCGTAACTTTCCGCCGCGACGGGAACCAGTTTCCCGTCCGCGTCAAATCCCATGAGCCCTTCGAAGCAGTTCATGATGACGAGAGCGGAGGTAGTTTCGGTGGTGCGCGACGGGTCGATGGTCGCCGGGTCGGACGTCATGTTCACCTTGAGGACTTTTCCCCCTTCCGCGGACCAGGCCGGCAGCACCCCCGACAACAACAGCGCCACACACCCGCAACAAACGAACAACCACTTTTTCCCTGACATATTTCTTTCCTCCTTTTTTTTCTTGAAATCCGTTTGAAACCTTGTTACTAAAACCTTCTTACTAAAATCTTCTTGCTAAAATCCTTTTGAAATCCGGGTTTTGCGGACTCCATCTATATGAAATGACAGGCGGCAAAGTGCCCCGAGGCGACCTCTCTGAACTCCGGCGGATTTTCGCCGCAGATGCTCCGCGCCTGGGGGCAGCGGCTGACGAATTTGCACCAGGGCGGCGTGTCTATGGGAGATGGGACCTCGCCTTCCAGCATGATTCTCCGCGAAGCCGCCGCTTCAATGGGGTCAGGGATGGGAATTGCCGACAGAAGGGATTGTGTGTAGGGATGCAGCGGGTTTCCGTACAGTTCGTCGCTTCCCGCCAATTCCACCAGGCTTCCCAGGTACATGACGCCAATGCGGGTGGAGATGTGCTTCACCATCGAGAGATCGTGGGCGATGAAAAGGTATGTGAGCCCGAATTTTTCCTGAAAATCCTCCAGCATGTTGACGATTTGCGCTTGAATGGAGACGTCCAGCGCAGAGATCGGTTCGTCGCATACGATAAAAGACGGCTCGACGACCAGGGCCCGGGCTATCCCTATCCGCTGCCGTTGTCCGCCGGAAAATTCGTGAGGATAGCGGTTGGCGTGCCAGTCGGAAAGCCCCACGCTGGCGAGAACGGCCCGAATGCGCTCCGCGCGCTCCCGCCCTTTTGCCAGCCCGTGGATGTCGATGGCCTCGCCCACGATATCCCCCGTGGTCATGCGGGGGTCCAGGGAGGAAAATGGGTCCTGAAAGATCATCTGAATTTTTCTGCGGAGGGGAACGAGTTCCCGCTGGGTCATGTGCGTGATATCCGTTCCATCGTAGCGGATCGTGCCCCCGCTGGGGTCGTAAAGACGCGCGATGGTCCGCCCCACCGTGGTTTTGCCGCAGCCGGACTCGCCCACAAGGCCCAGGGTTTCGCCCTTTTCGATCGACAGGCTCACGTCGTCAACGGCCTTCACCAGGCTTGCGGGGCCGCCGAACAGCCCTCTTTTCAGGGGGAAATATTTTTTCAGGTTCCTGACGTCCAGCAGCGGCATTGGCGTACACATAAAAAAATCCTCAGGCGGAGGCGGGCAGGTCGGGATGGTTCAGAAAACAACTGGCGCCATGTCCCTCGCCCACTTCAAAGAGAGGCGGGCGGCGCAGGATACATATTTTCATGGTGTGATCGCACCGAGGCGCAAAAGCGCAGCCCAGGGGCGGCTTCAGCAAGTCGGGGGGTGTTCCCCGGATGGGGACGAGGCGTTCCTTCATGATTTTCTTGGGGTTGGGGACGCTTTTGAGCAGCCCTTTCGTATAGGGGTGCCGTGGGGTATAGAAAATATCGGCGGAAGATCCGCTTTCAACGACCTGCCCCGCGTACATCACGCAGACTTTGTCGCAAAGACCGGCCACGACGCCCAAATCATGAGTGATCAAGATGACGGACGTGCCGATGCGGCTTTTCAAATCTTTCAAAAGGTCGATGATCTGCGCTTGAATCGTCACGTCGAGGGCTGTGGTCGGCTCGTCGGCAATCAGAATGTCCGGGTGACAGCAGAGAGCCATAGCCGTCATCACGCGCTGCCTCATACCTCCGGACAATTCGTAGGGAAACTGCCTCATTCGTTGAGCCGGCGAGGGGATCATGACGGTGGAAAGCATTTCGACGGCCCTGTCGCGCGCGTCTTTTTTCCCCAGCCCCAGATGGCGGGCGATCATTTCCGTCAACTGGTTCCCTATTGTGAAAACGGGGTTGAGGGAGGTCATGGGGTCCTGAAAGATCATCCCGATCTGTTTACCCCGCAGATGTTCCATCTCGCCCTCGGAAAGTTTCGCCAAATCCTTTCCGCGAAAGTGAATGCCGCCGGACACGATTCTGCCGTTATCGGCAAGCAGCCTCATGACCGACAGCATGGTGACGCTCTTGCCGCTTCCGGATTCTCCCACGATCCCCAGGGTTTCGCTCTCGCCCAGAGAGATCGAAACGTCATCCACGGCCTTCACCTCGCCCAAATGGGTAAAAAACGACGTTTTCAGGTGTGAAATTTCCAGCAGTTGAATCTTTCTCGCATCTTCTTCATGCTCAGGTACTTTTCTCATGTTCATCGTATGTTCATCGCATTTTCGGATCGAGGGCGTCCCGCAGCCCATCTCCAAGGACGTTGAAGGCGAGCATGGTGAGGCAGATGGCGGAGGCGGGGAAAATGAGCTGGTAGGGCGCTATCCGCATGTAGGAAATAGACTCGGAGGCGAGGGTGCCCCAGGACGCGCGAGGCACCGGGATGCCCAGTCCGATGAAGCTCAAAAACGCCTCCGTGAAAATGGCCCAGGGGATCGACAGGGTCATGGTTACGATAATTTGTCCAAGACAATTCGGCATGAGGTGTCTGAAGAGAATGCGCGAATCGGAAGCGCCCAGAGCGCGGGAGGCCATGATGAACTCCTGCTGTTTCAGTTGGAGGATTTCGCCGCGCACGATTCGAGCCATAGGAAGCCAGTAGGAGACGGAGAGGGCGAAGATGATGCTGTGAAGCCCTGGCCCCAGAAAAACCATGAAAAGAATGACGTACAGCGTCATCGGAATGGAGTAGATAATGTCCACGAGCCGCATCATCACGGAATCCAAAATTCCGCCGGCGTAACCGGATATCCCGCCGTAAAGCGTCCCGATGACCAGATTGATGAAACTCGCCGCAAAAGCGATGATGAGTGAATAGCGGGCGCCGAACCAAATCCGGGTGAAGATATCCCGCCCGAGGTTGTCCGTTCCGAACCAATACGATGCGTTTGGCCACTGGTTCGACACTTCGAAGTGGTTCGAGTAATAATCCGGCTTCACCATCGGGATGACCACCGCGCAGAGGACGATGAGGACAATAGCGAAAAGAGCCGCGAGGGCCGTCTTGTTCTCGAAAAGGCGCCGCCGCACGTCCTGCCAGTAAGTCACGTTGGGCCTCGTTTCCCTGTCGGCGGCTTCCGCCATGTCTGCCCGCCGGAAAAGCTCGGGCTCTATCTTCCCGTGGCTCCTCATTGCCCGGCATCCCCCAGCCTTATCCGGGGATCTATGAACACGTAAATCACGTCGACGAGAAAATTGCACAGGACGACGAAACAACTGTAAAAAATCGAGACGCCCAGAATGAGGGAATAATCTCTGTTGCTGATGGAAAGGACGAATTCGCGCCCGAGCCCCGGGATCGCAAAAATGGTCTCCACCACAAAACTCCCCGTCAGCACGTTGGCCACCAGCGGCCCAAGGTATGTGATCACGGGGATGATGGCGTTCCGCATGGCGTGCTTGAAGACGACAGAGAACCGGGACATCCCTTTTGCCCTCGCCGTCCGGATGTAATCCTGCTGCATGACTTCGAGATATTTGCTCCTGGTGAGCCGGGCGATGAACGCCGTAGAGTAACCGGAGAGCGCCACCACCGGCATAAACAGATATTTGAACCCTCCGTAACCCGTCGGCGGCAGGATTTTGAGCTTGATGGAAAAGAACAGGATAAGGAGGTTGGAGAGTACGAAATTGGGAATCGTCACCCCCAGCGTCACGAGGAACATGCTCGATCTATCCGGCAGCCTGCCCTGGCTCATGGCCGCGACAACCCCCATGTTGATTCCGGCGAAAAGAGACGCCAGAACGACCAGCAATCCTATTTTTGCGGAGGCAGGAAAAGAATAAAAAATGATATCCCGCACGGAGCGCGTCTCGTATTTCATCGAGGGGCCCATGTCGCCCTGGAGGAAAAAATTTTTGAGATAGAGCAGATATTGCATATAGAGGGGTTTATCCAGCCCGAAGCGCGCGAGCATATTCTGACGCACGGCCAGCGGAATTTCCTTTTCGCTGGTGAAAGGGTCCCCCGGCAGCATTCTTATCAGAAAAAAAATGAGCGTAATGACGGCCAGGATTGTAAAAATACTCACGACAGACCTTTTCAAAATATATTTCGTCATAAAAGTTGCTCCCTTTCACGCACCTCTTCATGTACCCTGACCGACAAATGCAACTCCACCGCTTCACGAGGATAAAGAAAAAATCGAAATAAATTAGAAACAAATTGTTATGAAGTATAAGCATGTATATTCTAAATTTCAATAGCTTATTTTTACTTTGGATCTGCGAAAAGAATAAAAAAATCGCTCCTCGAAGGTCAATGAAAATTGGACAGCCGACGACGGTCTGGCCCTCCAGCGGCTAAAACTTATCCCACACGACGCCCTTTATGGATTCGATGCCGAGTCCCGGCGCGTCTCTCGGGGAAATCGCCGCCCCGTGAAAGTCAGCGCCGCCCTCTACCGGATCCTGCGCGCACAGTATCGGGGCGTCGAGATCGAATTTTGTGATGATCTTTTTCGCGGAAGCGAGATGGACGGCGGCGGAGATCGCCACTTTACTCTCCATCATGCACCCTATCATGCACTCCACCCCGGCGGCTTCGGCGATGGCGCATATCTTCAGCGCGCCTCCAAGACCGCCGCTCTTCATCAGCTTTATGTTGACCATGTCCGCCGCCCGAGTCGATATCAGATGCAGTGCGTCGCGGGGCGATTTTACGGATTCGTCGGCCAAAATTACAGTATCCACCGCGTCGGTGACGTATCGCAGCCCGTCGATGTCGTGATACGCGACGGGCTGTTCCACCAGCTCGATATCGAGTCCTTTGTCTTCCATGAATTTTATGGCCCGCACCGCTTCTTTCGGCTTCCATCCCTGATTTGCGTCAACTCGCAGCAATATGGAATTTCCCACCGCATTTCTTATACAGGAAAGCCGCTCCGTGTCGATCCTGAAATCGTTGCCGAGTTTTATCTTGAGCGCCTTATAACCGTCCGCGACGGCAGCGAGAGAATCCCGGACCATTTCCTCCGGGGAGTTGAGGCTTATGGTATAGTCTGTGACCATCTCTCGAAGCGAACCGCCAAACAGCCTGTACAGCGGATATCCGTACAACTTCCCCCACAAGTCGTGAAGGGCTATGTCCACAGCCGCTTTCGCCGAAGTGTTGCCCAGCACGCTCTTGTCCACTTTGTCCAGAATGTCGTTCAAGTCCGCAGCGTCGCGGCCAAAAATGGCCGGGGCTATACGTTCAGCGACCGCCCCTCGGATAGATGCGTCCGTATCTCCGGTAATAACGGCAGTGGGCGGCGCTTCTCCGTATCCTGAAACACCCGCGTCGGTTCTGACCTCGAAGATGTTGGTCAATACGACGTCTGTTGAACGCAACGCTGTTTTGAACGGTTTTTTGAGCGGTATCGAAAGTCTCCCCATGCGTATTTCAGTTATTTTCGTCATGATATGAGAACCTTTCCCTTCAATATAATTCCTTTCACTTTTCACTTTTTGGGGCGAAGGCAAAGTACAGGATTTCACCGATATCGGCGCAGAAGTCGGATCCCTCCTGGCAGGTCGGGGCGCCGGAGGTCAGAGCGACCGCGATCACCGGGTCCGCGGAGTAAAAAAATATCCCTGCGTCATGGGTGATACCCGGGAGCCCGCCGGTTTTATGCGCGAGTACGGCTTCCACGTCGTCTGTGTCATCGAAAGGAAGCCTCGCGGGAAACGTGGAGGTACTCTTCTGGACGGACAGCATTTCGACCATACGCCGGTTTTTCAATATTTCCCCGAGAACTTTCGCCACATCGGAGGGCGTCGTGAAATTATCCCGCCCGGCGTTTTTTGCTTCGAAGTCCATCATTTTGCGGCGAAGAAACGTATCGGACGCGCCCAGCTTTTGGATTGCCTCGTTGATATTGCTCATTCCAAGCTCGTCGATCAAAATATTGGTCGCCGTGTTGTCGCTCACCGACAGCATCAGCAGGGCAAGGTCTTCGAGCCGCAGGGAAGCGCCGTCCGATACCTTGTGGAGGATGCCGCCGGGGACGGCCCGAGCGCGATCGTGAGTGACGGTCCGTTGAAGATATTCTTGCCGATACTTTTCTTCCTTGCCGCAGGTGAACAAATGATGAAAGATAAAGAGCTTTATGATACTTGCCGAGGGGAAGGAGAGCTTCGAGTTGTGTTCGAACGACTCTCCGGATGAGACGTGTTCAACGTAAACACCGACATCGAAATGACGGCGTTTCACCGCCGCCGTCAATTTATTTCGCCAGTCACCGTATCGCGACCGTTCCACTTCGCTTTCCACCCCCCGCTCCACCGCAACCAGCCCGCCCATCGTCCGAAGACGTCATTTTCAGTCTCATCAATAAAACCTCATCAATAAAGCCCCATCAATTTGGGCAGGACGGTGCTGAGTATCGGAATATAAGTCAACAGGAGCACGTCGAGAATCATCACTCCAATAAAAGGAAGCGCGGCGCGGGAGATATCCTCCAGGGAAATTTTGGCGATGCCGCAGCTCACGAACAGACAGACCCCCAGCGGCGGAGTCACCATGCCGATGGCGAGATTGACCACGATGACGATGCCGAAGTGCAAAGGATCGACGCCGATACTGCTCAACACGGGCAGCAACACGGGGACCAAAATGATGATGGAGGCCACCGTCTCCATGAAGGTCCCGATGAAAAGCAGCAACAAGTTGACCAGCAGGAGAATGACGATGGCGTTCGACGAAAAGGCCAGCATGCCCTCCGCCACCATCTGAGGGACACGCTTCGAGGTGATGACCCAACTGAAGGCCGAGGACGTGGCGATGATGAACATGACGACGGCCGTACTGACCGCGCTGTTCACGAAAACGTCCTTCATGTGGGCAAGGCTCAATTCTTTGTAGATGAAGAATCCCACAAAAAGCCCGTACACTACCGCGATGACCGCGGCTTCCGTCGGAGTGAATACCCCTCCGTAGATGCCGCCCAAGATGATCACGGGCATCAAAAGAGCCCAGAACGCGTCCTTGAACGCGGCTCTGCGCTCGCTCCAGGTAAAGCGGCGCTCGCCTTTGTAGCCGCGTTTGCGCGCGATGTACCACGCCACCAACATCAGGGACGACCCCACCAGCACTCCGGGAATGAAGCCCGCCATGAACAGGGCTCCTATGGAAACGCCCGTCATGACCCCGTAGATGATCATCGGAATGCTCGGCGGAATCATGACCCCCAAAGTCCCGGCCGTCGCCTGAACGGCGGCGGTGTAGGGCTTGCCGTATCCCCGGGAGACCATTTCGGGGATGATCACGGACCCGATGGCCGCGACACAGGCCGCAGCCGCGCCGGAAATCGCGCCGAAAAACATGCTGGCGATGATGGCGACGAAAGCGAGCCCTCCGGCAAAATGCCCCACGAAGGTGTTGGCCAGGTGAATGAGGCGGCGGGAAATTCCCCCGTTTTCCATCAGCGCCCCGGCCAAAATGAAGAAAGGAACGGCCATCAAGGGAAACGAGTCCATGGCCGTAAACATCTTCTGGACGAGAACCGTCGGGGGAATGGGGCTCGCGAACAGGGACAGAAACGTCGCCGAGCCGATGGCAACCGCAATGGGAATGTTCAGAACAAAAAAGACGACCAAAAAGGCAAAAAGAATCGTAATCATGCTGCGCCTCTTTCTGTGTTCTTTCCTGTGTTCCTTCCCGTGTTCCTTTCCGGCGCCCTGGGACAAACCGTCAGGTTCAAAAATTCTTCCAGAGCGTAGAGCAGCATCAGAAATCCCCCTGCAACCAGAGAGGAATAGGGAATCGCCATCGAAATTTCCATCGCGGGAGACTCCTGCCCCGCCACAACCTGGCAAATTGCCACGCCGTAAACGACCACCCCCAGGAAAAACCCGGCGGCAACCGCCGTCGCCAAAACGGCGACGGCCTTCCTGAGGATGGCGGGCAGAAGCATCACCACCGCCTCCACTCCGATGTGCCCCTTGCGGCGAATACCGATGGCGGCTCCCAACATGGAAATCCACACCATGATGTAGCGGGCGGCCTCCTCCGACCAGGGCAGGGACGCCCGCAGGACAAAGCGAAAGATCACCTGCGCGAAGACGATAACCACCATCGCCGCCAGCAGGGAAAATAGGGCGTATTCCGCAAACCGCTGAAAAAAGTCCAGCGTTTTCCTGTAGGTCCCCACTGGTTCCTCCGTCATTCCTTTCCGGCAGCGATAATCTGGTCCAGCAGTTTGGCGTCCTCGCCGAGCTCTCCTCTGAATTCCTCGTAAACGCTCTTGCAGGCTTCCTGGAAAGGTGCGAGATCGGGCGTCGTCACTTCCATGCCGTTCTCTTTGAGATCGTCGATAAAGTCGTTTTCCATTTTATCGCAGACCGAACGCTCATAAAGCGCGGCCTCCTGAGCGGCCTCCTCGAAAATTTTCCTGTACTCCTCGGGCAGGGAATCGAAGGCCGCCTTCGCTACAACGATCATGGCCGGCGAAAAAACATGCCGGGTGAGGGTCAGGTGTTTTTGCACCTCGTAGAGCTTGGAGGTGTAGATCACCGGGATGGGGTTTTCCTGTCCGTCGATGGTCCCCTGCTGCAGGGCGGTGAAGACCTCGCTCCAGGCCATGGGGGTCGGGTCTACACCCAAATTGCGCCACATCGCCATGTGAACCTTGTTTTCCATCGTGCGTATCTTCAGTCCCTTGACGTCGCTCACGCCGTTTATTACGCGCTTCGCGTTGGTCAGGTTGCGGAATCCGTTCTCCATCCACGCCAGGCCGCGCATGCCTTTAGCGTCCAGCAGGCTGAGAATGTGCTGCCCGATTTCACCGTCCAGGACGGAATAAACGTGTTTTTTGTCCTTGAAAAGAAAGGGGAAGTCGAAAAGCAGAAAACGTTTCTCGAAGCCGCCCATAGGCCCCGTCGATCCCACGTAAATATCGACGGTCCCCAATTGGAGCCCCTCGAGAAGGTCCCGTTCTCCAGTGCCCAGCTGGTTGTTCGGGAATACGTCGATGTGAACGTCACCGTTGGTTTTGGCCTCCACCCGTTCTTTGAACTTGAGGGCACCGTAGTGGTACGCGTTTTCCTCGGCCACGGCGTGTCCCAATTTCAGCGAAAATTTGGGCGCCGCGTCCGCAACAAAGGGTACGCAGCAGAACAAGGCGACAAAAGCCAACAATACGACCTTCAATGATCTAACTCTTCGTGTACAATGCTTCATAACTATCCCTCCCATATTATATTTCTTACTTATATTTCTTATTTATATTTCTTCGTAGGTTTTTTGCCTCGTCAGCACCAAATTGGTCAGCACGACGTTGACCGGCGTGGGAATACCGAGCTTTTTGCCTTCTTCCACAACGGCTCCGTTGATGGTGGAAACCTCCGTCTGACGCTTGGCCGTTACGTCCTGCAGCATGGAGGAACGATTGGCGGCCGTCCGCCGCGCGATCTGCATCGTGTGTTCCAAGGGATCGTCGGTTTCAAGACGAATGCCTTTCGCCTCCGCAACGGCGCAGGCCTCCGCGACGGCCGCCTTCATCAGGTCCGCCGTTTCAGGAAAATCGACAAGACGCCCGTTTTTCAGACCTGTTATTGCAGTCAGGGCGTTGATCCCCACATTGACGATCAACTTGGTCCAGATCAGCCCCATCACGTTGGCGGAAACTTGGGTCGTCAGCTTCGCCCCGTTCAAAAACGCCGCGAGGGTTTTGACACGGTCGCCGGGTTCACCGGCGTTGAGCTCCCCCACTACCGTCTCCCCCGAACCCGCGTGGCGGATACGCCCCGGTCCGACGAGGGTCGATCCATGTCCCGTCGTCCCCGCAACGACCCGGGAGGGCTCCACCACTCTGCAAAGTTTTTCCACGTTCCCAAGCCCGTTTTGCAGCGTGAGTACGGTGGTCCCCTCCTTTACCAGACAGAGGGCGCCGCCCATAGCCTGCTCCGTCATGCCGGACTTGACGAAAACGATCACCAAATCCGCCGCCCCTGCGTCGGCGGGATTTGTGACGCCCCGGATATTTTTGACAGTGCGCCTTTCCCCCTGCTCCTCGATTTCCAGCCCATCGGCGTTGACGGCCTCCATATGTTCTTTCCAGACGTCAACCAGCACCACGCTGCATCCGGCCTCCGCCAACATTCCGCCGTAGAGACAACCCATAGCGCCGGCGCCCAATATCGCAGTTTTAGTGATCATTTCTGAATTTCACCCTGAACCCTGTGGTCAATGTGGGTCGGTTAAAGTATTTTCTCGAGGTCTTCCCGGGCGACGCCGCCGAAAACGTACTCGTCGCTTGGGAATTTCACCTCGCGCACTTCGGTTTTGTATTCTTTCAGGGCTTTTACGATCTGATCGCCGATGTTGGAGTACTTTTTGACGAACTTCGGCGTGAAACGGTCGAACATACCCAGCAAATCGTGATACACCAACACCTGTCCGTCGCAGTAGCGCCCTGCTCCGATACCGATGACGGGCATTTTGACGGACTCGGTGATTGCGCGGCCCAGTTCTTCGGGCACGCATTCCACCACGAGAGAGAAAGCACCGGCTTCCTCCAGGGCTTTGGCCTCGTCGATGATCTTTTTTGCCGCGTCCAGGTTTTTGCCCTGCAGCTTGAAACCGCCAAGCAGCCCCGCTGTCTGGGGAGTCAGGCCGATGTGCCCCTGAACGCCGATACCCGCCTTCACCATGGCCGCGACAATATCGGGCATACACCCTTCGAGCTTCACCCCATCGCATCCGCCCTCCTTCAGCAGGCGGTTGGCGCTGCGAATGGCCTGCTCCGGCCCCTCGTTATAGGAACCGAAAACCAGGTCACCCACAATCATAGGTGACGACGCGCCCTTCACGACGGCTTTGATGTGGTGGATCATTTCGTCGGTCGTCAGAGGCACGGTGGACAGATTGCCCAACATAGTCATTGAAAGCGAGTCTCCCACAAGAATCATGTCGATCTCCGCTTTTTCCACGAGGCTCGCCTGTCCAAAATCGTAAGCCGTGACGTAGGAAATTTTCTCCCCTTTGCTCTTCATTTCGTATAATTTCTGAATCGTTACCTTCGCCATGAGATCCTCCCCATTCTTATACAGATGAGCAATGAATATGCACAATATGAAACGATACAACTGTATTATACTATGCAGAAAATAGAAGACGGCAGGATACATCCCGTTTTTTGGGGAGATCTCGTTTGCTTACATGAGGCATGGAATAGGACGAAGAGGAGACCGCCCGGCTAAAAAATGCCTCCAGGTTACTTTTTGTCAGACAGGCCCTGCGAGGAGGTTTAGAATGCCAATTTCTCTGCACACGCTTTGTAAATACGCTCAAGATACTTATTCCATGCGGCTGCTGCAAGGCGAGGAAAACATCCAAAATTTGGTCACTTGGGTTCATATAGTGGAAAATTTGCAAGTAGCCGATTTCATCAATGGGCACGAGCTGATTTTTACGACAGGAATAGCCCTTGGAACGGAATGGCTGCTTGAATTCGCTCGAAATTTAAAAAGAAAAAAAGCAGCTGGATTGGTGGTAAATATAGGGCCATATATCAAGCAGGTGCCAGACGAGGTCCTTGACTACTGCGCCGAGACCCAATTTCCTATTTTCACGGTTCCGTGGCATATACATTTGGTGGATATGACCTATGACTTTTGCCACCAAATTATACGCAACGAAGAAAACGCAGTTTCGCTCTCAAGTGCCCTGAAAAATGCCATATTCTGCCCACTGGACGAGAATGCGTACAAGCCTGTTTTGGAGCGTAGAGGATTCGATTTGGAGGGAGCATTTTGCGTCGGCCTCATATGCTCGATGAGCAACCGTTTTGACACCGCTCAGGAAAAATTTCTGGAGCAACAGCTTCAGGCAAGGTCTATTCGCCGATGGGGCGAACATTACGGGATATTTCATCACGAGGAAAGGCTCGCGATCGTCGTGCAGGGAACGGCATGGCGCGACCTCAGGGAAATTTTGCGGAATACCTACGATGCGTGCAGACGAGAGACCAAAAAATTTGGCTTTTATGCAGGTGTTGGCCCTGTGGTTTCCGGGATCTGCACTCTCCCGGACGCGTATAAAAAAACGGCGAATGCTGTCCGAATGGCCATCCAACGGTCTTCGAACATACCGGTGGCTTACGAAGAGATGGGAGTATACCGGTTGCTTTGTGAGATAAAAGACCTCCAGCCGCTGCAATCTTTCTACCAGGAAAAACTTGGGAAACTGGTTGAATGGGACCAGCGATGGGGCACTGATTATCTGGCGATCCTGCGTTGCTATATAGAGAACGACGCGAGCGTCAAGCGGGTTTCGGAGATCATGTTCATGCACCGCAATACAATCAATTATAAAATCAGGAAGATTCGCGAGTTGTTAGGAGATTTAAACCCTCAGAATATGATGGAACTGCTCTTGGCGTTCCATATTTACGATTTTTGTCTCTATTCGAATCCCCGCCCTAACCCTGATTTCGCAGCTATATCAACACATTCTGCCATTTGAGAAGTAGCAAAGAGGTACAACAAGTTCTTCATTGCAATCCAGCTCAGTCTGAACTGATCATCTGAAAGGAACGAAGATAGCATGTATGAAGAGATAAAAGCATTGCTGGAAGAAAAAGAAAAATACCTGACCGAACTGTGCGCAGCTTTTGAAGAACGTCTTGCATATTTGGAAGAATCTTTACTCATAATAAGGAAAAAATTAAAAAACCTCAAAAACGAAGCCGTCCATATAAGGAAAGAAATAAGACGTAAGGTAGATCCAGATAAAATAAAAAACGAAGACTTAGGACACTATCTCGAAACTATTGTCAACGACAAGATAATCGAACTATTCAGCACCCTCGGTTTTAATTTCACACAAGCGAGAAGCAATGTCCAAATCATGGACGAACAAAACAGCCGAGTTCTGGCCGAAGTGGATATATTACTGGAAAACAACGAGCGCATTATGGCGGTGGAAGTTAAGCTCAGTCCGAAAATCAGGGACGTCAATAAACATATTAGACGTATAGGAATCTTGATCGACCGAGGAAAAATCCATAACGAAACGCGAAGCTATCATGGTGCTTTGGTGGGTATAACGATTCCCAATGAAGTAAAAGAATATTGCATAAAACGCGGTTTATATGTCATCACCCAAAATGAAAACGGAGCGAAAATCGAGGCTCCTCTAGCCTAGCTTTGTTGTCAAAAGGCGCATAAGGGAGATCCATAATCGGGCACAGCCGAGACCGTTAATGACGGATCTTCTGTCAGAAAACGGGAGAGGAAAGAGTTTGGTACAAAAGACGGTGGCTCACCTTCCAAATGACCGACAGCGTGACTTGGTGTAGTGTATTTCTTTTTTATCGGGTCCCATAATTCTCCGATACACATTTACGTTTTTTGGGGGGATTTACGTTACGATGCACAGTAGCCGATCAAAACGATATGGTCTGCAGCACATTCACATTTGTGTTGTAAATATCTTGAAATGTATACACCCGTTTGATACTGTAAAAAGATAGGTATGTTCGATATTTTCCCCTTTGTATGTTTTAAGTAAAGTTATTCCATAATTCTATTTTTTGTTCGGAAGAAGTTCCAGACTCAAATTATCATGTCGAAATTTTAACGAAATTTTAACGAGAGGTGATTACTGATGATTTCCAAGGACCAAGCTACATTTGAGAACGATCGTAAGTATATTCTTCATTCATGGAGTGTACAAAGTAAAGTTAACCCGATAGTTGTAAACAAATCCGAAGGCATTTTTTTCTGGGACAGCGAAAATAAGCGTTATTTCGATATGTCCTCACAGCTCGTCAATATGAACGTCGGACATAAGAATCCAAAGATCATACAGGCGATCAAAGACCAGGCTGATCGGCTTGTTTACATTGCCCCTTCTTTTGCTGCGGATGTACGTTCTCAGCTTGGGGAAGAAGTCGTCAAACTCGCGCCTGACAACATGGGGATGGTATTTTTTACACTGGGTGGCGCCGATGCAAACGAAAACGCTGTCAAGATGGCGAAGATGTACACTGGACGACATAAGATTTTTTCGCGCTACCGCTCCTACCACGGAGCTACTTACGGAGCGGCGAACCTGACGGGAGAACCCCGCCGATACGCCTGCGAACCTGGAATTCCCGGCTTTATCAAATTCTTTGACCCTTATGTATACCGCGCACCCATTCCGTTTGAAAATGAGGATGCAGCTTGCCGTTACTATATTTCTCAACTCAGGGAACAAATTCTCTACGAGGGAAGGGATTCTGTCGCTGCGATTGTGATGGAGACTGTCACGGGCAGCAACGGTGTCATCATTCCGCCGAAAGGTTATATGAAAGGCGTGCGCCAGCTTTGTGACGAATTCGGCATTCTCATGGTCTGTGATGAAGTCATGACGGGATGGGGTCGTACTGGAGAATGGTTTGCGGTCAATCACTTTGGAGTGAAACCCGACATCATCACTTTCGCAAAAGGGATCACCTGCGGTTATGTTCCGTTGGGTGGCGTAATCGTCAACAAAAAGATCGCGAATTACTTCGAAGACCACCTTTTAAGTTGTGGATTGACCTACTCGGCGCATCCTCTCGCTTGTGCCGCCGGCCTCGCGACCTTGGAGGTCTATCGAGAATCGAACCTGCTGGAGCGTTCAAGGACAATGGGATTGCTTCTGGGGAAACTGCTGGAGGACATTAAAGCCCGCCATGCCAGTGTCGGAGACGTCCGTTACATCGGTCTGTTCTCGGCGGTGGAACTGGTGCGTGATCGCACCACTCGTGAGCCGCTCGTCGAGTATGGCATTGACCCCGATCGTATCATGCCAGGGATCGTCTCTAAATTGACTGCCCGGGGGTTTTATACCTATCACCACGAAAACAGTATTATCGTGGCGCCGCCCCTGATCATCACAGAAGAGGAGCTGCGAGAGGCTATGAAGATCATGGACGACGTACTTTGCGAGGTGGATGGCTTGATCGCGAACCTGCCCAAAAAACAGAGCCAATGAGGGAGGTGTGTTATGGGCAAGTATGACAAAGTTCTGGAAACACTGGACACGGAGAAAATGATACGTTTCGTCCAGGACCTTGTTCGGACGGACAGTGTTTATGATCCTGAAACCGAGGGAGCCAACGAGACACGTTTGACTGAATTTATCGCGGATTTTCTGCGGAAGGAGAATTTCGAAGTCCATCTCGATGAAGTCGTACCCGGCAGAACCAACATCGTGGCTTTTTTGCGCGGAGAGCCTGGGGGTAAAACAATTCTGCTGGAAGGACACCAGGACGTCGTTTCCGTGGGAAATCGAGAGGAATGGCTTCACGATCCTTTCGGCGCGGAAATTGTCGAGCGAGACGGCAAACAAATTCTGTACGGACGCGGGAGCAACGACACGAAAGGTAACATGGGCGCCGCCATTTTTGCCGCAAAGGCCATAAAGGACAGCGGAATACCTTTCAAAGGCAACATCCTGCTCTGCATCCCGGTGGACGAAGAAGGCCTGATGATCGGCATCAAACATTTCTTGAAAAATGGCTGGGGTAAAAACGTGGATGCCGCTATCGTTTGTGAGCCTGAAGAAAAACACCTTTGCGTGTTCCAAAAAGGAGCGCTGAGGTTTCTGGTGACTTTTCACGGGGTGCAATGCCACGGCGCCATGCCCCTTTCTGGAAATGACCCTAACTGGGGAGTAGCGCGTTTTATCACGGAACTGAAGCAGCTCGAAAACTTCGAAAAAGACCGCCTGGGACACCACGAATTTTTAGGGTGGCCGAGTTTTACCCCCACCGTTATCAGATCCCCCGCTATCGGAGTGGGGCAGCTCAATGTCGTACCGGCCACGGCAACTCTCACCCTCGACATTCGTACCGTTCCGGGGCAAGATCACGCGGCCATCGCCCGACAGATTCGTGGAATTGTAACACGGTTGTCCCGACAGTTCTCTGAGGGAGACGACAAATTTCATGCCACCGTCGAGCAACTGGACGACCGCCCATGGACAGAGATCCCCACGGATCACCCTGTCGTTCAAGCTGCGGCCAGAGCGTATCGCGAAGTCATGGGCAGGGAGGAAATTTACGACGGTGTTCCGGGCGCAACGGACGGAACGTTCATTCAGGCATGGGGGAATATCCCTGTACTGGTGACGGGAGCAGGCGACCGTCAGGTCCCGCACCACGTGGACGAATGGCTGGAGATTGACGACCTGGTCGAGGCGGCCAAGATCTTCACTCTCGCTATTTTGTATTTTTGCGAGTAAAGCATTATGCATTTTTTATCGGAATCGAAAAAGGAGAGTGGGCAAAAATGGCAAAGATGAGCTATAGGGAAAAATTCATTCAAATGAACAAGGAAGCGAAGGCGACCTGGGTGGTTGCGATAATTCTCATCGCGTTCTGGTGGATTGCCGGGTTCGGCACCGCGGGTATGGACTACACTCTCTTCCAGATGCCGGGTTGGTTCGTCCTGAGCTGTTTCGGCATCTGGATACTGTCCATCGTTCTGGTCTGGTTCCTGACCTCGAAGGTGTTCCAGGATTTCAGCCTCGAAGACGACGACACGACGGGGAAGGAGTGAGGAAGATGCAGGTTTTTTTGGTTCTCGCGCCCGTATTCCTTTTTCTGATTGTCATGCTGGCTGTGGGTTTTATCATTCAGAAACAATCGGAAAAAGACAGAGCCGTAAATTTTTCCAAGGACTACTTTATTGGCGGCAGAAGCCTGGGAGGTTTTGTGCTGGCCATGACCCTGGTGGCGACTTATTCTTCGGGCTCCAGTTTCGTCGGCGGTCCCGGCGTCGCGTGGCTGAGGGGATTCGGGTGGGTTTATCTCGCTATGACCCAGGTTCTGGCGGCTTTCCTGGTCATGGGCGTCATGGGGAAAAAGATGGCGGTCATCAGCCGCAAAATTGACGCGGTTACCGTTATCGACGTCATTCGAGTCCGATACCAGTCCAACGTACTGGCCAACATCGGAGCCGTCCTCATCGTGGCGTTCTTCTGCGGCACGATGGTGGCGCAGTTCATAAGCGGCGCCAACCTGTTCGCGGCCGCCGCCGGGATCAACTACACCCTGGGGCTGTTCATTTTCGCTGCGGTCGTCGTCGCGTTTACCTCCGTCGGGGGGTTCAAGGCGGTCGCCATCACCGACACCATCTGTGCCATCTTCATGCTGGTGGGGCTGGGTGTCCTTACGTCGGCCATTTTGACCCAGGGCGGCGGCATGAGCGCCATCATGGCCACGCTCAAGACACAGCCGCAAATGTTGGAACCGACTTCGGGCGGCACGATTCCCGTGCGGCTTCTCATTTCTTTCTGGATGCTGAGCGGTGTCTGCACTCTTGGCTTGCCCCAGTCTCTGGTGCGGAACATGAGCTATAAAAACTCCAGGTCCCTTCATCAGGCCATGATTTACGGCACTATCGTCGTGGGCGCCATGATGCTGGGCATGCACTTCATCGGCGTACTGTCCCGCGGAGTCCTCTCGGCGCTTCCCGAAGGCGGTACCACCGACTCCGTCATGCCCCATTTGATCGTCACCTGTCTGTCGCCCGTTATGGCGGGTATCGCCATCATCGCGCCCCTGGCAGCCGCTATATCTACCGTTTCTTCGCTTTTGATAGCCGCCTCCTCTTCCATCATCAAAGACGTGTATCAGCACTCCGTCGAGCAAAGCGGGGCGCCGGTAAATCAAAAGACAGTGGCCAAATTTTCCGTCATCGCCACTGCCATTATCGGCTTGGCTTGCATTGTCGTCGCGCTTAAACCTCCCTCGATTATCGTCTGGATCAACATGTTCGCCTTCGGTGGTTTGCAGACAGCTTTTTTCTGGACCTTCCTCTTGGGGTTCTTCTGGAAGAAAGCCAACACAGCAGGCGCTTTTCTCTCCATGGTAGGAGGCGTGTTCGCTTACTGCTATTCCATGTGGGCCAAAATCCCCCTTGCCGGATTCCATCAAATCGTCGTGGGCATCGGTTTAGGCCTTGTTTTGTTCATCATCGGCAGTCTGATCGGCAAGCCCAACGACGAAAAGATACTCAAGCTCTTTTTCCCGGAAACGTACCCTGAAGGCGCAAAAATAGAGATTCCGGAGCGAATCTGACTCGCGAAACCGGACCACACAAGGAGGCACAAATGACAGTCATTCCAGTCATTCAGCGACTTTTCTTATCGACGCTTTTGATTTTTGCCCTGGCGAAGTCGGCGTTTGCGGAGCCGGGACTCCAAATTGTCCCCTTGTCCTCCGTTCCCGGCATCAAGATCGGGCACGTCACCGATGTTGAAAACGGAACCGGATGTTCGGTCATGATCGTCGAAGATCCGAAAGGAGCCGTGTGCGGGGTGGACGTGAGGGGAGGATCGCCCGGAACGCGGGAGACCGATCTGCTGGACCCCACAAAAACGGTTCAAAAGGCCAACGCCGTCGTCCTCTCCGGCGGAAGCGCCTTTGGCCTCGCGGCTGCGGACGGAGTCATGACGTTTTTGGAGGAGAAAAAGATCGGATTTGATGTGGGGCTCACCGTAGTGCCCATCGTTCCCTCCGCCATTCTGTTCGACCTGGGGCTGGGGAGCGCCTTTGTTCGGCCGGACAAAGCCTGGGGTTACAAAGCCGCCGAAAACGCCTTCGCGGGTCTTCCCTGGAAAGACGGCAACACGGGCGCGGGGACGGGGGCCACGGTGGGCAAGGGAACCGCGTCCATAGGGGGTGTACCTATGAAGGGCGGACTGGGGTCCTGCGCCTTCAAGTTCGGAGACCTGGTTGTGGGGGCCATGGTCGCGGTAAACGCTGCGGGCAACGTCGTAGACCCCGCCACGGGGAATATTGTCGCAGGCGCCATCGGTAAAGACGGCGTATTCATCGACCTGGAAACTTGGACTATGGACACCCGCTACGATCCTCCGAAAGCCACGGAAAACACCACCATCGGGGTTATCGTCACCAACGCGAGCCTCAATCAAGCCCAAGCGAAGAAATTGGCGGAAATGGCTCAAGACGGTTTGGCCCGGGCGATCAAACCGACCCATACCGCCTCCGACGGAGACACGATTTTCGCCCTTTCCCTGGGCGGCGTGGAGTCGAAGTCCATGATCTGGAGAAACGTGGAGGTGAACATGAACCTCCTGGGTGTGTTGGCCGTCAACGCGATGCAAACCGCCATCGTCAACGCCGTAGCCAACGCGGAGACGCTTTTGGATGTGAAAGGCGCAGCGTCTTTCGAGACCGCGCCGCAACAGCCTTCAAAAGTTTTTGTGCGGTAGGCCAAGTTTGAGCCCCTCGAAAGTATAAAGTATCGAATAAAGTATCGAATAAGGAGAAATGACGATGAAAGCCACGGAACTGCGTATTCCGCAGGTTCTTCTTCAAGGACCGGGATGTCTTTCCTTGATAGGAAAAGAAATTGGAAGGCTGGGAACCAAGAAAGCTCTCTTGGTCACAGGCAAAGTCATAGAAAAGTCCGGCTATGTAGAAAGAGTGGGAAAGATCCTGGAGGCGGCCGGATGTTCCTTTGGGGTTTTCAGCGATATCGTGGGCGAACCCGGGGACAAGGATGTTATGGCCGGAGCGGACGCCTACAGAAAGAACGGCTGCGACTTCCTCGTGGCGCTGGGGGGAGGCAGCCCCATCGACACCGCCAAAGCCATTGGGATCGTCGAAACGAACGGCGGGAAAATTACTGATTATATGGGGGTCGATAAAGTACGAAAACCGACGCCTCCCCTGATCGCCATAGCGACGACGGCGGGCACCGGTTCGGAGATAACGAAAGTCACTATCATCAACGATACCGCCAACGACGTGAAAATGCTGATCAGTTCCCCGCTGATCGTCCCCACGGTCGCCGTCGCCGACCCGGAACTCACTCTCACCATGCCTCCCAGCGTCACCGCAGCCACGGGATTGGATGCGTTTTGTCACGCCGTGGAAGCCTTCGTTTCCAAAAGAGAACAGCCCATCACCGATGCCCTAGCGCTGAGGGCCATCCGGCTCATTTCGCAAAACCTGCGGAGAGCGTGGTGCAATGGAGAAGATTTAGAGGCCAGGGCGAACATGATGCTTGCCTCCACCTTGGGGGGAATCTCCTTCAGCAATTCCTCGGTAACCCTGATCCACGGCATGTCCAGACCCATAGGCGCGCTCTTCCACATCGCCCACGGAATATCCAACGCTGTGCTGCTGCCGGTATGGGCGGAGTACACCTATATCGCGAAGCCGGAAAAATTTGCCGAAGTGGCCGAAGTCATGGGCGAAAACGTCGCGGGCCTCTCGACCCTGGAGGCGGCCCGAAAGGCGGTGGATGCCATCGCGGCCCTTTGCAGGGACGTGGAAATCCCTCCGATCCGCAAACTGATTCCCGACCAGGCAGAATTCGAAAAACACCTCGAAAAAATGGCTCGGGACGCAGTTGCCAGCGGAAGCCCCGGCAACAACCCCCGCTTCGTCACGGAGGAAAAGATCATCGAGCTGTACAAAAAAGCGTATTGAAGGGGTATGTGCCCTATCGGAATTACAGCGGGGTGCATTTCAAGCTCAGGGGGCTCACGGGTCCCCCTGAGACTTCTAATGACCCGATCGGGCGCAGGAGGTTTGAACGGCTCCCCAAATTTACGGCGGAGAGTTTGTAATATTATTGACCTCCAAATAGATCGTGGGCCAAAACGCCCTTCCTCGGACCCGAATCTGCCGATGGAATTTTAATGGAATCTCAATTTTTTTGACTGCCAAAGGGCGGGAATGAACCGAAGGGCACATCTACATTAGGAATAGCGTAAACGACGCTTTCGCCTGCCTCCACGACTGTACCCGGCCTGAGCATCTCCTGAGAGCCGAACTTGAATACCAGCGCCCAGCCATGATCGATTTTGAAAGGAGTGTGAACGTCTTTCAGAATCGTCCAGCCGCCGTCCTTCGTCACTTCGCGGGCAAACTTGTCATAGTTTTCCCGGAAAACGAGGCCTTCGACGTCACGCACGTTTCCGCTGTAGTAGCGGAACGTTACCTTGCCGAAACCGATCTGCTCGTTTGTCCCGACAGCAACATTTTCGCCTTCCCGGATGACGATCAATCGAGCGTCCGGCGTGGTGTACGGGCTCTTTAAATACCCACGGGCCGTATCTACTCCATTCCACTCGATCACGTCGCAATTGAGATCAAACAAGGACAACATTTCGGCAACAGTTGCCGGAGAGGCGGGTTTGAGCCACTCATACTGCCGGCTGGCGACAAAGTAAGACACGAGGTCTCCCGTGTTTATTTTTTCGCCCGGCAGTACCAATTCCGTTTTGCCGTTGCTTAAATCACGAAGAATTGCGTCGGTAAGGGATTTCGGCACTATCCAAGCAACCCTAGACCTGAAATAAACGGTACCCGAATTTTCAGTTACGCTGGAAGCCAGGGCGTAACGCCCAAAATTCTGCCATGTGCCATCGTTGAACTCCGCTAAATAAATTCGCGCTCGTGTCCCGGGCTCGTAGGTGTCGCTTGCGTTGAGGGCCGTGTCCGAACCATCGAGGAACATAATGATTTGTTCGTTAGCCTGACCATAGTTTTCGAGGGTCCCCTCAGCGTACTCTCCGATATTATCGCTCCCTTTGACCCAATCGTCGCCAAAATGAAACCGCGCCATTTCGTCGAGGGTGATGACATGCGCCGGACGTTGATAGGCTGGATGCCCAAAATAATACCCAGCGAACGAATCCTTGCGGGTGGAATTATTGTCGAATGCCGGAGCTACCTCGACAAAAGTCATCGTTCCCACCATTACTGCTGCCAAAACCAATACAACTACTCGCTTCAAACAAAACTACCTCCTTGGGCTTTGCGCCCTGATGAAATAGGGTGAAGTATCCACCCATCCAGCCGGTTGTTTAGCCGGTCTCGATTTTCAACCCATTGTCCAAAGGGTCACAACCTGCAACCATGTCCCATTCAGACAGGATATTTATGCTTAATAAAATCAAGCAATTAAATATTATAAGCAGTATATATTGTTTTGTCCAGTATTATATGTAATTTAAAAACCTTGAGAACTTAAATTTAGTGTTTACATAATTTTATTTTTAGTAACATGACTTTCTCAATAAAAAAATTGCAAATACACACTCTTTATTTCGATTCAAAGAAATAATCATCTCAAACAGACAATCCGCCACAAGTCTAGAATAACTCTGTTGCGGTGTTGTAAAATTAAGACGTTGTAAAATTTAAGATATAGAAAATTAAGATATAGAAATTTATGATACAGAAATTTATGATATAGAAATAAGCCGCTTAAAGAAACGACAATAAATCGTCGTGAAAATTCAGGCATCGAAAGGAGCTGGCGGAAATGAGCCCCCAGGGCAAAAACGAGTCTTTATGTCAAACGCTGTCTGTTCCAATGGCGCTGATTCCTATGATTGCAATTGTCGTATTGGGGTTGCTGTCCGTCACGACCTGGAAGGCGGGCATGAATATTCCCATTTTGGGCGGCATTGTCGCAGCCGCCGTTGTGGGTGCAGTGCATGGGCATCGTTGGAAAGATTTACAGCAAAGTCTGGTACACGGAGTGTCGCGTGCGCTGCCTGCCGTATTTATCCTGATCATTGTCGGATCTATCGTTGGGACCTGGATTTTGGGCGGGATTATTCCCACTATGATTTACTACAGCCTCGAATTTATCAGTCCGATGATCTTCATCCCTGCCTGCACACTTGTCACTGCGCTGATCGCGACGGCGACAGGGACGTCCTTTACCTCCATCGCCACGGTTGGGCTTGCCTTGATGGCAACGGGAATCGGAATCGGATTTCCCGCGCCGGTCCTCGCCGGAGCCATTATCTGCGGAGCTTATTTCGGAGATAGCATGTCTCCGCTTTCAGACACGACAAACCTCGCTTCCGCCATGTCCGGCTGTACACTCTTCGAGCTGGTTGGCCACATGCTTTGGACTGGGATACCTGGGCTGCTCGTTTCGTGTGCGGCCTTTTTCTTTATGGGCCTTCCCTATGGCGGCGCGGTGGACGTCCCATCTGCGACAATCGTTCAGATGCTGGAGGGGCTGCACTCTAACTTCACCATCAGCCCGTGGCTGCTCATTATTCCTGTAATCACCATCCTGTTGTCCATTTGCAAGACACCCGCGCTGCCAGCATTGCTTTCGGTTTCCCTGTTGGGCGGCATTGCGGCTCTTGCCGCGCAGCACGCCTCCGTTTCTGGGGTGATCAATGCCATGACCAGCGGCTATAAAAGCAATACCGGCATGGCAATGCTGGACAATCTGCTCTCCCGGGGCGGCATTAATTCTATGAGCAACACTGTTGTATTGCTGTCTATGGCAACTGCGCTGGGCGGTATTCTGGAGCAGATCGGCGTGCTGGATTCATTGCTGAAAGTGGTGATGAAACGGGTGAAGAGGACCGGCGGCTTGATTCTTGTAACGGTCTTCAGCAGCCTTTTCGTGGCCTTTGCGACGGGCGCCCAATTGCTGGCGATCATGCTGCCCGCGCGGATGTTTGAACCGGAGTATCGAGCCAGGGGCCTGCACACCAAAAACCTTGGCCGTGTGGCTCAGTCGATTGGCGCAGTGGCGATCAACCTGGTGCCCTGGAGCGTTCCGTCCATTTACGCAGCGAATATCCTCGGAGTGGAGGCGACAGCGTTCATCCCCTATGTATTTTTTGCCTATGCCTTGATTCTGCTGAATATTCTTTATGGCTATACTGGATTTACCCTCACAAAAGAGCGCCCGAAAGAGAACGTCCCGGCGGAAAAAATACACTGACGAAAGGACTCTGCCATGTCTAAAAAAACAAAAGTCGTAATGCTCGGATCTGGAACACCCAATCCCGTACCAGACCGTGCGGGTCCCTGTGTCGCTGTGGTGGTGGAAAACGAGTCTTATTTGGTCGATTTTGGCAGCAATGTGGTACGTCAAGCGGAGAAGGCCCGCCGAATGGGTATTTCCGCCCTTTCGCCCCACAACCTTAAACGCGCCTTTTGTACCCACCTGCACTCTGACCACACTGTAGGGATCGCGGACTTGATTTTCACTCCCTGGGTTCTGGAACGTTCCGAACCGATCCAACTGTTTGGTCCGAAGGGTCTGGCCGCCATGACGGAACACACGACCGCTGCCTTTGAGGCGGATATCGCCGGCCGTATGTCCTCGGCCTGCCCGACACCCGAAATCGGGTATAAATCGAATGTTGTGGAGATTTCCGAGGGCGTCGTTTATGAGGATAGCCTCGTAAAAGTGGAGGCATTTCCTGTGGTGCATCCTCCCTTCGAAGCCTACGGTTACCGGTTCAAAACCGCCGACAGGGTCGTCGTCGTCTCAGGCGATACCGCTCCATGCGACAGCTTATTGCGCTACGCGAAGGGCTGCGACATACTGGTACACGAGGTGATATCGGCAACCGGCGTGCAGAAGCGCACGCCTGATTGGCGAGAATACCATACCACTGTTCACACCACCAGCACACAGTTGGGTGAGATTGCCGCCAAAACTCAGCCAGGCACGTTGGTTCTTTATCACCAGCTCTTTATGTGCGGGGAGAATGAAACCGGCGCGGAAATTGCAATTCGGGAGCGGGAGCTGGAGATTTTAGATGAAATCCGACAAAACTATCTTGGCCCTGTCTTTTCAGCAAAAGATTTGGACATTTTCTGAACACTGTCGTCATACTTTTATAATGAATTAAGAAGATGATTTAAGAAGATGGTTTAAGAAGATGGGAAGCGGCGGCAGCCAAAACTTTCGCGCCGTTTAGAAGCGCGTCCAGATGAAAGGTCATCTCTGCCTTATGAAGGCCGGGAGTTAAATCCGCCCCTATCCCTACCACCGTCGATTTCAAGCCGGGCATGGCCACGGCATATTCATGAAAATCCTCTCCTCCCGGCGTGGGGAGCGGCGGCGCTACGAATTTCTCGCCCAAAGCCTCTTTTATCGCTTCCGTCACGGTCTCTATCAGTTCCGGACATCGTGTCGCAGCCGGCACTCCCGGGTGAGTCTTACAGACCGCCCGAGCTCCGTAGGCCTTCGCTGTGTCCGCGGCAATTTGAGCAATTCGCCCTCTTTGGATAGCCATAAGCTCGTTGGTTTGGGCTCGCAGGTCAAAACCCATGACGACCGAGCTCGGGATGACGTTGGAAGGATTCGGGCCGGACTGAATTTTTGTCACCTTCGCAGAATGGGGAACGGTGGGGTCCAAATGCAAAGCCTGTATGGCCTGAATGATCCCAGCGGCGGCCTCGATGGCGTTGACCCCTTGATGGGGGCGCGCTCCATGAGCGTCCTCCCCTATGATCTCCATTTCCATCACCGTAGAGGCGCCATGCAGTATGGCGGGCGTCACCTTTCCCAACGGAAGCTCCTCTATGGGCCGCAAGTGCGTCGCGATCAAATATTGAACATCTTTCAAAACTTCGGTTTCGATAATTTTTTTCGCTCCCCCCAGGGACTCCTCGGCGGGCTGGAAAAGTACGAACAACTTCCCGGCTCTGATCCGTTTCAGGGCCGGCCAGGCTTTTCGCGGCCCACAGGACCTCCGCGCAATTGGCGTCGTGCCCGCAGGAGTGAACGGCAGCGGGCACGCCCCCTTCCCCCGTATGTATCAGCGCGTCCATATCGGCTCGCAGCCCTACATTGAAACCGGGCGCGCCGCCTTCCAGCACCCCTAAGACCCCCGTTCCTCCCAAGTTTTCCGTGACTTCGAAGCCCGCTTTGCGCAATTCTTCGGCAAGATAAGCGGAGGTCTTTATCTCCTGAAAGGCAGGCTCCGGCATGGAGTGCAGCGTTCTCCAGGTCGTTTCGACCAGGGCTTTGTTCTGATCGAGATACTCGATACATTCATTTTTCATCGCAAAAACCTCCTTGATATATCCCTTATATATCCCTTTATATGTCCTATTATACCTGCGTAAGATGAAGGTCAGCGGGGTATGCAGCCTAATGGAACCGTAACATAACATAAGCCGGCGAGGTGAGAAAAGATGAGACAGGAATGTCTGGGAAAAAATATCCGCACACATTTTATAGATCTTATGCGTCTGGGCGCATTTTTTTCGCTGTTTTTTGCTTTCGGCGCCGCTGTCGCCTGGGGCAGAAGCGGGGCCATGTGCCTGCCGCCTATCGAGATCAATAAAACGGTGATCTGCTTTGCCGGGCACGAATGGGTTGTAACCGGGTATGACGATAGAGGTGTGTATCCAAGGGCCGACAGTTTGACGTTGCTGCTAAAAAACGACGACGCTGGAGGCGGATTCGGGAACGTGGAGAATCGAAACGCTAAAGGAGAGTACGTGGACGGCAATCTTTGGGCGGCGATGGATGCCCTTGCGGACGGATTCAATGCAGACGAACGCGCACTCGTCAACGTCCGCGAGCTGACCGGCGAAAGGGACAGCATCGCTGGATCGAAGCACCAGCTTTTGTGGCCACTGTCGCTGGAGGAATGGGGCACGATAGACGACACATCCGTCAGAGCTTACGGCGAGTACTGGCAGCTTCGCTCCAAGTTCGACTCCCCCTTCGCTGGGGACAAAAGCGGCTCGAACGGAGGCAGCCTCGTTGGGATTCCCTCAAGCTGCGCGATCCGCCCTGCCCTCAGCCTGAGCCTTTCATCCGTCGTCTTTGCGCCTTACGCTCGGGGCGCTGCGTTGAAACTAACGGTCGTGGATAACGACAATCTCAGCCTGTCGGTGAAAGACTGCTCCGAGCGCATCCTGCGCTCAGGCGCTGGAACCCTTTCAATTCCCTACTCCGGGGCGAAAACAGGTGCAAACAAAGCCGTCACCGCAGTGATAGCCGACGCGAGGAGCGGGGCGCAGATGCTCTATCGCCGCGCCGATTGCGCGGAGGGCGGGAAAGCCGACGGCACATTCAGCCTAGCCGCTCCGGATTCCACGGTTTTACCGGGCGGAAGGTACAGGCTTTTTATCTTTAACGAGCAGATGAATGCCGATCGCGTGACGAATACCGCAAGCACCCCTGTTGAAATACCGCTTACGGCAGACGATGGGAAGCCTCCGTCTGTCGTCGCCTCCCTGCCCGATGAAATTTACGAAACGACGCCAGGGCTCGAGCTTATATTCAGCGAAATGGTTACGGCGGCGCCGGGCAAAAAAATTACAATAACGTCGGTCAACAGGTATTCTTATGTTATCGAGGGAAATGAACTGAGCTCCGCTATCGCCGGCAGGAGTACGGCAAAGATCTCCTTCGGGGATTTTAAAGACCCGTCCGGCGAGCCGCTGCCGCTGAAAGTCGGAATGAAGTGTTCGGTCAGGTCCGAAGCAGGCGCATTCACGGACATGACGGGCAATAAAACACCGGAGAATATGAGTCTGGCCGCCTTCGTCGTTACAGAGCCGATAATAATTTACTGAACGCCGCGCAAATACGCGGACAGATTAGTTCTCCAAAACTTCACCGTTGGGCTGACGGCGCTGAGGTATCCCCGCCTGGGGTATTCCGGTTTTACGCCAAGTAGGCTTTGCGGACCAGGGGGTTTTCGATAAGCTCGATGCTGGGCGCGCTTTCCACTATTTGGCCCGTTTGTAAAATGTAGCCCCGGTCGCTGATATCCAGCGCCTGAAAAGCGTTCTGTTCCACCAAGAGGACGGTCACACCTTCCTCGCGGATCTTCAAAATCGTCTCGAAAAGCGATTCCACCACCAACGGCGCCAAACCCAGGGAGGGTTCGTCCAAAAGCAAAATGGACGGGCGGCTCATCAACGCGCGGGAGATGGCCAACATTTGCTGTTCTCCCCCCGACAGAGTCCCGGCCCGCTGGGCGAGGCGTTCTTTCAGTACGGGATACAACGAAAAACACCGCTCCAGGTCCGCGGCTATCCCCTCTCGGTCCGTGCGCCGTATTGAGCCCATGATCAGGTTTTCCTTGACGGTCAGAGGGGAAAAGAGACGCCTTCGCTCCGGGACCAGGGAAATTCCCAAGTTCACGATCTCGTGAGGACGGACAGCGCGTCCGGCAGGCCGGACCAAGGGCACCCCGTTCAGCAGGACGGAACCCTCCGTTACCGGCAGCACCCCGGCAATGGCCCACATCAAGGTGGATTTCCCCGCCCCGTTCACCCCCACGACGCAGACGATCTCTCCCCTACCCACGGCGAGATCCACTCCCCGCAGGGCATGGATGTTGCCGTAGTGTACGTGCAGCCCCATAATTTCCAGATATTTTGCAGGTTTTGCAGATTTTTCGGCCGGTTCTTTTTTAGCGGTCATAGGCATCCTTTCGGCTCTTTTTCAGTTCTTTTCGAGTTTTTTGCAAATTCTTTTTAAATTCTTTTCTTTTTCGGGCGGCCCAGGTAGGCGGCGACCACGCGCTCATCGTTCCGAATCTCCTGAGGCGGACCTTCCGCCAAAAGCGATCCCCGGTCCATCACGACGACATGAGTACAAATAGCCATCACCAAATCGATATGATGTTCGATCAGCATCATCGTCACGCCGAAGTCTTTTTGTACTTTCAGGATGACTTCCCCCAATTCCCGCGTCTCCGCGTCGTTCATACCCGCCGCGGGCTCGTCCAGCAGCAGAAGGCGCGGGCCCTGAATCGAAAGGCCGCAGGCAAGCGCCCGGGCTATCTCCAGCTTGCGCTGCAGGCCGTAAGGCAGCGTGGAGGCGGGACGGTGGGCCGCTTCTACGAGCCCCATCCGGTCCATGACGGCAAGGGCCGCTTCACGCGCCTGTTTTTCTTCTTTGCGGACGAAAGGGGTGCGGAAAAACGCGCCCAATGCAGAGCTGCCCCGCGCAAAAAGCGGCACCATGACGTTTTCGAGGCAGGTCATTCTATTGAAAAGCCGGATGTTTTGAAACGTTCGGGATACCCCGGCCCGCACGATCTCGTGAGGACGTTTCTCTGTCAGGTCGAAGCCGTTCATGCGAATCGTCCCTGCCGTCGGCCGGTAGACGCCTGTGATCAAGTTGAACACCGTCGTTTTTCCCGCTCCGTTGGGGCCGATCAAGCCCGTGATCCCCCCTTGGGTCACGCCGAAGGAAAGGGCCTCGACGGCGTGAATCCCGCCGAAGGAACGGGAAAGGTCGCGCACCTCCAGCAAGTGGGCCAAGGGAAAATCCCGGCTCATCGCGGTCGCCTCCGGAACAGGTCGGAAAGCTCGCGGTAACCCAAGAGCCCTTGAGGGCGGTAGATCATGATCAAAACCAACAGGAGACCGTAGGCGGGCAGACGCCACATGTTCAGCCACCTCAGCATCTCCGGCAGCGCCGTGAACACGAAGGAAACGATGACGGGGCCCGACAGGCTCCCGATGCCGCCCGCGATCACCGAGGCCAGAAGCTGGGTGGACTGGGTCAGAGTGAACATAACGGGCTGGATGAACGCCAGCCGATGCGCCAAAAGCACCCCCGAGGCCCCGCACAATCCCGCGCTGACCACCAGCGAAAGCAAGCGCATCCTGAAAAGGTCGATCCCCGCCATCTCCGCGGCGATCGGGTCCTCGCGTATCGCGACGAAAAGAGCGCCGAACCGCGACTTCAGAAAATTGCGCGTCACTAAAAGGCTAAAAGCCAAGGTCCCCAGTATCCATGCCGTGTTGCTGAGTTCGTCCACCGACAGGCCCCGGGCGCCGTTGGTGACGGAAAGATTTTCCAGACACACCCGCAGCGCTTCTCCAAAACCGAGGATCGAGATGGCGAAATAATCGCTGCGCAGCTTTGCCCTGAGGGTCGGAATCCCGATGATCAGGCTCGATAAACCCGCAGCCGCCACTCCGGCCAACAGAGCGAAAAAGAAAGGAACGTTCCAGTGGTAGGTCAACACCCCCGAGGTATAGGCCCCAATGCCGACGAAAGCCGCGTGTCCCAGGGAAAACAATCCGGTAAAACCGGTAAAAACCGCAAGCCCCAGCACCGCGATCATGTTGATGCACGCCAGCATTACGACATTGAGTTCATAATCCATAAGCTAGACTTTTTCCTCCGTATCGCGCCCCATTAGGCCGTTCGGCAGCCAGATCAAAAGCGCGATCAGCATGGTGAAACTGAAGACGTCCCGCAGCACGCTGGAAAGATACGTGGAGACCAGGGTCTCCAAGACCCCCAGGATCAGCCCGCCGATCAGCGCTCCGGGCAGACTGCCGAGCCCGCCGATCACAGCGGCGATGTACGCCTTGTTGGTGACCCACCCCATCGTAGGGTAGACAAAATATTTGATCCCCAGAAAAACCCCCGCGACCCCGGCGAAGGCCCCGGCGAGGAAAAAGACCACCGAAATCAGCCGGTCCGTGTTCACTCCCATCAAGGAACACATCGTCATATCGCTGACGCCGGCGCGGATCGCGATGCCCGTTTTGGTTTGGGTGATGAAGAGGTGCAGGGCGAAAATCGCTCCGATCGACACCGTAAAGGCGAACACGTCCAGCAAAGAGAGGGAGCTGCCCCACACGCCGACGACTTCTCTCTTGAAAAACTCCGGGAACGCGTAAAAACGCGAGCCGATTGTGGCGTACACCATGTTTTCCAAAAACACGGAACACCCCATGGCGCTGATCATCAAAAAGAGAGACGGCGCTCTGCGCCGCCGCAACACGGAATAAGCCACCCGCTCGTTGAAGACTGAAAGCAGCCCCGCGCCCACCACGCTGCCCGACACTACGAGGCCCAGCCCCCAATGGAGCTGCGTCGCCAACGCAAGACCGATGTACGCCCCCAGCATGATCACCGCGCCGTGGGCGAAATTGCTGAAAGACAAGATACTGAAAATCAGGGAGTAGCCCACGGCCATCAAAGAATAAATGCCACCGATCGAAAGACCGGTGACGAGAGTCTGCAAAAACAATTGTCAAATCCTTCCGCGTAAATCTTTCCGCGCTGGTCTTTTCATTGCCGGTCTTTTCATTATGTCAATCTTTTCCGCGTCATACTGATGACCGGGCGGTTCACTCTCCCTGATATTTTTCCACGAACACGAAAGTTTTTTTGGCCACGTCCACTTTCTGGATAACGGCAGGCTTGTTCAAAGGATTGTGCTCGGCCGGGTCCATCGTCAGGATACCGCTGGTCACCTCGATGTCTTTCAAATTCGCCAGCGCCTCAGCCAGCTTCGGGCCTTCGATGGATTGGGCCGCCTTCGCGGCTTCGACGATCATGATCAGCGCGTCTTGGGCCATGATCGGGTTCGGAAGCACGGGCTCCGCCCCGAAGGTTTCCCGGTACTCCGAGACAAAACTTTGGATGTCCGGATCGTCCAGGTCGGCCAAATTCACAAAATACGCGCCGTCCACCGCATCTCCCCCCAAGTCGATCAAGTCGGGGCTGCCCCAATTGTCGGTCCCCAACAAAACGGCCGTTATTCCCAGATCTCTGGCCTGCCTGGCGGCCAAAGCCGCCTCTTTCTGACTGGTCGGGATAAAGAACACGTCGGGAGCCAGTTCTTTGATCTTTCCAAGCTGCGCGCGGTAATCCAGCTCCTCGGAGCGGAAGGCTTCCTTGGCGACGACCTCGCCTCCGCGGGCGACGAAGGCGTCCTCGAAATACTTGGAGAGCCACTGCCCGTAGTCCGAGCCCACGTCGTAAAGTATCGCCGCCTTTTTCGCGTTCAGGCGGTCCACAGCGAAGCGCGCCGCCACCGTCCCCTGAAACGGGTCGATAAAGCAGGGGCGAAAGGCATAGGGACGCACTTTCTCCGTCTTCTGATCCCGGGTCACGTAGGGGTTGGTCGCGGTGGTGACGATCATCGGGATTTCCGCGCGCTCCAACACCGGCGCGGTGGCGATGGCGTTCCCGCTCTGGGCGGGCCCGATCACGGCGATAATTTTGTCCCCCGCCAATCGGCGAGCCACGTTCACGGATTCGATGGCGTCGTTGCGGTTATCGTAGCGCACAATCACGACAGGCCTGTCCAGAATGCCGCCCTCCGCGTTGATTTTCTTCACCAGCATATCCAGCGCGTTCGCCTCGGACTGCCCCCACATCGAGGCCCCGCCCGTGAGGGATACCGTATGGCCTATCTTGATCGCTTCGGCCGAGAAGGCCGCCCCCGCAAGTCCAAACGCCAAAATGACGGCAACGCAAACAATGATCGACCTTTTCATTTTTCCCATTTTCCCCATTTTTTCCATATTTATACGACTCCTTTGACTTAATTTAATGTCTTTTGCGAATTTAGTACGATAATATTATATCGGACAGGACATGAATTGGACAGGTGTTTGAGTATAGATGAATGGGTATAGTGGTTTAGTGGTTTAGTTTAAGAAAAGAGTTAAACTATTGTTATATTTCGCTTCGTTCGCAACGACGGTCTTCCCAGTATGGGATGAGACACGGCAGGCGTCAGACGGTGAAGCGCCGGGTCAGGTCGAGCATGTCGGTGGAGATATTGGCCAGTTGCTGAGACGATTTTGTGATTTTCGACATGGAGGAGGATTGTTCTGCCGTCGCGGCGACGATCAACTGCGCTTCTTCGGCAATCTCCCGGCCTGAACCTTCCAGAGTATGTACTGCGGATGCAACGCCGGATGTATCCGAGGACAATTTGTGCGTCAGCTCGGTAATACTCGTAAGCGCGTCGGAACTCCGCACCGCTCTTTTTGCCAGTTCGTTGAACGCGCTTCCTCCATCGTTCACCGCAATCGCCCCTTTTCTTGCCTCTTCCTTTCCGCTGATCATCGCTTTGACAGCGTGTGAAGTCTCCTCCTGTATGGAGGATATAAGGTGAGATATTTCCTCGGCGGCGGACTGGGATTCACTCGCCAGTTTTTTCACCTCTTCGGCTACTACGGCGAATCCGCGCCCTTGATCGCCGGCGCGCGCCGCCTCTATGGCGGCATTGAGGGCGAGAAGATTGGTCTGGCTCGATATCGCCGATATTGTTCCCACTATCAGCCCGATTTCGTTTGACCTTTCTCCAAGGGCAGTCACCACCTCGGAGGATACGTTCACCGCAGACTCTATGGTGTTCATCTGAGAAATCGCCTTTTGCATGGATTTCCAGCCATCATTTGAAATCTGGACGGATTCTGCCGCACCCTGAGCCATTATATCGAGTTTTCCGGTAATATCGGCGATGCTGTCAACCATTACATTGATGGACGTTCTCATAACCTCTATCTCCCTACGCTGTTTGGCGGCTTGGATGGAGACCTGTTCTATGTTTTGCGCGATCATGTCCGTCCCGGCGGACGAATGCGACGCGCTCTCGTGGAAGTCTCGGGCTGTCCCGGCCATATACAAGGCGGTCTCCTGCATGTTCGATACGAGGGACTTGATATTCGCTATGGTAGAGTTATATTGGCTGGCCAGTTTGCCGAATTCATCATTCGAGAAAATTTCCGCGGAGACGGTGAGCGCCCCTTGTCCAATCGCTTCGGAAACACGAAGGAGCTCACTGATTGACTTTTTTATGCGTTTTACCAGAAGAACGGGTACGGCTACAGAGAAAGCCGTCGTAAAGAGCAATACGGCGGCAATGGTATTTTTAGCCGATTGATAGATTTCCTCGCTCATCTGCGTCACAGTCGCGCAACCCTCTTTATTGAAATCGATCAAGGCAGTGATGGAGGCTTCCAAGTCCGCGAATATATCATGACTGTCCTCGTTCACAAGCGCCATTGTTTCGACGAGATTCCCGGCATCCGACGCCTTCAGCAATTTTTGCGAAATTTCAAGGTACGCCTTTAAGTTACTGATAATAAGTTCGATAGCCGCCAGATCCTCTCGACGCTGTTCTTCCGTATCATAGGGGATAACCAGTACGTCGTCCCGGTATTTGTTCATCATCTCTTCAGCGTCTCTGATGGCTTTTGCCCTGTTCTGAAAGGTGGTCTGCTTCTGGTTTTCCTCCGTCTGCTGAACATAATTCAGATCGTATCTCCGAAGCGACGCGGCGGCATACTGCATATCTCCCAGTTCTGCGATACCCTCGGTCCATACGTTCGCTTCCACGACTCTTCCGTTGATGACGTCGAGAAAGTGCAATGAATAATACCCGAAACAAACATTGATTACGACGATCACGGAAAAACTAAGGATCAATTTCATCTTCGTACTCATATTTTTCATATTCATATTATTCATATTCATGTTCTTCAAGAGCAATCACCTCAGAATTTTTGCCTCCGAAACAAAGACACAGTATATACTAATAGCGAGGTGATTGGATATACTTATTGCAAAACTTTTTACGAATGGCAAAAGCCCGTGCGTCTTCCAAAAGAATGCCATTTCGCGGGCAATGAAATCGGTGTCGTTCGTGTCGGAGAAATGGTTGTCCTTTATCCGAAAGAAAAGGCGTGGGAGATTTTCGAAGCAAGCGAGCCAACTGTCCGGCGAGTTCGCCGATATTTACCGGCCTCGTTTCCTGCGGGTTCTCACCCATGCGCTGAGTTCGATTCATCAATAGTTTGTGGAATATAACATATCAAATCATACATCCCATTGTTTTGGTTTTATGCAAACGTGTATTTACAAAATGCAATGTTGCCCTTAAGATAATATCATTCGTAACGACGGATGGCTTTTATCTTTTGCGGCGAGTAGGATAGACATTAAATGTTTGTTTTTGCAAACAAATAATGTCCTGAAAATTCTGCCACAAAAGATGTGTTTCAGGATGAAGCTGGGGTACCACCCTTTATGCTCTTCTGAGCTTGAATGTTTAAAGAATGGGGAGGTCATGAAATTGAATTACGAGAGGGCTCTTTTTTTTGCGGCGGGGGTCGTTGTGGGTGCAGGGGTTGTGTGTTTCGTCAAAAGCAAGGCGGGTAAAAAAACAGCCGTAGCCATCGTCAGCAAGGGCTTGGAACTCAAAGACCGAGTGGTCTCCATGAGTGAGCGGACCAAAGAAGCGGTGGCCGACGTCGTGGCAGAGGCAAAATACGTCAACGAACAAAAGGCTCAAACGAACATCGTGTAAACGATAACATAATAAGGGACAAGAATGGATTTTTCCGTAGCCCACGAACTCCCGGGTCGTTTACGCCTTCGTTGCCCTGGGGGCTCGTTCACTCAGGCCGAAGGCGCCGTCATCGGCGCGATCTTGGAAACGCAGCCCGGGGTGACGGCCGTGACGGCATCCCATAGAACCGGTAGTTTACTGATTTATTATGAAGAGGACGCCCAAGGGGAAGTGCGCCGGTCGATTCTGACGGCGGTGGGGCTTTTGGACAAAACCTTTTACGAAGGGATCGACGGTTCGTCTTTGATTCCTCAGGGACCGAGCCTGAGCGAGTCTTTGACATCGCTATTCGGCGGGGTGATAGGCCGGGCATTTTTGCCCCGGACGCTGCGTTACGGCCTCACCTTTCTTCGCTCCCTTCCTCTTTTGGGACGAGGGCTGCGCAGTTTGTTGCTGGGCGGGCGTCTCGACGTTTCCGTGCTGGATGCCTCCGCGGTGGGGGTGTCTCTTTTGCGCAGGGACTTCCGCACGGCCGCGGTGGTGACGACGCTGCTGGCTCTGGGAGATCTGCTGGAGAGTTGGACCCATAAAAAATCGAAAGAAAGCCTTGCCGACAGCCTGGCCCTCAACATCGACAAGCTGTGGATACGCAGAGAGGGGCAGGAAGTGCAGATCCCCATGGTGGACCTTCGCATAGGGGACTTTGTGGTGGTCCGGGCAGGCAGCGTCATCCCGGTGGATGGCGTGGTTTCCGAGGGCAGCGCGAGAGTCAATCAGTCCACTATGACGGGAGAATCCGAACCCGTCCACCGTATCCCGGGGTTGTCCGTCTACGCCGGAACCGTGGTGGAGGAAGGGGAGCTGGTGGTCCGCGTCACGGCGTTCGACAGCGAAACCCGCATCCACAAGATCGCCGAGATGATCAACGAGTCCGAGGAATTAAAAGCCGCTGTCCAGAACCGCGCGGAAAAAATGGCGGATGCCATCGTCCCTTACAGCTTTCTGCTGGCGGGAGGTATCTACCTTTGGACCCGCGACGCCACCCGAGCTACGGCGGCGTTGTTGGTGGATTATTCCTGTGCCATCAAGCTCGCCACGCCTTTGGCCATCCTTTCCGCCATGAGAGAGGGCGCGAAACGAGGGGCTTTGGTGAAAGGCGGAAAGTTTCTGGAAGCCCTTGCCGCCGCGGATACCGTCGTTTTCGATAAAACGGGAACGCTCACCGTTTCCGCCCCCAGCGTGGCCAAGGTCATACCCTTCCAGGGCTATACACGAGAGATGGTCCTTCGCGACGCCGCTTGCCTGGAAGAACATTTCCCCCATTCCATCGCCCGCGCCGTGGTAAAACAGGCCGAAAAAGAGGGGCTTTCCCACAGAGAGGAGCATTCCACCGTTGAGTACGCGGTGGCTCACGGAATCGCGTCCCGGCTTCGGGGCGAGAAGGTGTCGATCGGCAGCGCCCATTTCGTGTTCGAGGATGAGGGCGTGACCTGCACACCGGAACAGCAGGAGATCATCGATCGCGAGACCGAGAAATACTCCGTCTTGTTTCTGGCCATAGGTGGAAGGCTCACGGGAATGCTGTGCATCGAGGACCCTTTGCGAAAGGATGCCTTCGACATTGTGAAGCGCCTGCACGAGGTGGGGATAAACCGCGTCGTGATGCTGACAGGGGACAGTCTCCGCGCCGCGAAAAACGTGGCGGAAACTATCGGCATCGACGAGGTCCAAGCCCAGCTTCTCCCCGCGGACAAAACGACGGTGGTCAAAGGTTTGCAAGGCGCTGGAAAAATGGCTGGGAAAGTGATCATGGTGGGCGACGGGGTGAACGACTCTCCGGCGCTGGCTGCGGCGGACGTGGGCATCGCCATGTGCGCCGGCGCCGACATCGCCCAAGCGGTGGCGGACGTGATTTTGTCGGAAAACCGCCTCCATGCTCTTATCGACGTGCGTAGGCTGGGAACGGGAGTGATGGAAAAGATCTATCGGAACTACGCCTTCATCATCGGCGCGAACTCCCTCTTGCTGGCTTTGGGGCTCAGCGGAGCGATCACGCCTGCCGCGTCCGCGCTCCTTCACAACCTGGCCACCATCGGAGCCAGTATTTACAGCCTGACTCCCGTTCTCGACAACGACAGAGGAAAATCATGATCGAAAGTTTCATCGAGGGCCGAGTGCGTCTGCGTTCGCCCTTGTTCGCCGACGAGGCGTTTGCGGAACGTTTGAAATCGGAACTCCTGGCAATAGACGGCGTACAGAAAGTGGAGATAAACCCGCGGACAAAGGGTTTGTTGCTGGAGTACGACAAGCATCGCCTGCCCCTGTCTCGCCTCACCCGGGTTTCTTCCCTTTTCGCACAAATGAACGATCACCTGCCCATCGAAAAACGCATCCCTGCTCTCGAAATTTTCATGAAGGACCTGCGAGAAGCACTGTCTTGACGCAACCACACTCACGAAGCGGGTACACCCCCACTACCCCGGCGAAAGTTCAGGGTGTTTTTCCTGTTTTCGCTCTCTTTGATTTCAAAATACTTTATGTTTTGCTTTTACGCTTGGGATTTCGAGGAAACCAGCCTTTTTCAACCCGCTTTGTCTGCTCTTTCAGCTCCAAAATCGACCAGAGGCAAGTGCATCCAAGAACGCCGAGGGCGGACGCCAGGATCGTCTGACGGACGAAACAGGATAAAGCGAGCGCGGCAATCCCGGCCAGCAAAAACAGCGGCCATATCTTCTCGGTGAAGTAATATTCACCCTTGATGACGATGGGATGGAAAATGCCTATAATGAGAAACGCAATGACGCCGATACTCAGCCCCTCGAATCTCATTGTGTATCTATGATCGCCTTTCCCTTTGTTTCATTGCCCGGCGATAAGCCAACAATTTCAAAGCGTAGTGAGTTACGCAGACATAAACACCCATGATGGCCAGATTGCTGGTGAAAAAAAGAACGGCGGGCCTCTCGGGATTCCAGAAGTCGAAAGAATAACCCAGGAACAATTTCGCTCCCATTGCCCGGTCGAAAGAGGCGTACACTCCATAAATGACGATCAATGCCGTAACAGTCCGCATTAGGATCGTCCAAACAGGGCGTGCGCTTTTTGTCATTCTAGCGATGACGCCCATGATCATTTCCCAGTGCATACCGACATGCACGGCTATCAAGATAAGCCCCCAATACGCCGCGAGGGTATGCGCCTGTCTGATTTGCATTCCTCCACTGAACCCCATGAAAGCGAAAACCGTTCTGGAAAGCAACATTCCGCTTATCATCAGCGCCGTCATCGTGGCTAAAAGAAGTAGATTGACGGCTGTGTTCATCATTCGCCTGAAATCGTACTTCCCCCTGAAAAGACCTCTATACCAGCGCCAGTTGACGGCGTTATGGACAACAAACAAGATGAAAACGGCAATACCGATCCATTCGTGAGTCACGTCTCCTGTAATGCGGTAAGCCGTCGCGAACAGGAGAAGCGCCGTCATGCCTAAGTCGATAACCAATCTGACGATCAAGCTGAAAGGCATTTTTATGATTTGCTTCTGACCGATTTCCCTACCTGATCATTCCCAATCCCCTGAGCCAAGCCGTTACGTCGTCCTCGGCGCTTTTTACCTTTCCGCCGCGAATCGCGAGACCCTCACGAACTGTCGATTGCGGGCAAAGTTTTTCGATGTCGCTGACGCTTCGTCCCAATCCGCTTCCTTCGTGGGTGCAGAATGGAATGATAGTTTTCCCCGAAAAATCATAGGACTCGAGAAAAGTAAACAGCACCATCGGGAGCGTCTCAAACCAGTTGGGATAACCGAGGAAGATCGTATCGTAGGAATCCATGTCACTCACCCGCTCGGCAAGCAGGGGCCGGGCGTTGTCCCTTTGCTCGAGCTGAGCTTGATTCACTAGCGCGTTGTAGTCTGTGGTATAGGGAGTTGCCGTTTTGATTTCAAATAAATCGCCTCCAATTGTTTTATGAATCTGCTCCGCGATAATGTGAGTGTCACTAACCCAGGAAAAAAAAGCGACAAGAATCTTTTTTTCCTGCTCTTCCGCCGCGAAACACGGGCCATCCCCAGTCATCAAAAAAACGATTGATACCATCAGCACCATTCTCAAAAATGTTTGCATGGTGAATCCCTCCTGTTATTTGTCGTTCTTATTTGTAATTACAATAAGTATTCCGTTTTTTCACCTCAATACTCATGAATAAAAGCTCAAACAGCCTTCGATATTTCTTTACTTTGTTCGTACTATAAATTATGCATTGGGTATTATTTTAACCTTTTGTTTGGAATAGGTAAAGAAGGAAGGTCATTTAAATTCTCAACGATAAAATAATGATAAAAGGCATGATAATTTCATTGGCTGTGCCAGAGTATCATTCGTCGCTTTTTGTACTCAATATGTCCACAAAGGAAGCTGAACGGGCTTACCAGGCTTTGGGCTTGAAGCCCTCGGGCACGTCGATGGTCATGGTATCGCCGGTTTGAGCTATGACGTATAAGCCGTTTTTCAGGGCGAACTTTCTTACATTTTCTGAAATGATCGCTCCCGCCACAGCTCCATAAAATTTTCGCGAGTCTTTACGGGCGTCTGCGTAAACGCGAAGTTTTTTCATCCGGTTCATGTGGTCACTCACGTCGTCGGTCTTCAGATTCGCCTTCACCTCTACCGCCACTGCACAGTCCCCGTTTTCCAAAAAGAGGTCGATCTC
>JAISLU010000055.1 GCA_031277095.1 Synergistaceae bacterium
TACAATAAGTCAAGATTTTTCAATTTTTATAATAGACTTTTGAATTCTCAAGGCCACCTATCTCTTGTCGCAATAAACACGAAGGAGTCGATGAGTCTAACCTTTCAAATGCGGATTAAGACCATCGATATTTGGATTCTTAAGGAGAATATTTTTGGAAATAAAAAGCAATTATACTACTGTATTTATACACTATAATGTCCGCGAACAGTTAGCTTCAGGGTAGAATTCCAAATTTCAGAACTTTGAACTCTCAAGAAAACAAACCATTCCTTGCTTTGGCTGGATTAACAGGATTTTTCCAAGTTCATCTCGCGGTTTTGGGTTAAGTTGTTGACATTGCTTTCCAATGTCCGCCGACATCTATGGGAAATTCTGATAAAATGTCGATACGACCGCAAGAAACTGTTGTACGGAACACTTGCGTGATATGTTTTGCTATAAAAAAATGGAAGATGACAGAAATGTGACAGAAGCGCGAAACTCTGGAGGCGGAAATATTATTATGCGCATTTCACCGGATATTTTCAGGGAATACGACATACGGGGCATCGCGTATGGAGCGGCGTATGGAGCGAAGGCCGACCTGACGGACGAGGTGGTCTCGGCCATCGGCAAAAGTTTCGGAACATGGCTGACCCAGCGGGGCGTCAAGAAGATCGCCCTAGGCGGCGACGTGAGGCTCTCCACACAACGCATCCGCGAAGCGGTCGCGCAAGGCGTGACGTCCACGGGCATCGACGTCCTGAACATCGGTATTGTCACCACCCCCATGCTCTACTGGAGCCTTTATCGCCTGGATTTGGAGGGCGCGGTGATGGTCACGGGCAGCCACAACCCCGCCGACATGAACGGATTGAAGCTCGCTTTCGGAAAGGCCACCCTCTGGGGGGACGATATTCAGGAGATCCGCCGGATCGTGGAAAGAGAGAGTTTTGCGGCGGCGGAGAAGCCCGGAACCGTCGAGCACAGAGATATTGTGGACGCTTACCTTGCCATGCTGCTCTCGAAAATCGAACTGGGGCCCCGGAAACCGAAGGTTGTCTGCGACAGCGGGAACGGCACGGCAGGGGAGACGATCTGCCGCTTCCTCTCCGGGCTGGGCTGCGAGTGCGTGTCCCTCTTCGGAACGCCGGACGGCCGGTTCCCCAACCACCACCCCGACCCCCAGAAGCGGGAAAATTTGACGGCGCTGATTGCAAAAGTCCGGGAGACGAAAGCCGACGTGGGTTTCGCCTTCGACGGCGACGCGGACCGGTTGGGCGTTGTGGACGAGAAGGGCGAGGTGATTTTCGGCGACCGGCTGATGGCGCTCTATTGGACGGAGATCTTGAAAAAACACCCGGGCGCGGAGGCCATCGTGGAGCCCAAGTGCTCTATGGCGCTAACCGAGGAAATCCAGCGGCTGGGAGGCAAGGTCGTTTTCTGGAAGTCGGGGCACTCTCTCATCAAGGCGAAAATGAGAGAGATCAACGCTCTTTTTGCCGGCGAGCTTTCAGGGCACATGTTCTTTGCCGACGAGTATTACGGCTTCGACGACTCGTTCTACGCCGCCGGGCGGTTGCTGCGGATTCTCTCCAACTCCGGCGAAAGCCTTTCCCGCCTGATGGCGCCGATCCCCCTTTACCCCGCCACGGAGGAGGCGCGGATAGCCTGCCCAGACGCCGAGAAATTCGCGGTGATCGAGCGCATCCGGGACAAGGCCCTGGCTTTGGAAAAGTACGAGGGCCTTACCCTGGACGGGGTGCGTATTTTCTACCCCGGCGGCTGGGGCCTCATCCGGGCTTCCAACACCCAGCCCGTCCTCACCACCCGCTGCGAGGGCAAAGATAAAAAGGCCCTGGAGTTCATCATGGAGGACGTCAAAAAGAGAATCCTGGCCGAGGGGCTTCCCGATTTCGAATGGACGTTTTGAGCACATGAAGGTAGACAACGGCAGCATCCTGTTCCTTGAGGGGATGGCTCTGCCCTTGGATCTGAGCCGACTTTCCGGCGGGCTGCCCAAAGCGAACCTGGAGATCGGGTTCGGCAACGGGGAGTTCACGGTTCGGCAGGCTTTGGCACACCCGGATACCCTCTCGATGGGAATGGAAGTCTCTCCCGCCTGCATCACGCGCTGTGCGCGCCGGGCGAGCAGCTCGGGCAACCCTCCCAACTTGAAAATTCTCTGCGCCGACGCCCGCTTCATGATGAAGGAATGCTTCGCGGACGCCTCCCTCGACCGGGTGGTGATGAATTTTCCCTGTCCCTGGCCGAAAACGCGTCACGCGCGGCGCCGCGTCACGACCAAGGAGTTCGCCGATGCCCTTGCCGCCGTGCTGAAAATCGGCGGAGTTTTCGAGTTGGTCACGGACGAGGAATGGTACGCTTTGGACGCCCAGGAAAAACTGACGCGGCACCAGGCGTTGGACTTGCTCGCCTGCGAGACGAACCCCTCGCGCCCCGTCGCCACCAAGTACGAGCGCAAGTGGCTGGAAATGGGGAAAAATATCATCAGGCTGACCGTGGCCAAGACCGAGAGTTTCACCGTCTCCCGGCAAACATGGGGGTTTTGGGAAGAGAAAGAAAAGAGGGGAGAAAGGACCATGCACGCCAAAACGAGAAAACCTTTGCCGGAAGACGGGCTCGCTTTTTTATTCGGCGCGTCGGGGGCAGGCCCGGAGGACGCGCGGTGGGTCTTCAAGAAACATTACGCGGCAGTGAACTCACCGAACTCACCAAACTCACCGGAAACACCGGAAACGCACAAAAATTTTCTCGTCGAAACGGTCTCCGCCGACGGCGACTTCGAGCAGCGTTACTACCTGAAGGTGTCCGCGCGGGGCGGCGATACGCTGGTGAAGCTGGACGAAATGTCCAGAGTTTTCCTGACCCCCGCGGTGCGCTTCTCCGTGGAGGACTTGGCGCGGCGTCTGGGCGACCGCGATTGAAAACATGAAAGACGTTCGTCCCACGTCCGGGCGAGTTCTTTTGGCTCTTTTCAACATTCTGGGCGGTGACGCACTGGGGGAGGGGCTCGGAAACGCCGCTTTCCTGGACCTCTTTGCGGGAACCGGCCGCGTGGGAATCGAGGCGCTGAGGCGGGGAGCCTCCTTTGTGGTGATGGTCGAGGTGTCGAGGGACCGGGCGCGGGAGGTGGAACGCGTGGTGGCCGGGGAGTTCGCGGAGTCCGGCAGAGCCGTCGTCCTGTCCCTGGAGCTGCGGCGGGCTGTGGCATGGCTTCTGAGGCGGGAGCGCACTTTTGACGTGGTCTTCGCGGATCCTCCCTACAACCAGGGGTGGGGAAAGGCATTGCTCCATACGAAGGGCCTGACGGAACTTTTGAGGCCGGAAGGAGTCTTGGTGGTGGAACATGCGTCGCGAGAGGCACTGGACGTTCCCGCGCCTTGGGTTGTGACCGATTCCCGCTTCTACGGGGAGACCGCGTTGACGTTTTTAAAAAAAACATAGAAGGAAAAATACATAGATATAGGAGGAGGTACTTCCATGAAACACGCCGTCTGCGCCGTCTATCCCGGATCTTTCGACCCCATCACCAACGGGCACATTTACATCGCGGGACGGGCTGCCGCCATCTTCGACGAGGTCCGGGTGAGCATCCTCGTCAACCCCCAAAAGCGGTCCATGTTCAGCGTGGAGGAACGGCAAATGATGGCGCGGGAAGCCCTCTCTTATCTGCCCAACGTGACGGTGGACCATTTCGAGGGGCTGTTGATCGACTACCTGCGGCAGCTGAAGTCTCGGGTCATCATTCGTGGTTTGCGTGCCATGTCCGACTTCGAGTACGAGTTCCAAATGGCTTTGATGAACCGGCAATTGGCTCCCGAAATCGAGACATTCTTCATCGTCACCGACCCGAAATATTCCTACCTTTCGAGCAGCTCCATCCGCGACATTTTCCAGTTTGGCGGCATCGTCCAGGACATGGTGCCCCCCGGTGTTTTCCGCCGTCTGAGGGACCGCTTCCCTCCCCGCCGCTCCTGTCCTTGATCGAGGCGTGACCGGATGTGTGCTTTTCCAACTTCGCCTATCGGACGGGCTTTTTACCTTCAAAGCGCCGTGCCCCTCGCCAAAGCCCTGCTGGGTAAAATGTTGATTCACGTAAAGGACGGAGTGGCGGCCGGAGGGCTCATCGTCGAGACCGAAGCCTACGCCGGGCGGGAGGACGCCGCCTGTCACGCCTACGGAAGAAAGGGCCCCTCGGGCAAACACCGCACCGACGTGATGTTCGGTCCCGGCGGCTACGCTTACGTCTACCTGATCTACGGGATGTACAACTGCTTCAACGTGGTGGCCAACGTGGAGGGCGAGCCGGAAGCGGTGCTGGTCCGGGCGTTGGAGCCGCGGGAAGGGATTTCCCTCATGGAAAAGCGTCGTAAGGTCCAAGCCGTGAAAAAGCTGTGCGACGGGCCGGGCAAACTCTGCGTATCTCTCGGCATAACCCGGGAATGCAACGGCGCGGATCTTTGCGGCGACGTCCTTTTCATCACGGAGGGCGAATCGATCCCCGAAGAGCGGATTCTGGCAACCCCTCGAATCCATATCGACTACGCGGGCGAAGCGGCCCGCCTTCCCTATCGCTTCGTGGTTCGGGACGGCCCTTTTTCCTGAGCATGGACGTTCCGGCAAAGAGCGAACGGGCTTACACGACAAAAATTTTGCCTTGGAGATGTTCGATGCGTGGGTTCGTATGAGAGCACAGCGTCCGGCAGGACGCACAACAGGGTTCGCTATATACACCGGTAATTCAAAGGACGTAAATTTTTACACCGAATCCTGTTATGGTATGGAGTTTTCACTGAAATTCAGGGCGTTTCATCTTGCAAGTTGCGACCTGGAAGAACTGAGAGCTGATAAACGTCCTTTTGCGCGGGTAATGTATGCCGGGCGTTTATCGCTGGGCACC
>JAISLU010000070.1 GCA_031277095.1 Synergistaceae bacterium
AACTTAAGCGATTATTGCATGTTTGTATATCACCCGCATCTCTGCAAGGCAGAGAACTTACATCACGTGCAATTGCATTTGAGATCGACAATCATTTCTTAAGTTGTTGACATTGGTTGAAAAACAGGATACAATACCTATACTCCACAGGACTTAAGCCCCATGCAAAAGTTATCCACATTTCTCCTCGGATTCTCCTCGCGGATTTGGGATACAGCAGGCTCATTGACATGAGATCCTCTCCAGTCTAACTTTGAGATAGTGAATCCTGGATAGGTTCTCATGTCTTCTCATTTTTGTTTACTACGCTCGCAAATACCGGAAGAGCCTTTTCACTGCCAACACTCACACCTAATTAGGATTCATTGTCTGCCGTGAAAATCCATGAATATAGTGAATTAAGATAAAAAGCCTAAAGTTAGAATAGCTAAAAACAAATGCTCTATTGAGCGCGTGTAAATTTAACAATATTTAAGTTAAACGACATACACAAACTCCTTCACGTTGTCGAGGGCCGTTCCCATGGAGCAGTCCACCGCCGGGTCGCAGACAATATCGATAACGGCGGGTTTGCCGCTCTTCACGGCGCGTTGGAGGGCCTCGGGTATTTGGGCGGCGTCGAATACCCGCTCCCCGTAGCAGGCAAAACCCTCTGCCACCTTCACGTAGTCGATCATCCCCTGGTTCTCCGGCATCGCCACGTCGCACTCATATCCATAGGCGTACTTCTGATTCTGACGTATCAGCCCCAAGTAGGCGTTGTTCACAACGATCACAATCACAGGGACCTTGTTCACGGCGCAAACCGCAAGTTCCTGAACGTGGAAAGTGAACCCGAAGTCTCCCATCACCGCCACACTCCGCTTGCCTGTCGCGATCGACGCCCCAAAGGCCGCCGGAATGTCGTAGCCCAGGCACCCCGCTCCGCCGGAGGGCAGATAGCGCCGGGGCTTGTCGATGTCCTGCAGCTGCCCCGACCAGATTTGCGTAATGCCGCACCCCGTCGTGAACAAGGTCTCGCTGTCGAAAAATTTGTTCAGCTCCGCGAAAACCCGGTGGGGGTTGATGGGCTTGTACTCGTAATCGACCTTGCGGGCCAGTTCTTTTCTCATCTGGGGCAGCGCGTACACCCGGGAACTTTTCCTGCCGTTTTTCCGCGCCTCGGTCAAAAGAGCCTCGACGGCCTTCTTGGCGTCCGCGACGATCCCCAGGTCCGGCTGAAAGATTTTACCGATCTCGCTGGGCTCGACGTTGACATGGATAAACTTTCGTTTGCCGCGGTACACGTCGATCGCCCCCGTGTGGCGGTCCGTGAAGCGGCAGCCGATACCCAGCACCAGGTCGGAGTCGAGAAAGACTTTGTTGCCTATGGGCTGCCCCACCTGGATGCCGCAGTGGCCCGCGTTCAGAGGGTGCTGAATCGGTATGGCGCCCTTGGCCATATACGTGGTGATCACCGGCAGGTTCAGCGTCTCCGCCAGGGTCACGCACTCCTTCTCCGCGCCCGCGAGGAGTACACCGCCGCCTATGAGCAGCAACGGATTTTTCGCTTCGCCGATCATGGCGACAGCCTTTGCAATATCCTCCGTCTTCGGGGCGGGGTTCTCGAAAGTCTGGGGAACGTACCCGGCAACATCGAAGCCGATGTCGGCGTTTTGTACGTCCAAGGGCAAGTCGATGACCACGGGGCCCGGTTTGCCCTCCCGAGCGATCCTGAAGGCCTCCGCGAAAACTTCCGGTATGGTTTGCGGATCGGTGACGCAATAGGTCTTTTTTGCCACGGGCGCGCATATTTTCGCGATATCGACGCACTGAAAAGCGTCTTTGCCCAACTGGGCCGTAACGGCCTGTCCCGTCACGGCGATGACGGGGATACTGTCGATGTTGCAGGTGTAGATACCGGTCACGAAGTTGGTAGCCCCCGGCCCGGAAGTACACATCGCCACCGCCAGCTTTCCGCTGGCACGGAAATGCCCCCCTGCCGCGTGGACGCAGGCTTCCTCATGGCGGTGACAGAAATGCCTTATCCCGGATTGCTCCAGGTACTTGTAAACTCCGTTGATCCCAGCCCCCGGAATGCCGTAGACGGCATCGATACCTTCTTTCTCGCATATCTTGACGATAACTTCCGCAACCTTCATAGAACATCACCACATTTCAATTATTAAAATCATATTTTTAAAAATATTCCATCCGAGAGTACACCATTTCCTTTTTCAATGCAAGCAAATAGTGTAAAATGACCTTAAAAGATTCCAGATTGTTTTAATAAATAAAATATAGGGTATACTTAATGAAAATTATTTTTGAAACGGAGAGTGTGATTTGGAAAATTTTCAGGACTCAAATTCTCAGGACTCAACTTTCCAGAGTTCAAATTTTCAGAGTTCCATACCTGCCCGGGTCAACCAGTCGTCAGACAAGTTGTTGTTGCTGCTGGAGACAATGACGACACAGTCGGAGCCTCTGCGTTTGCAGGACATTGCCCGCCTGTGCGAGATGAACGCCAGTACGGCGCTGCGTTTTTTAAAAGCCCTGCAGAAGCGCCAGTACGTCCATCAAGACGCCGAAACGGGCCGATATTATCTCACGTTCAAATTATGTGCCCTGGCGCAGAACGTCAGTTCATTTTTCGACATGCGCAGCCTCGTCCGCCCTTTCCTTCGCAGCGTGTCCCAGATGTTCTCCGAGTCCTGCAACCTGGCGATAGAGAGGGATATGACGGTCATATATATCGAGGTGGAAAAAGGGCCGAACAAAATGCTGGTGAGTATGCAAAGGATCGGAAACGTGGCGCCGCTGCACTGTACCGGCGTGGGGAAACTCTTCCTGACCGAGTATTCCCCGATGGCCCTGGAGCAGTTGATCGCTATAAAAGGGCTCGCGCGGTATACGCAGCACACCATCACCGATCCCAATGGGCTGAAAACCGAATTGGACAACATAAAAAAAGTCGGATACGCCTTCGACAACGAGGAGTGCGAGGATGGAGCGCGCTGCATCGCCGTCCCTCTGCGGGATTACACGGGGAAAATAAAGGCGGGCCTCAGCGTCAGCGGCCCCGTGGTGAGAATGACCGACGGGCATATCTTTCTTCACCTGCCGCATCTCCTGAACGCGGCGGAACAGATATCCTTTCGGATGGGCTGGCAGCGGGCCCCCGAATAATTCAGGAACTCGAATAATTCTCTAGGGCTTTCAGTACAAGCGCTTCCGATTACAACGGAACTTTAAATTGCGCAAGGCGATTTGAAATTATATTGTTTGAAATCATATTACAGGAGGTTTCACAATGCAGCAGGCAAAAATGCAGGAAACAAAGGAGCGCGCGGCATCGCTCCTGAAAAAATTCAAGGGAGACAGTTACACTTTCGGGCTGGACGTTCTGGACCGGATTGGAGAGGTCGTGAAAAAAGAGATTGAGAAAGAGCCTTCGCCGGTTGTGACTGTCGTCGGGGGAGCGAAAAGCTCCAAGCCCATCGCGGATAAGGTCATCGCTTCCCTGGAAAAAGCGGGCACCCAGATCGTGCCCGGCCGGTGCGTCCAGGGAGCCAAACCCAACGCCCCTCGCGAAGACGTATATCGCCTCGAATCGTATCTTCTGCACTTCAAGCCCGACTGCGTGGTGTCCATCGGCGGAGGAAGCGGCATTGACGCCGTAAAAGCGGCGGCTGTCCTCGCGGCCCTGGGGACGGAGTCGCCGGAGATCGACAGTTGGTTCGGCACCGGCATGGTCACCGAAGGTCTGAAACGCGCCGGGAAAAAGTTGATTCCCCATATCGCAGTCGAGACCTCCGCCAGCAGCGGAGCGCACCTGACAAAATACTCGAACATCACGGACCCCGCCACCGGGCAGAAAAAATTGATTGTGGACGACGCCATCGTTCCCTTTCACTCCATTTTCGACTACTCCTTAACCGTCAACATGCCCGCCTCCTTGACCATCGACGGAGCCTTGGACGCCGTCGCCCACGCGGTGGAGGTGTTCTACGGCGCCCCCGCCGAAAAATACGAACTCTGCAAGGAAATCACGGAAACCGTGCTGGACCTTGTGCTGAACTATGCAAAACGCGCCGTGGACAATCCGGGAGACCTGGAGGCCCGCGAAGCTCTGGGCCTCGCCACCGACCTGGGAGGGTATGCAATTATGGTGGGAGGCACCAATGGACCGCACCTGACCAGTTTCTCCCTGGTGGACGTCACCTCTCACGGGCGCGCCTGCGGCCTCATGAATCCCTATTACACCGTGCTGTTCGCGTCTTCCATCGAAAGGCAGTCGAGGGCCATAGGCGCCTGTTATGCCGCAGCCGGTCATATCGAGGGGCAACTGGAGTCCCTTTCCGGGCGCGAGCTGGCCGCCGCGGTCGCCGGGGGAATGATGAACTTCTCCCGCTCCATCGGCGCGGAGACGAAACTTTCCGATTTTCCGAAGTTCACTTCGGCCCACGTGACCCGCGCCCTCGCCGCGGCGAAAGATCCCCAGCTCAAAATGAAGCTCCAAAACATGCCCGTCCCCATGTCGGTCGGGCAGATCGACGAGTATATGGGTTCGGTGCTGGAAGGAGCGGTGACGGGAGATTTTTCGAAGGTAAAAACTTTATAAAGTCTCCAACTGTTCACTGCAAAGTCGAGGTATTGGGCGTTTCGATCAGGTGTTTCCAATATTTTTTGGGCATGTGGCCTCGTTGAACCTTATAATTCAGGCGCTGGTTGGTGGTCGTGCTTCGGTAGAACTCGCGCCAAAGCTCCTGAATTTCCTGTTCCTCTTTCGTGGCCGACGGAGCCCGGGGGAGATCCATGTCCGTGAGTATCCATTTTTTCGTGTCATACACCACCGCCTTCTTGCGGCGCAGGTCGTGGAGTACCCAGCCCCGGTCGGGCAGGCGGGCGGCGAAGTGGTCGGCCAGGAGCGTCAACACGTCGCAGTCAGGCTCCAGCTCCGCGTAAAAGATCCCCCCCACGTCCTTGAACCGCACCACGCCCAGGTACTTGTTGTACTCGCCTCCCGTGCGGAGGGCCGCTCTGCGCACCACCTGCCCATATTCGTCGGCCAGGTCCGCCTCGGCTCTTTTCCCCAAAGCCCACACGCGCTCCAGGGTGTGCCAGAGCGCCATATCCACCCGCCGGTCTCCCTCCCTGTCGCAGGAGAGCAGAGCGAACCACACATCGGACAGCATTTGACGCGAAACCCGTTTTTTCAGGACCGCCGCCGTGGCCTCCGCCACCCTCACGTCGTTTTCGACGGGTGTCGTTTCAAACAGAACCTCCTGCCGAAGAAGTATCCCCCTTTGCGATCCTTTATGAAACCCTTCGTCTGTGAGGCTTTTCATGGCAAAGCGCAGAATGTCCTCGGGGACGTTTTTGTCTCCTGCCGTTCGATAAACGAGGCACATCAGCCCGTCCCAGGTTCCGTCGTAAACGTAAATCATGGATCGAGTGAAAAGAAAATCAAACGGAAAAATATTCCACAGGCGCAACTCATGCCATTCAAATCGAGTCGAAGGGGAGCAGAAGCTGTTGCGAAACGGGCTTGCCCGACAAAAAACGCCGCAGCCGCTCTAAAGAAGAGATCATCCCCTCCGCCCGCCCGTCACAGGTTATGAAATGGGTGGCGCGCTTCATCACGACCCCCAGGCGTTTCAGGTCCTCGTGTCTCAATCGCCGGGCGCGGCGGGCCACGACGATGCGTTTTGCGGACCGGACCCCGACGCCGGGGACGCGCAGGAGCATCTCGTAGTCCCCTTTGTTGACGTCCACGGGGAAAAAGCTCATGTTGCGCAGCGCCCATGCCGTTTTGGGGTCCAGGGCCTCGTCCAGGGAGGGCATACGGTCGTCGACGATCTCCTTGGTGGTGAACCCGTAGTAGCGCAGAAGCCAATCCGCCTGGTAAAGCCGGTGTTCCCGCAGGAGGGGCGGCGGCGCCGTCAGCGCGGGGAGGTCCCGCTCCTGGTTCACCGGCATATAGGCGGAATAGTACACCCGTTTCAGGCCGAGCTTGCCGTAAAGTCCCTCGGAGAGCCGCAGAATGCCCAGGTCCGTATCGGGGGTCGCTCCGATGATCAACTGAGTGGTCTGCCCTGCCGGAACGAACCGCGGCGCCCGCAAGGCCAAGCGTTTTTCCGCCGCTTGCTCTTCTATCCGGCCTTTGATGAAATGCATGGGCGCGAAGATGGCTTTTTTCGTCTTCTGGGGGGCGAGAAGGCTGAGGCTTCGTTCAGTGGGAAGCTCGATGTTGACGCTCATCCGGTCCACCAAACGCCCGAGCTGCTCGATCAGCTCCGGGGACGCGCCGGGTATGGTTTTTGCGTGGATGTAGCCGTTGAAACGATATTCTTTGCGCAGAATGAAAACGGATTGGATCAGGTCCGTCATGGTGTCGTCGGGGCTGCGCCGAACGCCGGAACTCAAAAACAGCCCTTCGATGTAGTTTCGGCGGTAAAAGTCGATGGTGAGCCCCGCGACCTCCCCAGGAGTGAACGTCGCCCTGGGCCTGTCGTTGCTCCGACGATTCACGCAATAGACGCAGTCGTAAACGCACTCGTTGGAGAGGAGTATCTTCAAAAGCGAGACGCAGCGCCCGTCGTCCGTCCAGGTGTGACATATGCCCGCAAAGTAGGCGTTTCCGATTTCCCCCGGCCGATTGGCGCGCTTCGATCCGCTGGAAGAGCATGAGACGTCGTATTTCGCCGCGTCCGCCAATATCGACAACTTGTTCATCACGTCCATGAGTGCCCCCCCCTTTGCCGCCACCGAGCGCGCAATAAATCTCGCAATGAAAACTACGTAATCCGTAGCTTTCATTATACCAGACCGCAGCGATGGGCTCTCAGGGTCACTTCACTGTCACGCTTGGGTGCGTTGCCGCGCCGCAGGGGGAAAATTCGCCGATGACCGCCGCACGCTGGAAGCCGGCGCCGCGGCAGGCCGACAGAACCTCTTCCGTCCGTTGGGGAGACACGGCCAGAAGCAGTCCCCCGGAGGTCTGGGCGTCGAACAGCAGGTCGATCTCGGCGTCGCTAGCTTTTCTTTCGATGCGCACTCTATCCTGGTAGGCGATGCGGTTCCTGTAAGTTCCCTCGGGGATCAGGCCCGCGTCGGCCAAGCCCAGAACTCCCGGCAAAACAGGGAGATCCTGGAGGGACAGATGGAAATCGAGCTCTCCCTGGTCCAGCATGTCCAGAATGTGACCCGTCAGACCGAAGCCGGTGACGTCGGTGACCGCGTGTACCTCTCGCCGGAGGTCGTCGGAGAGCGCCCTCGGGACGTCGTTGAGCTTCGTCATCCACCGTATGGTCTCCTCCACGGTCTCCCGGTCGTCGATCATGTCTGCCTTGATTCCCGTTACGGCGATTCCCGTTCCCAGGGGCTTGGTGAGGATCAAGAGGTCCCTCGCCCGGGCGCCGGAGGTGCGCCATACTTCGTCGGCGTTCACCTCGCCGTAAACCACCAGCCCGTACTTGGGCTCCTCGTCCTGGACGCTGTGCCCGCCCACCAGAAAGGCCCCCGCTTCCCGGGTTTTCGAAAAACCGCCGGCCAGAATTTTTTTCAGGATGTCCAGGTCCAGTTTTTTCGTGGGAAATCCCACGACGTTCAGGGCCACGATGGGTCGCCCCCCCATCGCGAACACGTCGGAGATGGAGTTGGCAGCGGCCACCTGTCCCCACAGGTAGGGATCGTCCACCACCGGGGTGATGAAATCCACCGTCATGACCCCCAGACGTCTGTCGTCGATCTTCCACAGCGCGGCGTCTTCTCCGCCCCTCCAGGTGGCCAGGATACGCTCGTCCTCGATATTCGGAATTTCCGTCAAAATTTGAGCCAGGTCCGCCGGACCTATCTTGGCCGCTCACCCGCTGGTTCTGGACATCTCCGTCAGGCGCAGGCGGGTTTTGTCAGCCTTGTCCGATGAGGAAAACGACGGACTCGTTCCCATTTCCATCCCTATCTCCATCACCACCTTCCCTGAACTCCGGCATTCACTGTGTCAGTTATGTCGTCGCAGAGGTTGGCGCTCAGGCCCGTCGCCAACTCCTTCCCCAAATCCGTCTCCGATTTTTTTTCCTGAAGGCGAGGGAGGAGGAGCATCAGCTTGACCATCAGGGCCTCCCGGGTCATGTCCCCGGCGGACAGCGCCCCCAAGTCCAGGACCTTCGTTCCCACCTCGTAGACGGAGAGGTCCGTTCCGCCGAAGGCCGACTGGGTCCGCAGGACAATGGGGACTCCCGAGGTGATTCCCCGTGCGATGGGCTCCAGAAAACTTTCGTGCATATAAGGGACGCCCCCCAGTCCGTAGGCCTCCAAAACCACGGCTTTTGGGCCCGAGGCGAGAACAGCCTCCAGTCGCGAGGGCTTCATGCCGGGGAAAATGGGGACGAGGGCGATATCGGTCTCGAACCTCGGGGTGTCCCAGAGCCGCCGACCGGAAAAATTCGGGCTGTGAGGCGTCAGCCACGCGACCTTATGGCCGCCCTTGTCCTTCATCTCGCCCAGCAGGGGATAGTCCACGCTGGCGAAGGCTTTTTTGCGGCGGCTGTCGAGCTTCGTGACCCTGGGGCCGTGGAACAGGGTGTCGGCAAAGGCGACGGCCACGCCCCTGCGCTTGTAGAGGGCCAGTTGCAGGGCGAACTGGAAGGCGGCGTAGATGTTTTCCGGCGCGTCGCTGTCGGGCTCCCCCGGCGGCAGCATGGAGCCCGTGAGTACCACAGGGGCGGCCACGTCCTGGAGCAGATAGGAGAGCGCCGCGGAGGTCCACGCCAGGGTGTCCGTTCCATGCAGCACCACGACGGCGTCGCAGTCCCCCGCCCGGCGGATGGTTTCCTCCAGGGTCAGCCAATCTTGCGGGTGCATGTTGGAGCTGTCCTTGGAAAAAACGTCCACGATCTCCAGATCGTGTTCGAAGCCCATCAAAAGAGGGCAGGCCTCCAGCAACTTCTCCCCGGACAGGGCCGGAACGAACCCCTGTTTCGAGGCCACGGAGGCGATAGTGCCTCCTGTCGTAAGCAGCAAAAATTTCATGGTCTGGTCAAACTCCCTCCGTCTGGATTTTCACGCGGAACATTATAAAAAGTTGCTCAGACCAGAAGAGCGGTTTTGCAGACGCCCTTAATCCCTGCGATGACGTTGGAGTTCTCCGTAAACTCCCAGGTCTCGAAAGCACAGATAATTGACCCAACGCAAGGACCGCAGTTTCATGACGAACTCTTCCTAAGTTTTTTGCCGCGCCTGGCGTTACCCCACGCAGTCCGCTTCCAGTCTATGTTTACGCCGAAGTAATTGGCTCCGTATCCTCTGTATCCTCCTATTGCTTCCGCTTCTTCCGTTTCGTCCATGTAGAACTCTTCTTCGAAATCTTCTTCGAAATCTTCCCCGATGTCGAAATCCCCTATTATTTCGATATCGTCCTCTTCTATTTCTTTTTTCTTCTCGGGCGCGCTTGTTTTGGGCGTGTTCCGAGACGTTCGTTCATATCCGCGCTTTCTTTCAGATTTATACGGCCTTTGTTCATTGTTCAGCATTATTTTCGAAAGGAAAACAATGGAGACCACAATCCAAAGAATCCAAAGGATGCCGTATGTCCAGATGGCAGGAGGATTGAAGACCCCGAAGACTCTGATCGAGACAAACGCGGCGATGAACGCCCCCGCGGAAAACCACTTCGCGAGACGTTGATATTGGTCGAACTCCTCGGAAAGAGCGGAAATCAACAACACCCAAGGCGCCGTTGCGATAATCGCTCCCCATACGCCGCCCGCGATGGACATGAAAGTGTATTTCAAAACATAATATCCCCACAGCGCAATGAAAATCCACAGATAAGTGAAAACGGCGATGAGTTTGAGCGCCATACCGATCACGGGATTATTGGCCGGCCTGTCGTCCGAGGGAGGCTTGTCATCCGCCAGGAAATCGCAGTGAATCGTGAAATATATGCCGAGAAAAAGGTAAAACTCCAGAATAAGAGGAGAAACGATTATTGCCACAAGCCCGGCCAAGGCAATTGCCCAATTGCCCGAGAGCAAAAGCCAAACGAACAAAGCCCCAGGCCAGTATTTGAGGTTTGCGTATAGTTTTGAGCTTGCAGTTTTGGCCACATCCATCATTCCCTGTAATTTACGTATTCTCATTTGTCCTTACCCGGCTCACCCTTTAGAATACATGATATTTCAAAATTATACCGCGTAACCGCAAAAAGAAATTCGGGCTTTCAGGATCAGCGCGATAGACACTTGGAATAATGACCTCTCCGCGTTAAGATAAAGGAATGCTCCCAAACAGGAACATGGGAGCGCGTGTCAAGAGAATATAATCATCGAATAGGATCATTGCAAATGAGCTTTGCAATTGAGTTTTGAAAATGAGTTTTGAAAATGAGTTTTGGAATTGAGTTTTGAAAATGAGCTTTGAATATTGAAAGGTCGTGGTTTTATGGCAGCTTCCAGGCCTGCGGATAAAAAAATCAAAGAGCGTGATGTTCCTTCCGAGGCGTTTGCCGCGGCCCCGCGGCCCTTGGTTCCTTTTTTCATCATCGCTCCGCTGTGGTTCATTTCTCTGGGGCTGCCGAACTTGGTTTACTCCGGGGTGTATTGGTACGATACCCTTCACCTGATCAAATGGTTCGTCGCCGGTGTGCCCGTGGCCGTGGCCCTGATTGTGGCGGGCGCCCGGCTGTTTTTCTATGGACGGAAGGGCCTGGACTTCAGGGTGGACCTGTTCGGCGCCATTTGGCTGGGGCTTCTGGCTTATACGATGATGCAGTCCCTGTGGGTTCCTATTTACTCCAAGGTGAGCTTTCTGCAGGAATTTCTCTGTTTTGCGGCCGTTTGGGCTTTCTACGTTCTTTCCTGGAACTCCTTTCCCAACCGCACCATTCGCCCGCTGCTCTGGCTTGCCAACCTCAACGCCGCCCTGAACGTCGTGTTCGCGGAGCTTCAAATCCGAAACCTCAACGGATTCACCCGTTTGATCCTGCCCACCCCCGGAAACTACATCGGCAACACGGGACAGCAGAACATGTTCGGCCTGTGGATGGCCGTCTGCGTCATGAGTTCCATCTACCTCTATATCGCCTACGCGACCACCCCCGAGGGCAAAAAACGCCACGTCGCCGTAACGGTGGCGAACCTTCTGCTCATGGCCGTCAACTTCTGGGGGCTGTGGAACAGCACCAGCCGCTCGGCCATTTTGTCCCTGACGGTGGCCCTGGTGGTGCTGGCGTTCATCATCTTGCGTCAGTTCGGACGGGACTACGCGAAGCGTCTGGGGCACGTGATCGTGGTGCTGGCGCTGGTGGCGTTTTTTGCCGTCGCCTGCAACTATGCCCGCGCCGTCGAGTTGGTCTCCAAAACCGTGGATATGGTCCAGAATGTGGAATCCTTCGGGGGGAGAGACGGTATTTGGGCCACGTCCCGCACCATGTTCAAGATGCAGCCCTGGAAGGGCGTCGGCATCGGCCAATACAAATGGCACTACTTGGAGGCGCAGCGCGAAATGTTCAAAACCCACCCCGACAAACTGTGGCAGTATACCCACTGGGCCCACAACGAATTTTTACAGTGGTTCTGCGAGGGAGGCGTCGTCGGAGGGAGCCTTCTGACCGCCATGTGGGGGCTTTGGGGTATCTCTCTTCTGGTGATGCTGCGGCGGAGAGAGCATGTGGCGCCGGAGGTCATCTGGGCCTGTGCCCTCATCGCGCTGATTTCGTTCAATGCCTTCTGGACGCGTCCTTTCCACCGTATCGAGAACATCCTGTGGCTCTCCCTGGCTTTTTCGCTGTTCAACAGAGATATGGTCGCCCGGCTGATGCCCGGCAAGGTGTTTTCTCTGGGGAACATGACCCGGATTTGCGGGTGCGTCATGCTGGCGGCGAGCTTGGGCGGGCTGTACTACCTGGGCGACGGAATGGTGGGAGACAGAACCATCCGCCGGGCGCTGAACACTCAAAATGCCGCCGCGCAGCGCACTCTTTTGGAGAAAGCGTCGGAGCATTTCATGGTGCAAAACGACGCTTTAAAGAACCTGGGGTACCATTATATACAGTTGGGCGAGCAGACTCAGAATCTTGAAACGTTATCCAGCGGTTTTCAACTGCTGTGGCAGCATTTTCTGCGGGAGCCTCATTCGGAGGAATTGCGCGTTCTGCTGGACTGGTCCCAGCGCTTTCAGAGCGTGGCGGTCCTGGAAACTCTGGCGAGCTATTTGAAGCCGGGAACGTACCGCCTGGGGGTTCAGCATGACGCTGTGGACAGCCGGGGCAACGTGGTCAGCGCCGTCGTTTTGGTTCCGCTGCAGAGTTCCGGAGGAATGCGAATCGTCGACAACATCTCCGACGAGGGAATAACCCCCTATGATGAAAGTGAAAAATGAAAGTGAAAAATGAATGCGAAGGACGCGCCCGTCCTTTAGTCCGGCTCCGTCGGAGGCATTGGGGCCGAAAGGGCGCGTTTACCCTCATCGAAATCCTTCTCGCCGTGGCGCTGACGGGGTTGATCACGTCTCTGGCGCTGGCGCCGGTGGTGTATGCCGTGCGCCAGGTGGTGGAAACGGAGGCCGCTTATTCCGACGAGGCCGCTCTGCGCCGTACCGCCATTTTTATGGCTCAGGACGTGGCGGCCGGGCTTCGCCTCGCTTCCGTCGTTCTGCGGGTCGTCGATCATAAACAGTTGGGAGGGGGGGACGACGACACGCTCGTCATCGCCAGCGCCGCGCCGGCAAAGCAGAACATGGCGGCCGGCAGCGTGGTCTATAAAATCGTGCGCCGCTCTTTCATGAGCGATAGGTCCATTCCCGGCCTTTATCGGTGGCTCCTGCCGGGAATTTTGCCCGAGGACGCCGAGTACGACGACCTGGAGGAAAAAGACGGATACTTGGTGGCTCCCTACGTCACGGAACTGCAGTTGTCCGTGCTGGAGCCGCCGGAGTGGGTCGACGAATACAGCGGCGAACTGCCCCGGGGAATGAAATTTGTGCTTGCGCGGACAAAAGAAAGGGCCCCGGGAGAACTTTCCTCCCCTGAGCCGGACGCGGCGGAGCGCGTGGAATATGTCTTCGGGTTTCCCCAGTAAACTGCGCCAAGGGCTCGTTAAACGCCGCCAAGGCTTTGTTTTGGTTTCGGTGCTGCTGCTGGGGGTCCTTTTCATCTCCTGTGCCGCATCTTTTGCCTGGTTTGCCCGGTTGCAGATCAAAAACGCAATGCGTGAGAAGGTGTCCCTCGCGAACCGAAGCATGGCGCAGGTGCTGACTCTCTCCATCGCCGCCGGGGTCAAGTCCAACACCATGGTCAAGTACGACTCTCCTCTGCTGGAGTGGTTCAGGCCTTTTTTCTTTCCCGCAGGGGACCTGGGGATGTGGGTGGTGCAGGTCGTTCCTTTGGACGATAAAATTCCCGTGAGACATCTTTTTCTTCCCGACAACAACACGCTCCGCAACGAGCTGCGCAAGCCCTGGGAAGACATGTGGCTGAAACTGGAGGGCCGGGACCTGGTTTACCGGGTTCTCGATTTTCTGGACAAGGACGCCAAGCCCCGAATGGGGGGAGCGGAACACGAATCCTACCTCAACCGCCCCCTTTTGGACCTCTCGGAGCTTCTGATCCTGGAGGAGATGACCCCCGAGCTTTTGTACGGCACCCCGGAGAAGCCGGGAGTGGCGGATTACTGCACCCTCTGGAGCGGCGGCAAAATCAACTTGAACGTGGCGCCCCTCCAGGTCATGGAAATTATGCCCGGGCTGGACAAGACGCTGGCCGAAAAGATCGCGGATTACAGAGAAAGAGAGCCCCTGAAGAGAACGGCGGACCTCCGCAAGATTCCGGGGTTCCCCTCCAAAACCGTGACGGCGCTGATGAACCTGGCGGACTTCAGCAGCAGGTATTTCGCGATCAAGATCGAACTGCTGGAGGACACGGGCGGAGGTACGAGCTTCAACGTCATCTTCGACAAGACCTCCGGGGCGGTCGTTCGCTGGGAAGAGATTTGAAAATGAGAAGAGATTTGGAAATGGGAAGAGATTTAAAAAGAAGAGATTTAATGGGAAGAGTTTAAAAGGAGAATTAATGAATGTGGACTTTTGAAAACACCGATTTTTTTCGAGTGATTGAGGGGAGGGCGACGAGGATTGCCTCATCTTTCACGCCCAAGCGCGTTAGGCACACCGTGTCGGTGGCGCCGTTGAAATCGGTCGCGATCTCGCCTTTTTCCTTCCCGTTCAACAACGTTCTCCGAATCCGAGAGGCCCTCAAGCTGCAGGTTCTGCCCTACGCCGCGGCAGGAGGGATGGAACTGTTCCCCTCTCTTTTGGACAAGACGGCCCGGGGCAGCAGCGGTGTGGCGTGGTTCGTCCCCACCGGGGAACTGGAAAACGTGACGGCTCCCATGACCCAAGTCGAAAACAGGGTGTGGCCCGCCCCTCTGCCCCTGGTCTCCAAGGTCGAGGGGGAAGGGGTGACCTTCTGGCTGGACGAGGGCAGCATCTGCTCCATGCTCTGGCGGGGAGGGGCTCCCGTACTCTACCGATGGAAGCCCCGAGGGGAGAGAGAACTCAAAGAAAATACCGATGAAAATACCGATGAGGCCCGCCCTGCTCCCTTCACTCTGGAATCCGAGCGCTCCTGGTACGAGGCCTACTGCAAATCCAAGGGCGAGGAAACGGGGAAAATTTTTACCCTGGACGCGACCCAGCCCTCGGCCTTGGCCCAGTTCTCTGAGATCGTAAGGGAAAGCCTGAAGCTCTGCCCCTGGATCGGCGACGTGAACCTGTCGAGGAGCGCCTTCGATAACGCCCTGGTGTTGGAGCGAGCGGTGCGTTCCTTGTCGAGGGTCGCCTCGTGGCTTTTGGTCATGGGGCTGTTCGTTCTCTCCGGCAACGGACTGCGCTATTACGAGGCCCGGCGCAGCATCGACGAGCTTAGAGAGCGATCCTCCGAACTCTACCGCTCCACTTTCGACCCCTCGAGGACCGGGAGGATTCCCGATCCCCTGGGCCTGGCCCTGTCTAAAATCGCGGAACTTCGGGGAGACGCTGGCGAAGGGCGTCTGATCAACGAGGTGTTCGCCGACCTGGGCGACATTTTCGAACAGAATCCCAGCATGGACGTGACGCTGGACTCCGTGCGCTATAATTTGGAGGGAATCGATTACACGGGTTCCGCTCCGGACATGGAGACGGCCCAGGAATTTCGCAGAGCTTGGGTCGAACGGGCGAACGCCGGCCCCCTCAACCTGCAAAACGCGCCGGGGGTAGGCTACCGTTTCGATTTGAGCGTCAAGTGGTGAGACGGTTACCGCGATGAATATCGACATCAATCAGATACGTTCTGTTACCCGCGGCGAGGTCAACGGTTCCGTGCGCTTTTTTATCTTGGCGTTTTGCGCGGCGGCGGTGTGGATCTCCGTGAGCTGGATTTCCGACATGGCAAAAAGCGCGTCCTCCACCCTGGCGCTGCAGCAAACGCGGTATCATACCCTTTCTCAGTTGGCCACGGAGTACAAATCCCTCGCCGCCAATCCTTCGGCGTCGAGAGAGGAGACGGACGTGGTGACGGCTTTCACTCAAGTTTCCGCTCAGATAGAACTGGGGAGCCGCGTCAGCCGCCTCGCCCCCACCCCCGACGGGAGAAGGTGTTCCGTGGAGATCAACCGCCTTTACGCCGAAGAACTGGTGGATATGGTGCGTGAACTCGCCGCTCGCGGCGTTCGTGTCATTTCGGCGGAGGTCCGCGCTCTTCCGGCGGGGCAGGAGCGTCTTTTCACACTGGCGGCCGTCATCGAGACCGAGGCATGAGAGATTTGAGAGGTATAAGAGATTTGAGAAGTATCAGAAATTTGAGGGGTTTTGCTTAGATGAAAACGATAAAATTCCTTCTCAAAGCGATTCTGCTCGTCATAGGGGCCGGGGTGGCCGCGTGGACTTTCATGCCCTGGAAGCAGGTGGGGGAAAGCGCCTTGCTGCTGGCCGGCGGGCAATTGAAAATATTCTCCTCGACCGTCTACTCCTCCGTGAAGAGCGCCCCCGGCGGTTTCGTCGTGGAGGACCTCGACGCGAGAGGTTTGGTGGGCATGGTGGACGTCTCCTTCGGAACTCTGACGGTCACCCCCGATGTCCTCGCCTCCCTGATGAACATGGCCCCCACCTGCCAGGTGGCCTTCACCGGCAGCGCGCTGGGGGAAATTGCCGTGACGCCCTTGAAAAAAATCCCGGGAGTGACTTTAGGCAGCGGGCGCGTCACGGTTTCTTTCAACCGGCAGGGGATTCTTTTGGAGGGCCTGCGCAGCGATGGCGACCTCTCCATGAACGGCTCTCTTCTGGTCTCGCCCTCCGCGGCCCCGCCCATCCGCTGGGCCAACGTCACGATCAACGTGAAATCCGAGCCTTTTGAAAAGGAGATGTCTTTTTTGCAGGAACTTCTGCCCTTGGAGCAGGACGCTCCGGGACGCTGGTTTCTGCGCAGGACGATCACGGGAGGGACGTCGTGAAAAAGAATATTGACGCAAAAAATGTTGTAAGCGCCTTCATTTTGGGGTTCAAAAAAACGATCAAGCGCTCCTCGGACGCGGTCACAGCTCAGGCCACAGTTCAGGGCACAGTTCAGAGGGAGGGAAGGCTTTTCCGCCTTTGGAGCTGGATTCTGCCTCTTTTGCTGGGTGGAGTGTTCGGCTGGTTCGGAATGGTCTGCCTGGAGGTGGGGCTGGACGGATACGTCCGCCGGTCTCGCCCTGCCGCGGCCTCCGTGACCGCCTCAGGGATACAGAGCCCCGAGGCCGCCAGCATGACCGCATTTTTGAAAAACAACCCCTTCAAGATAACACCGATGGTTCTGCCGGAGCCGGAGGAAGCCTCGGCGGACTCTCCCGAGCAGATCACGGGCTCCTTGGCCGCGGCCGTTCTTCGGTGGACCATGCCAGACACGGGCGTCGTGCTGGAAGATCAGGGCAATCAGTACGTGGTTTTGGTCAATGAAAGTTTCGACGTCTATACTCTGGAGGAAGTCACGTACCGTGAGGCGGTCTTCGTAAAAGACGAGAATCGGGTGGTCAAAGAACTGCTTTACAGCAAAGAAGGGCCGGCGCTGCCTCCGCCCTCGGCGCCCGTTGCCTCGAACAGGGCTGCCGACTTGGGGCCCCAGGTGGTCCCGGCGGACCCCTCCAACGGGGCGGCGGGGGAGATCAACCGGGACATGATCAACGGGCTGATGGAAAACCCCTTCGACGAGCTGAAAAAGGTGCGCCTTCGCCCCGCGGCCGACGAGCAGGGACTGCAGATCCAATGGATCAACAAAGACAGCATCCTGGCTCAATTGGGCGTTCAGAAGGGAGACGTCATTCGCTCCATCAACGGAATCGCTTTTCGGAACATGATGGACATCACCAACTCCGTGAGTTCCCTGATGAACAGCGACCGTTTCGACGTGGAAGTGATGCGCAACGGCACCCCTACCTCTTTGCAGTATGTCGTCCGCTAGACGAAGGCGCGAAGGGTTCACTCTTCTGGAGGTACTGGTGGCGGTGGCGATCGTCGGACTCGTCACCGTCGGGGGTTTTAAGCTGATAGCTCTGTCTTTGCGGACCCTTTCCGAGGTGAGGGTGGAGAAAGAACTGGTAAACGAGGCGCAGAAAGTATACCTCGACTTCCTCACAAAAGAAGATATGCCTGACAGCGGAGAAAAAGACGGTGTAAAATGGAAAGTCGAAACGGATTCCGTTCCCGTCGTCGATGATCTGGAATTGACGTTCCGAAGGCTTACGGTGGAGTACAAAGAGCGGGAATTGGTTCTTTACCTGCCCCAGTAGCACCTCTGGCTCGGGAGACGCTCGTATCGAATTTCGTTTCGGCTGTTCCAATTTTGGGCCTTTTATCAAATTTTTTTCAGCTGTTCTGATCTTTAGGCCTTTTATCAAATTCGAGAAGGTGATAGGGTGAAAAAAATCGAGTCGAAGAAATTTTCCAGGGTGTTCCTGCTGTTGACGATACTGGTGTTCACGTTCTGTGTCTCCGTGGCCTGGGCGGCTCCCAGCAACGGGAATGGAAATGGAAATGGAAATGGAAACGGGAGCAAAAACGGAAACGGGGAGACGAAACCGGAGCAGGAGGAGAAGGCCCTGGTGGAAACGGCGCACCTCATGCGCCGGGCCGGTGTCGTGCAGTTCAACTTCACGGACATCGAGCTGGTGAAGTTCGTGCGCTTCATGGCGGAGCTGCTGCAAAGAAACATCATTGTCCCGCCGACCATCACCGGCAAGATCTCCGTCATTTCTCCCAAGCCCTCCAATATTCAGGAAGCCCGTCAGATTTTTTTGTCGATTTTGCAGTCTCAAGGCTGGTCGCTGCAAAATATGGGGGAGTACGACAAGCTCGTTCAGGGCGGGGTCAGTACCTCTCCCGATGTGGGCAAGGGCAAGGGCGGCCCCGGTCAGGGGGAGGAGATCGTCACCCACATCGTCCCCCTGGACTATATCATTGCGGATTTCGTGGTGCAGTCGATGCAGCAGGCCTTCGGACAGACCGTTATCGTGCTTCCCGTGGGGAACGGGCGGGATATCATGCTGCAGGGACGGGCTACGGACGTCAATAAGGGCGTGGAGTTCATCCGCAAGCTGGACGTTCCCGCAAGCGCCAAGACCAGCAGAGTGTTTCTCCTGAGGTTCGGGGATCCCACGGTGATCGCCAACCAGCTCAACGCCATCGCCCAGACGGGCGGGCACCTTCGCGGGCTCTCCGCCGTCCCCGACCAGAATAGCCGGCAGATCGTCGTTGTGGGCGAGCCCCACATCATCGCCCAGGCCTCCAAAATCATCAACGAGCTGGACGTGGACCGGCAGCAGGGCGACTTTCACATCTACAAGCTCAAGAACATCGACGCCACGGCGGCGGCCGAGCAGATCGGCAAGGTGCTGGCCGCGTCGGTCATGCTCCAGCCCAACCAGGACGGCAAATTTCCCGCGACTGTGGTTCCCGACCTGACCACCAACAGCTTGATTTTCGCCTCGACCCAGCGCCAGTACGACGCCTTGGAGAAAATTCTGAACGAGATCGACATCCAGCCCAAACAAGTGTTGATCCGCGGTTTTTTGGCGGAGGTCAACGTCACCAACCTGAACAAGGCCGGTATCGACTGGTCCGTTTTGGGCGGTCAGATTTGGGACAATTTCATGCTGGGCGGCATGGGCCAGCTGGGTGAAGGCGCGGTCCCGAGCCAATTCCTGGAGTGGTTCAACGAACTCTCCCGCAGCGAGGAACTGGTGGACCGCAACGGCTCCACCTACTCCGTGACCAACTATCAGCCCCTGGCCCTGGTCTACGCCACCATCGACATGCTGAAAAAATACGATGCCGTCAACGTCTTGTCCGTTCCGCGCCTGATGTGTACCGACAACAAAGAAAGCTCCTTTCAGGTGGGGCAGGTCATTCCCGTGCTGAAAGGGACGGCATCCGACCTCTCGAACCCCAGCGCGATGCAGCAGAACTTCGACTACAAGGACACGGGCCTGACTTTGACCGTCACCCCCCACATCCGCAGCGGAAACGTGGTGGCGCTGGACATCGAGCAGACCACGGAGGACGTCATGACCGCTATGGGCTCCGTGACGCCCGTAACGGCGAAGCGCAAGGTCAAGACCTCGGTGGTGGTGGAGGACGGAGAGACCATCATTCTGGGCGGCATCGTCAAGGAGACGGAGAAATCTTTGAAGCGCCGGGTTCCCGGGCTTTCCTACATTCCCCTGATCGGCAATATGTTCCAAAAAGTATCGAGAGAACGTGAGAAGATCGACTTCATCATCTTCCTGACGCCCCAAATCATACGGGATACCGAACAGATGCGCGCGGCGACCCACGAGGCGTCCGTCATATCCGTCGAGGAAAACCGCCCGGACATGAGCTTCGTCGAGACGGAAGTCGACAAACGTTTTCGAGAGCTGTACCAGAAAAGTGTAAAATCGCAGTAGGGAGGGTCTTTGTGGAAAACGTAGTTCAACCGCCTCTGGATACGGTCCTTTCGCCGGAAGCGGAAAAAGAGGTTTTGCCCGAGGACAAAGTCTTGCCCGAGAGCAAAGCCTTACCCAAGGACAAAGTCTTACCCAAGGACAAAGTTTTGTCCAAGGACAAAGGCATGCCCGAAGGCAACGTCTTGCCTGAGGCGAAAGTCGTAGCCGAATTGATCCCCGAGTCTATGGGACTCGACGTCCTGCGCTCTTCGAAGATCGTGCCCTTGCGTGTGGAGAACGGTGTTTTGATCGTGGGCGCTTCCTCCTTCGAAGCCTACGGGAAGGCCCAGATGCTGGGCGTGGCCCTGGGGTTTCCCGTGGATTTGGAACTGCATCCCGACAAAGACATCTCGGACCTGCTGCACACTCTTTACGACATTCGCAGCGTGGCTACGGACGAGGCCGCCAAGAACATGGAGGGAATCGAGGACATCGATGACCTCAGCCGCGAGGACGTTCTGAGCGATTCCGTGGACGTTCCCGTCATCCGGTTGGTGAACGGGCTGTTTGTGGATGCTCTGAAGCAGCGGGCGACGGACATTCACGTGGAGCCCTACGAGGACGAGGTTTTGATCCGTTTCCGCGTGGACGGAGTGCTTCAAGACCGCCTCCGCTTGCCCAGAACCCACCAAGCGCCCCTGACCAGCCGCATCAAGGTCATGGCAAAGATGGACATCGCGGAACACATGGCGCCCCAGGACGGGCGCATCGGCATCACCCTGGGGGACCGCGCCGTGGATATCCGTGTGGGCCTCGTTCCCACCCAGCACGGGGAGCGCCTGGCCATGCGCATGCTGGACAAGGGCCACGGGCTTCTGACTCTGGAAGACCTGGGCATGGAGAAGAACGAGCGCGAGGTCATGGAAAGCCTGATCTACCGCCCCCACGGCATGATTCTCTTCACGGGCCCCACGGGCTCCGGAAAGACGACGAGCCTCTACGCCATCCTGCAGGCGCTCGCCAAACCTCAGGTCAACATCATCACGGTGGAGGACCCTATTGAGTACGCGCTTCCCGGCGTGGCACAGATTCAGGTGAACGAAAAAGCGGGGGTGTCCTTCGCGTCGGCCTTGCGCTCCATTCTGCGCCAAGACCCGGACATTGTCATGATCGGAGAGATGCGCGATTTCGAGACGGCCCACATCGGCGTCCAAGCCTCCCTGACGGGACACCTGGTGCTTTCGACCCTGCACACCAACGACTCCATCGGGGCGGTGATCCGCCTGGTCGATATGGGAATAGAGCCCTACCTGGCCGCCAGCTGCATCATCGGGACGGTGGCTCAGCGCCTGGCGCGGCGGCTGTGCCCTCATTGCAGGCGGGAGATCGGCGTGCCGGCCGTTATGGCCCGCCAGGGCGTCAAAAAGGCTTACGAGCCCGCAGGCTGCCCCAAGTGCAACGAAACCGGATACCGCGGCCGTCTGGGCCTTTACGAGCAGTTCGTGATCGACGAAGAAATACAGGAAGCGGTCGTGGCCGGAGCGCCTGCCTCGAAACTGAGGGAAATCGCTCGGGGACGCGGCTTCAAAACACTCTGGGAGATCGGCCTGGACGCGGTGGAAAGCGGCAAAACCTCGCCGGAAGAGCTGGTCCGCGTGGCCGGGGAGGAGTGAGAAGGAAAAAATCACTGATCATTGCTCATGGACGGTGCCGCCTGTAGTCTCCAGACGTTCGATCGCAGCACGGAGATGTCGCTGGTTAGTTTCGCTGTAAAATGGATCACTGGCAGTTGTAATTTCAAAGGGTATTCTCTGCTCATTGACAATAGCGTGAGCGCACACGTTGAAAAGAGTGCTGACATTCATCCCAACAGCTTTGCAAAAGGCGTCAAGCTCATTTTTAATATCTTCGTCCATACGGATGCTGAAAGTAACCGTTCCCATATCATAAACCTCTTCTCAGGATATTGTGTTGCAATACACACCCATTATAATACAGAATAGTGCGACGCATAAGTTTGATTATTCGGGCACTCAGGCAGTAAACACCGGAGAAATAGCAGAGCTGGGTCGTTAGGGATTTTGCTTCGAAGGCAAACAATTCGCCGTTTGTCGGTTGGACGCTGTTGGGTAAAGTAAAATATACCCTCTGCCGCGGCAAAATCGTTTACAGAGATGAGGGGAAATGTCCAAAATGATATCTCAAATTGTATCCCAAACCGTATCTAAAACCGTATCCAAAATCATATCCAACGAACGGCTGAGCCGAGATTTTTACCGGATGAGGGTAGAATGCCCGAACGACGCCCGAATGGGTCAGTTTTACATGCTGCGCGCGTGGGCGCGATATCCGGTGCTTTCCCGGCCGATAAGCGTGTTCGACTCCGATGGCGGGACCGTGTCTTTTTTGTATAAAGTGATTGGCAAGGGAACGGAAATTTTTTCCGGCTTGAAGGCAAAGGAGGATATCACTCTGCAAGGGCCCCTGGGCAGCGCCTTCCCGGAGGTGACGGGGAAAATCGCGCTGGTTGGAGGGGGAGTGGGGATCGCGCCGTTCTACTTGGCGGCAAGACAGCTCAAATCCGCGCATCCTGAATGCCGGGTCGATCTCTACCTCGGCTTCAGCGATGGAGCGATTCTGACGGACGACTATCAGGAAAAGGCAGACAAAGTGACCGTCAATGTAGGGGGCTTTATTACCGACGAAATCGATCCCGCGGGCTACGATCACATATTTGCCTGCGGCCCCGAAGTCATGATGCGCGCGCTTTACAGTAAATGCAGGGAAGCCGGCGCCGCCGGGAAAGTGTATGTCTCCATGGAAAACCGCATGGCCTGCGGCGTGGGCGCGTGCCTTGTGTGCAGTTGCCGGACGGCCGGCGGAAACAAAAAGGTCTGCAAGGACGGCCCGGTATTTAAAGGTGAGGCGGTGTTTGAAGAATGACGACGGAACCCAGCGGGCCGAGGGATTTGCGGAGCGGCGCAGAGGGCAGCTCCGGTTCCTCATGCCCGGAGGATTGCCTGAAGACGGAGTTTGCCGGGGTCTCTTTCAAAAATCCCGTGGTGCTGGCCTCTGGAACCTGTGGCTTTGGTCGAGAGTATAACGAGATTTTCGACATTCAGTTGTTGGGGGGCCTCGCCTCCAAGGGGCTGACCCTGAACCCCCGACCCGGTAACGAGGGCATTCGGGTGTGGGAGACCGCCAGCGGAGTCATGAATAGCGTCGGCCTCGAAAATCCCGGTGTGCGTGGCTTCATCGAGAAAGAGTTCGACTGGCTGAACAGCCTCGACATCGTCAATATCGTCAACCTGGGCGGCCATTCGATAGAAGACTATATCGAGGGCGTGGAGCTGCTGAATGGCGTCGAGTTGGATATTTTGGAACTCAACATCTCGTGCCCCAACGTGAAAGCCGGAGGCATGGCCTTCGGTATCAAAACCGAATTGGCCCGAGAGGTGGTACGAAAGATTCGCGCGGTCTGTAAACACAAACTCGTGGTAAAACTTTCTCCGAACGCGGAGGATATCGTCGCCCTCGCGAGAGCGTGCGAAGAAGAAGGGGCGGACGGCATTTCCCTGGTGAACACCTTTTTGGCTATGGGCATCGACATTCAAAAACGCACACCCGTCTTTCAAAACACCTATGCCGGCCTTTCCGGCCCGGCGATCAAACCCATCGCCCTGCGAATGACCCATCAGGCAGCGAAGGCGGTCCACATTCCGGTGATGGGCATGGGGGGGATAACCACGTGGCAGGACGCGGTGGAGTTCATCATGGCCGGAGCCGCCGTTGTGCAGATCGGCACGGGGAATTTCATGGATCCCACCCTGGCTCTCGACGTGATTGAAGGCATGAGGGCTTATCTCGTCTCGCAAAAAATGGCAAACATCGCGGAAATCAGAGGGTGTGTATAATGGGTTCCAAAAATACCGAGATTATAGAAAAAAATAGAGGAGGTTTTATTGTGAAAGTCAGGTTTATCCTTTTTCTCGTGTTGTTTTGTGCAATAGGTGCCGCCGTTCCCGCCGTTTCCTGGGGCGAGCCGCTTTTGATTCGCTTCAGCCATAATCAGCCTGTTGGCAGCCCCGAGGACGTGGGCGCGCAGGCGCTCAAAACAAAACTGGAGGAACTCGCCGGTGACAAGGTGAAAGTGGAAATTTACCCGGCTTCCCAGTTAGGCAGTCTGCGGGAGCAAGTGGAAAGCACGCAAATGGGCGTCATACAGCTTACCCTGCAGCCCGCATCCGTCATCACTCCTTTCGTAGATGACATCAAAATCATCGACTTTCCCTATCTTCTGCCCTCCGACCGCGACAAAGTGTTTCAAGTTCTGGATGGAGAACTCGGGCAGGAAGGGCTGGCGCCTCTGAGTAACGCCGGGTTGAAAGGGCTGGGCTATTGGTTTGCCGGTTACAAGCTGTTTACCACAAATAAAAAGGAAATCCACACGCCGGACGATTTCAAGGGGCAGAGCATGGCTTTAGGGCTTCCGGCGCGGTTGCGCGATGTCTTCGAGCCGGTTGCGAGCTGTGCGGGTCACCCATTCAAAAAAGGAGGGGGAACGGTTTGAAACGGACAAAAATCTTGGCCGTTGACGAGGAAAGTTTTATCGCCATCGTGCTTTTATGCTCCACCAGCGTTCTTTTTATGAATGTTGTGCTCCGTTATTTTTTCAGAATGAGTACAATCTGGGCGGAAGAATTTATCCGCTATTCCATGATTTGGATCAGCTTCATCGGCTCGGCGGTTTGTTTCAGGAAGGGCATACATTTCGGGGTCGACCTGATTCTGCGCGTCAAATCCCGGCTGTTTGTGCGCGGGGTGAAAATATTTATAGAAACCGCCTGCCTTGCCTTTTGCTGTTTCCTGCTCAAATACAGTTTAGACTTGGTTCTCTTCACCAAAGGGACCAGACAGATTTCACTCGCGATGCAAGTGCCTCTTTGGACGGTGTACGCCGTCATTCCCTTCAGCGCGGCGCTGGGGGTACTTTATGAGGTTGTGCGGGTACTCATGCTCTGTATCGGCGAGGATCCGCCCTCAAGGATCGACAGCGAGCCGGAGGAGGCGATTGAATCATGATCTCCGCCCTTGTTATAGGCATTGTCGTTTTTTTGCTGTCGGGCGTTCCTATTTACGTTTCTCTGGCTCTTTCGAGTTTCATTTCGGTGATATTTTTTTCGGATATCTCGCCTATGATCTCGCCTATGGTGCTCGTTCATCGTTTTTTTGGCGCTATGGACAATTTCACGCTCATGGCCTTGCCTTTTTTCATCCTGGCGGCCAACCTCATGGACACGGGCGGCCTTTCGCGCCGCATCCTCAAAACCGCCAGAGCTCTGGTGGGTCATATCTATGGCGGCATGGGGATGACGACACAGCTTGCCAGCATGTTCTTCGGCGCCCTCTCGGGTTCCGCGCCATCCACGGTGGTCGCGATCGGCAAGGTCATGTACCCTGAACTTCGCAACTGCGGCTACAGCGTATCTTTTTCTTCGGGGCTTCTGGCTTCGGCCGGTTCGGTGGCGTTGATCATCCCACCCAGCATCACTTTCATCGTCTACGCCTCGGTGACGGGCGTCTCGGTGGGCAAGCTGTTCATGTCGGGTCTCGGCGCGGGCATCGTGTACGGCGGAGCGAGCCTTGTGTACATCTACTTTTATTCCAGGAAGCACGGCATCGCCAAAGATAGAAAGGCAACGGGCGAAGAACTCGCGGCCAGCGTGAAAGAGTCCGCTCGGGCGTTGATGATCCCGGTCATCATTCTCGGCGGAATTTACTCCGGCGTCTTCACCCCCACGGAGGCCGCGGGCATTTCCGCAGTGTACTCCATTGCCGTGGGCATGTTCGTCTACAAGGAAATCGACGTCGCTGGGCTCGTAGGGGCATGCCGCGCAACGGCCGTAAGTTGCGGACAAATCCTGGTGATGGTGGCCGGAGCGCAGGCCTTGGGCTGGATTTTGACGATGGGGCAGATACCTCAGTTTATCACCACAAAAATTTTGTACTCCATTTCATCCAAATACGTCTTCCTCGCCCTGCTCAACCTCATATTGCTGGTCATGGGCATGTTCATGGAGGGCGTGGCCTCCATCACCATTGTGGCTCCGCTGATTTTTCCCATCGCCAAGCAGTTGGGCATAGATCCCGTTCACCTGGGCACCATCATAGTATCCAACTTGGCGATCGGCATGTTCACTCCTCCCTTCGGCATGAACATCTTCGTCACAAGCTCCGTGGCCAAATGCGACCTCGTGGAGATGCTCCCCGGTCTTGCCCGTTTTTTTCTCGTGGACCTGGCGGCGTTGATTTTGATCACCTACATTCCCTGGATATCCCTCTGGATTCCTTCGATGTTATAGGTCACTGGAAAAAAGCCGTGTTGCGTAAATAAATGTCATTGCGCTATCATAGACATTAAGGTACACTCCATAAAAATCGAAGAGGGTCAAGACGATGCCGAATCAAAGGAATATGGTCTGGGTAAAAGTGAAAAAGGTCATAAAAATTCACCCCAACGATAAGAGGGAGATTCTGCGGATCGTGACGGATGCCCTCGAACACTCCCCAAACGCCAAAAAGAACCTTTCAAGAATTGTCATCCGGGCGGGACGGGTTTACGTGTACAAATTGTACGAACCGTTCCAAACTGAAGGCACGGTGTTCACCGAGCCGCTCATTGACGGAAAATACTTTGAATACCCCTGGCTGCGCATTTCCATCTACGATCGAACTTTTAGAGACTGTACCCTGGATTGGCAAAGGGACAATGGGGAATGGATGACCATTGACCAAGGCACGCTGGAAGATTGCATCGTAAAAGCAGACACCAGCGAATGGTTTGAAGACTGAAAAGTTTGAAGACTGAAAAGAGAGTACACAAGCGGTCCTTTGAACGCTGCAGAAAGAAGGCGCGCATATCTTTCGACCCCGATATAGAGAGAAATTCGCGCAGCTTCTTGACCAGGGGGCGGGGGCCGGACATATACGCCTGCTCGGGAATTTTATGATTTACAAGCTCCAACTGCCGCAGAAAGACTTCCCAGAGGGGTCACGTCGATGCCGTCGGCAACAGGCCATCCTTCTCTCACAGGCGAAACGATAAACGTGTGTAAAGGCTTGATATCCTCGAGAGCGCAATAAGTGCCTTTCGTCAAGACAGGATTCAGGGATGCCTTGCATTCCACCGCAAACACCCTGCTGTATCCCAGGCTCACAACGAAGTCGATTTCTGCGCCTCCCATAGAGCGATAATGACAGATTTCCGCTCCAGGGAAAGCTCCGCGCAGGTTGGACAGGGCAACCTGCTCCCACAGTGCGCCAAAGCCAGGATGTCCCAAAATATCTTCGAAAGAGTGCAGCCCCAAGAGAGCGCACACCAGTCCCGAATCAGCAACATAAACTTTCGGAGCTTTTCTCATGCGTTTGCCGAGGTTGGAATGGTACGGCGGAATGGACTCCACCATGTAAGTGCTTGACAACAGGTCAACATAACTACGCACGGTCTGATCGCTGACACCCAGAGAAGATGCCAGAACCGCGTAATTTACAGTCTGACCGTTGACATGGGCAAGCATTCGCCAAAGGCGTCGAATGGAATCCGGAGCTGCGCCGGTCCACTGCGGCAGGTCGCGTTCCAGAAAAGTACGTATGAAGTTTTCACGCCACAAAAAGGACGTGGAATCGCTTTCCGCGCGTAAACTGGCCGGAAACGCGCCTGCGGTCAAATACCGTTCCAGCGTCATACCCTCCCTGCACTCGTCGCTTGCACAAATTTCTTCCCATAAAAAGGGCGTCAGCCTGTGATACGCAATGCGTCCAGCAAGACTCTCTGACGACTGCCGCAGCAAATCCCGAGAGGCCGAACCCAGGATCAGAAAAGCCCCCGGTCGCCCCCATTCGTCCACGAGGCTACGGATCAGAGGAAACAATTCCGGTTTACGCTGTATTTCATCGATGCAGATAAGCCTGTCCCCGACAGCCGAAAGAAAAAATTCCGGCTCGTCAAGTTTGGCAAGGTCGGACGGTCGCTCAACCAGCGATGGACATACACGACCTTTCCTCCTGCCTATCAGCACTGTGGTCTTAATGCAAAATTTCCATCTATATTAATCCATGTAAATCCGAAGTCAACATTCGAATTTACATGGATCGGAAGTTCACCACAAAAAATCAATGAAGCCAAAATGATAATGGTTTATCCGATTTCCCAAGAAAAATTGAAGGGCGTGACGGCAGGCAATTTGGGTAGAGTGCAGGCAGGCATTTCGCATAAAAGTTTCCACGTTCGCGCATGGGGAACGCGGATAGGCAGTTCGTTGTTCCGAACGGTAACGTCCTTCACGGGCAGGCCGATGTTGGAGGCGATGATGTCCACCAAACAGCGTTTGGCGTTTGGGTGGGTCAGCAGGGTTTTGAACACGCCATCGTCCGACGGAGGAAGAATTTCAGGGACTTCGATATCAACGAGTTCTTTACGCATGGACTTTCGTCAGAGCCTGAATTTCATCTCGGGACAAGCCCGTACTTTGGGTAATGATGTCTAACGAAACTCCACTCGACAGCAATTTACTCGCGATTTCGCGTTTAGTTTCATCTATACCTTTCCGCTCACCTTCCTCGAAAACGACGATGCGATTGTGTTCCATGTCCATTTGAAATTTGCGTCTCGCTCGGAAGCGCGCTCGTTCGTCCTCATCCTGGCTGATGCTCGTCAGAAGACCGTACGCCA
>JAISLU010000079.1 GCA_031277095.1 Synergistaceae bacterium
ATAATTTTACTATTAATATAAGAAGGAACATCAAATATTAATTTGTAAATGATCTTTAATTGCAAGCATTTAGAGAGGTGCGATGAATTTTTAGTAAAAAAGTATGAAAAACTCACATACCTTGGATGTTTTATTGTCCTTCGCGAGAAAAGATCTTCGTGTCAAAGTTATCGATTTATCCCGTAACTTTGGCAAAGAGGCGGCGCTGACGGCCGCTATCGACTATGCTTCAGGCGACGCCATGATACCCATTGACGTCGATTTGCAGGATTCACCAGAGCTTATCATGGTCGAGAAATGGCACGAGGGCTACGAGGTGGTTTTGGCCAAACGCATTGACCGTTCCACTGATTCTTTTATGAAGCGTTTTACCGCGCAACTTTTTTATTACTGTCACAATAAAATTTCCAGTCCTCCGATGCCGGAAAATGTCGGAGACTTTCGCCTCATGGACCGGCGCGTCACGGATGCCCTGAAGACATTACGAGAGCGGCATCGTTTCATGAAAGGGCTTTTTGCGTGGGTTGGATTTAAAACCTGTGTCGTTGAGTACACGCGGCAAATGCGCACCGCAGGGAAAAGTAATTTCAATGGTTGGCGTCTTTGGAAATTTGCCTTGGAGGGCATTACTTCTTTCAGCACTTTTCCTCTTACAATGTGGCTTTATTTGGGCAGTTTTATTTCTTTAGGCGCTTTCTGCTATGATATGTTCATTTTCTTGAAAACGTTGATTCTGGGCGTCGCTCTTCCGGGATACACTTCGTCTGTTTGCATGATTCTCTTTTTTGGGGGGCTGCAGTTGTTGGGAATCGGGATATTGGGAGAATACATTGGACGAACCTACATGGAAAGCAAACAACGTCCGATTTATATCGTTCGGTCTTGTTTTCAGAATGGTTTTCAGAGCCAAAAAGAAATTCTCCCGGAAAGTAGCGTGGAAGAAGAGTGAAAACATTATCTTTTTCAAAATCCCGGTGCTGGATTTCAACTTTGTATGTTTTGTCGTTCTGCAGCCTGGGGTTTTATTTGTATCCCTCGGCGGACGATTATGTTTTCCGTTCTCTTTTACGAGATCAGGGATTTTGGCAAAGTCAAATTACGCTCTACACGTCATGGACGGGGCGATGGTTCAATACTTTTCTTGTGTTGACAGCGTCTCAAATAAACCCCATGCTGTTGCTGTGGATCACTGTGGCGTTCAACGTCGTTGCCCTGTATGTCTTGTTTTCCGAAACAAATCCAAAATTGCCTCGAGGGGCGAAAGCCGGAATAGCGTTATTGTCGCAGGCAGTATGGTTTTCTTTTGTTCCGGCGCTCAACGAAACTTTCTATTGGCTTTCCGGTATGCCCTACATTTGGACGGCAGCTTTCTCGTTATTGTGTTGCGCCACCTTGATCCATGTATTGCGTTCAAAAACACGCGGTGTATTGTTTTATTTTTTGTTGCTGCTGGTCTTTCTCAACGGCCTGATTCTGGAAACGATGGGCCTGATGCAGATCGTGTTTTTGTTTTGGCTGACGCTTCGCTTTATGTCACACAAGGATTATTTTTCCCTGCATACCAGCGGCTTTGTTTTATTGACGGCAGCAGCAAGTTTTCTCGTCCTCTACCTTTCGCCGGGAACGGGCGCCCGGATGGGGGAAGGAGGTCAAAATGTCCTGCAGACTCTGGGTGTGGCGGGAGTGTTCGGCGGGATCACGAGCCTGAAGTTTTTCATGAAACCGATGGTCTATCTCGTGGTTCTTTACATGCCCGTCATCGCGGTTCATGCGAAGCCGTTCGATGAGGCAATATCGAAGCGTTTGAGGGCAGGACATATTTTTGCGTTGATGATATTTATCGCGCTCTTTCAGCAGGCTATTGCGGGTTGGGCAATGAGCATGGGGCTGCCTGCCCGGGCGGAGGGGCTAGTGATTTGGATTATGGGGGCGACCTGGTTGTTTTTGTGGAGCTTCGGCTATAGAAACGAAAAAGTCCTCGAGAAAATCCGTTCGCTTCGTATATACCCTTGGCGTAACGTGCTTTTGGTGCTATGCCTGCTTTTAAACGGGAATTTTATATCGCTGCTGCAGGACTTGCGCGTCGCGCCCCTCTACGCAGCGGAACAGCAGGACCGCGAGGCCTCCATCATACGGCAAAAAAACGAAGGCAAAAAGGATATCGTCGTCTCCGCCCTTACGGTCAAGCCGAGGCTGCTTTTTTTCTCGGATCTTCGCCCATTTTCCAGCGACTGGAAAAATCAAAGTTACGCGGAATATTGGGGCGTTCGGTCCATCATCGCGCTGCCGGCTCCTCTGCTGAAGGAGGGCGCCTTTCCGGAAGGAAAGGGAGTAGAAACGCTCGGAATAGAAACCCTTGGAATAGAAATGATTAAAATGGAAGCTCTTGCCGCCGCGGGCGATACTGAAGCGCAGTTTATGCTGGGCGAGATCTACGACACCACCTTTGCTTCCTCGAAGGAGGTCCCCAAGGACAACGGGACAGCCGCAAAATGGTATCGGATGGCGGCGGAGCAGGGATACTCCCCGGCTCAGCGTCGCCTAACCCGCTTTTACGCGCTGGGAATGGGCGTCCCGCAAAATTATCTTTACGCCATAGGGTGGCTTTTGCGGTCTCAGTTCTAGAATACCGCGTAGTCGCTGTCCAGCGGGTCGGCAATGAACATGCACCCAGGGGAGTGGGTGATGGCGAACTCCGGTTTTGTGGCCATGATCGCGGCTTGCGGGGTGACGCCGCAGGCCCAAAATACGGGGACCTCTCCCGGCTCGATGGGTACGGAATCACCGAAATCGGGCTGAGAGATGTCTTTGATTCCGATGGCCGCCGGTTCTCCGATATGAACCGGAGCGCCGTGAACCGCGGGAAACCGTCCCGTGCAGAGTACGGCCTTGGGAATCAGTGAGGCGGGCACCGGGCGCATCGAGACCACCATGGGGCCCTCCAGCCTTCCCGCCGGGCGGCAGGGAATGTTCGTGACGTACATGGGCACGTTGCAGTCGCAGTCGATGTGACGCACCGCGATGTGAGATTGGACCAGTGCCCCCTCGAAGGAAAAAGAGCATCCCACCAAGAACCCCACCAAGTCGCCGCGCCAATATTCCGTCACGTCCGTCGGTTCTGCGACGCACTCGCCGTTTTCCCAAACGCGGTAGCGGGGAATGTCGGTGGCTAGGCTGGCCCCTGGGGCCACGATCTTAGGCTCAGGGTCGCCGGGTTCGGTCACGTCCAGGATCGGACAAGGTTTCGGGTTGCGCTGGGCGAACACCAGAAAATCGTAAGCCAAATCTTTGGGAAGAACTACCAGGTTTCCCTGTACGTGCCCGGCGCACATCCCCGACGTCGGCCGATCCCACTTTCCTTCGCGGATCATTTGCCTCGCGTCTCGCGGGCTCCACGACGCATAATCGCTCATTTTAGCCATAAATCGAACCCCCCCCTTTTCCACTCTCATGCGGTCATTCTTCAAGACTTCACCCAAAGACTTCACCCAAGCGGGATGCCCGAGGAGCAGGGAACTCCTGTTTGGCAGAGTCCGCAACCGTAGCCCTTGAAACCGTAATGTTCCTCCACATAAGGGGCGGTCTTTCCGTTCAGAAAGGCGCGGCATTTCATTTTGTCGTGCCCCTGGGCGGAAAGGGCTCCGGCAGGGCATCGGCCGATACAAGCCCCGCAGGTCTTTTTCGTCTTGAATGGACAATATTCGTCGTATCGCGTGTAAGGCCTCGGCGTCGGTTCGAGCCGGGCCCGCAGCACCACCGACCCGATACGAACCGCCTTGCCCACGGGGGTGATCAGCCCGTCGCAGAGCCCGAAGGTCCCAAGGCCGCAAACATGAGCGACGTGCCGCTCCGACCAGTTGGAGGCGAAGACGTACCGTTCCGATTTCAGCTCGGTCCAGCCTTCGAGGCGCATGGGGGCTACGGCCTCGCAGCCCGCGGCTCGAAGAAACTCCGTCATGTGGTCCCGGAGCGCCGCATTGGCGGCCTCGCCGAAGATGCGGGAACGCGCCCAACGCTCGGATGTCATCTCCCTGCAGGAAGCGTTGTCCTTTTTCGTGACGGGGTTGTGGGGCAATATCCAAGAGACGACGGAAAGTTCGGCCGGGTCCGCCTTGTATCCCTCTGGGGAAGCGGAAAAGGCCTCGGCCGGCAGCCAGTGTTTTTCGTCCACCTTGTTCTTGAGAGCTTCAAAAAGGGGGTCGTCCCCCCTCGCCACGCCAAACAACGGGTTTACCCAGATACGCTCGTCCCCCCAAGCCACTCCCATACGGTTACTGGGGTCTTCGTCCAAAAAGCGCGCCCCTTCGTCGCGCAGAGACTCGAAAAAGGACGTCATTGTCGTGACTTCGGCACGGTTGCCTGCCGTCAAACCCGGCTCTCTCTCCCCTGGGAGAGACGCTCGATGTTCGAGCCGTGTCGGTAAAGCGAGGAAACGGCCAGAACCAGGGAGACCAGAATGAAGGAGAAAGGCGCGTCGAGCATCCAGAAAAACACGGGCAAAGCCAACAGTGAGGACATCGAAGCGAGGGAAACATAGCGCGTGGTCGTCATGACGGCGTACCAGATCGCTCCGCTCAAGAGGGCGACGGCGAAAGACTCGTAGGGCCACAGGAAAAACACCACTCCGTAGGTGGTCGCCACGCCTTTGCCGCCTCTGAACTTCAGCCAGACAGGGTAGTTGTGCCCCATGACAACGGCGAACCCCACCAGAGACAGCAGCCAAGGCGCCGTACTCGCCGATGTCGCCGTGACGAGAAGGGCCAGGGCACCCTTCAGCATATCGACGATGGATACGAAAACGGCCCATCCCTGCCCCATGACGCGCCGAACGTTTGTCGCCCCGATGCTGCCGGAACCGACGGCACGGATGTCCACGCCCTTCACCAGGCGAGCCGCGAGATATCCGGTGGGGATGGAGCCGATAAAGTAAGAAATGACCATCCAGAGTATTGCGCTTCTCATAAACATATCCCTCCTTAGATGGTGATACTGACATTTTACTATAACAAAACGCGAAAAAAGGAGGACAAAAGCCCTCCTCACGTTTATGACATTTTCACGATCTCACGACTCAAGCCGACTCTCGAATCAACGCTAGTTTCAACTTTCGATACCGCTGATACGGTCGGAGCCGCGCTTGATATCAAGCTGCACCAGGTCTTTTCCCTTCAAAACGTCCCACTTCAGGTTCAGCACCAAAAGGAACAGCGCGGAAAAAGCATCCACCCGCCACGCGCTGCTTTCTTTCTCGAAAGCCCCGTGGATCGCCCGCAGCTGTAAAAGCGCCCGGTCATCTTCGTCCAGCTCGGCCAGAAATTTTTCCACCTCGGAGATGGTGTCGATGCCCGCCGCCCGAAAAGCTTTATACAAAAATTGGAAACTTTCCTTGAGATAGTTGGGCGATGGCACAAAAATCGGGAACCCTGCCTTGATGGCCATGGAACTCCATTTGTTGAGGGTCTCGTCCACCACGTCGCCTTTGCTGAAAAAGTCGTAAAGCTCCTCTTCCGTATAAGTACGCTCCGCGGAAACCGAGACGTCGCCTCTCGTTTCGGGCTCCGGCACCGGCGGGACCAGGACTGCCACGTCTTTTACCTCTTCCCAGAGAGAGAGAAATCCTTCGTCGGCCTCCTCCAGAAGGGCAGCCAGGCGAACCAGCTTCCGCTTGAGCTTTTTTTCGGACACGGAGTCCACGTTCATGTTGACCCGGGGAGAAATCGTCGCCCACGCCTCCTGAAGCACCGTGCGAAGCTCCAGTCGGAAAGAAAGCCCCCGGTATTTGCGCCACTCCCGGAGGGAAGAACGGCTCTCCGAAAGAGCCAAGGTATAGAGTACGGCAGGATAGCCGAAGCGGAAGGGGTCTTCCAGGCCGCTGGAGGGGATGGAATGATCGAGATCCACGTTGAACTCCGAACAAACGATATCTTCTACTTTATAGACGTCCTCGGGAAAACGCAGCAACACCCGCACCGTCACCAAGTCCGAAATTGAATCCAACCCTGACGAATCGTTTCCCTCGTAGTGAGCGTTCAAAGATTTCACAAGCTCGGCCGGGGCCTTGGCCCAGCCGTCGATGCTGCAAATTTCGATATCTTCCCGCTCCACCAGATCTTGAACCAAGTTGCGAATGCGTGAAGAATACTCTTCGTAAAGCGAGAGTTTTTCTACATAGCTGATGCCCAATTCATCGATACGATGCCTATCCAACGCTATCACCGCCTAAAGGGTCGAGTGCATGACTAAAAGTCCACATCTAATAGGCAGTATAGCGCATGAAACGCAACTTGAACAGGGGCAGGAGGTTTTCACGGATGGTTTCTGCGCCTCGAATCGCCCCTCGAATGCGCCGAACGTCGAAACGAAGCTCCCTGACCTTCATTCATGATCCGGATTCATGATCCGGTCATTAAAGATCGAGTTCTCCGAAAAATTGCGCGTCCGCCAACAAATTTTCGGCTTCTTCCTGGGGGAGAGGGCAGGCGAAAAAATATCCCTGGCCCTTGGTCGCGTTGTTCTCCGTCAGCCAGTTGACTTGGTCCTGATTTTCCACTCCCTCGGCCACGATTTCGAAATTGAGGTCGTGAGCCATGTTTATGATGGAACGGACCATGAGCGAAGTTTTTTCGGACAGGAAAAGTTGGTCGATAAAAGATTTATCTATTTTTATATAGTTGATGGGGAGCTGGTTTATATATTGCAGCGAAGAATACCCCGTCCCGAAGTCGTCCAGAGCGATCCTCACGCCGAACTCCCTCAGCATGTTCAATTTTTTGTTGGTGACCTCCAAGTTCTCGATGAAAATACCCTCCGTGACCTCCAAAACGAAGTAACGGGGGTCCAAGGCCTCCTCCTGAATACAGTCGCAGATGGAGGACAGGAAGGCGGGATTCAGGAACGACGCCCCCGAGGCGTTGGCGCTGAGGAAAAAGGGTACTTTGGGATAGGCGGCGGACCATTTTTTAGCGACGGAGATCGTCTGCTGGATGATACATTTGTCGATGTTAGTGATGAACCCCGTCTCTTCCGCCTGAGGGATGAAAACCCCAGGAGTCAGAAGGCCATGCTGAGGGTGATGCCAGCGGACCAGGGCCTCGAAGCCGGACAGGCGGGCCGGCGACAACTGATATATGGGCTGGAAGTAAGGAATGAACTCCGATGCCGAAAGCCCCTGCTGCATACTTGCCTGAAAGGAGAGCAAGTTGAACCGGCGGTGCTTGCTCTCTTCCGCCCCTTCCTCCATGGTCAGGAAGGTAATGGTGCCGATGCCTCGTTTTTTTCCGGCGATCAGGGCGTCGGTGCCCAGGGACAAAATCTGGGAGGAGGTGGTGGAAGTCTGGATATCGAGTACCACGCCGCAGCTGGCGCTGGGGAATACCGTTTTCCCGTCCACCGAGATGGGGACGTTAAGGAGGCGCTGAATGCGTTGGAGAAGGGACCGCACGTACTCCTTGGAGTTCGTGCCGCGAATGATGACCCCGAACTCGTCTCCGCTCAGGCGGAAGGCCGAGGCAAAGCCCATGATGATACCATTGATCCTCTCCGCGACTTGGACGATCACCTGATCTGCGCCTCGCGGCCCCAATTGTTCGTTGACCAGTTTGAACTTGTCCATGTTGATGAAAGCGACGCAAAAGGAATAGTATGCTATCGTACCCATGTTCCGCAGTTCTTTTTCCAGTTCGTCCAAGAAGTAATGCCTGTTGGGCAGACCCGTTTGCGCGTCGTAGAAAGCCATTTGGACGAGGCGCGCCTCCATGATCTTGCGTTCGGTGAGGTCCCGGGCGATGGAAAGGGTGTAGGAACTGCGGCCGAAGATCAGGGTCTCCTGGTGAATCTCCACGGGAAGGAGTTTGCCGTCCTGGCGGCGCAGGGTGGCCTCGAACACGTCGGCCTCGTTTTTCAGCAAATTTTCGCCCGGCCCGCTGCTTTTCTCCTTTTCGACGACGATGGAGTCGAAGGAGAGCGCCGTCAGGTCCGTCGTTTCCGGATAGTCCAGAAGCTGGCGGGTGGAGGCGTTGGCCAGGAGTATCTTGCCGTCGGGCCCGCAGAGAATCAACGGGTCCGGCACGTTGGAAATCAGCTCTTCCAACGCCTTGAGCATGGTGTTGAAGGACCGGGAAAGGTGGGTGATCTCGTCGTTGCCCTCCAGGGGAATCCGAAGGTGGACCTGCCACTGGGAGGAGATGTCGTCCGCGATTTTTTGCACTTTCTTCAGACGGGACAGAACCAGTTTGTCGAAAATGACGAAGACCAGCATCAAGATCAAGGTACTGAGCAAGACGAGCCAGGCATAGCGGTTTCCCAGAGTTTTGACGACCTCTCCGTAAAGGACCCTTCGGGTGGTGCTGCGGATAAAAAGTCTGTTCGGCTGTCCGAGGATGCCCGTAAACGTGTAATAGATGACGGCCTCTTTATCGGAAAGCAGCACGTCGACGCGATCGCCGTTTTCCGTGATCTGCGCGAATTCCGGGGCCGTAAGAACGTTGGGGGTTTTTTCCAGGTCCAGCAACTGGAAATCCTCTTCCAAAATGCGAAACACGGAGGCGAGAAACTCTTCCAGGGTTTCCCCCACCACCACCGCAGCCTGAACGCCGTGAAGCTCGTCCATTACGGGAGCGATGCCCACGATGAAGTTCTCCCTGCCGATTTTGAGCAGTCCGCTTATGGGTGCAAGAGAAGATTTTTCGCTGTAAAGCTGCCGCACGGCTTGCGTGAGATTTTGGGAAAACGAGGGTGAAAGATCGATGCTACGCCCCTCTCCGTCTCTTTGGTATCCCTCCGCCGTGCCCGAGGAGAAGTCGCACAGGGCCACCGTCTGCAGCGGAAGAATGTGCAGCTGTTCGGCGGAAAAAAAGTCTCCCTCGGACACCCGTTCATGTGCCGCGAGAGGGATTGCCTGACGCAGCAGGGTTTCCTGCTTCGTTTGCAAATGATCGTCGAGTCTTTGCATATCCCGTTCGAAAATATGCTTTTCGGCGGCTTCGAAGCTCAAAAGAATTGACTGGCCGCTGCTGAAAGCCATTAAAATCGACAAAGCGATAAGCAGTCCCGACACGGGATATAAAAATTTCTTGAGTAAAGACATCAAGATTCCTCACATCTCACCAATGATCGACGACAAGCGTCGTTTAGAAACGTGCGTTATTCGTACATCTCCAAATTATTTGTAAACCGCGAGCGCCGTTATTCACGAAATTCATTATTCGCATTTATTCTCCGTAATTATCATTTTATATTATTTCATATTCCATATTATTCCATGAATTTCCCTAAATCGAAAGCGGCAAACTGCGAAACCAATTGCAGGGCGGAAAGTTTGTTTTCGTCGCTGGCGAATGAAGGAATTTTCGAGTACAGGGCGATGAACCCCTCCAACCGGCCGTGGTTCCAAAAAGGGAAAACGTAGCGCATACGGTCCATTTCGGGCCAGGGACACTTGAGAAACTCCGCCAGGTCCGTCTTCTGCAGGTCGAAAAAGGGCCGTTCCGCCTTGGCCACAACGGGGGCGGAGGGCAAGAGCGTGGGCTGGAAGGGGACGGGAAGCCCGTTTTTACGGTACTCCACCGGAAGATATCCCCCCAGGTCCTTGTCCCGTATAACCAGAAAACACTCGCTTTCATGCACGAGTTCCGAAAAAATATCCGTGACGATGGAGAGAAACGCGGCCCGGGTTGTTTGCTTTTTCAAAGCGTCCAAAGCCTCGGCAAGGGAAAGGAGGGTAAAATTATCCGATGTGGTTTTGTCTTTGCCGGCCGTGTTCTCGGTCCGCAGGTTGTTGATGGAAAGGGCGCGGGACGCCAAGTTCCCCACGAGTTCCAGGAAATTCAACGTTTCTTCCATAGGCGATTTGTCCCATTCGGAAACGCAGAACAATTTATAAGGCTCCGTTATGGGAAGCACGACCTCGTAGGAGGCGTCCTCCTTTTGAGTGACGACGGGGGTGGGGGGCAGCATCGTCTGGGAGTAAAGGCCCTTTCTCGCCGGGGGGGTCCGCTCGTCGCCTTCGAGCAAAGAGAGCGTCTTGCCGTTGTCCTGGAAAATAGAAAGGGATTTTGGGAAAAGGCTTTCCCGCAGAACGTCCGTCAAAAAGGCCGCGTAATAGTCCAGAGGCATCGGCTCGAAAATAGAAGCCAAGGTATTTTTTGTCGCCAGGATCATGTAAGCCAGCCGGGAAAGGCGGTCTTCCGTAGTTTTGATCTGCTGGAAAGTCTGCCACAGAGAAATCAGGCCCGCTATGGGCTGGAGTTCAGGAATCAAGGCTTCGGGGGACTGGCGAAGCAGAATGTAAAACACCCATTGAGCGCCGTGAATGCGCACCGCCCAAGGCCATTCGCCCTCCATCGCCGCGCAGTCGATGGAAAATTTTCCGGTCAAAGCGCATTCCTTGAAAACGGAGGCCAGCTTCGACGCCTGCTTGCGCAGGAACAACCCCTCCGTCCGAGTCTTCACAGCGTCCACTATCTCCAGATCCGCCCCATTGGGGCTTACGATCAACGCGGCCTCGACTCTGGGCGTCAAAAAATCTACCAACGACTTCAATGCCCCTCCAGACAGGATAAAGTCCATTTGCTCGTAAAGTTTTTCCAAAAGTTTCGCACCTCCCGTCAAATTCAAACCCTATACAGATTTACAGAATAGAAAACATTATTCGTAACCGTTCTCAAGCTCAAGGGGGCGAGCGTCAGGAGAATGGTTACCATTATTCCACATTCGTCCCTGCTGTCCATGAGTTTTCCAATGAGTTTGAACCTTTCCAAAAGCGGCGCCGCCATGTTCCGTCTGCGCGAAGCCAGAGCTACGGTTATTGCCCCTGGGTGAAGTACTCCATGCAATGAACCAGCGCCCGTTCGCCGCCGAGGGCGCCGCTTTTGGTGATCATGGGCAATCCGTCGAAGGAGCCGCCGCTGAGCCGGGAAAGGGTAATGCCCTCCTGAATTTCCTCCAGCAGCACGACACTTTCGGCCTTTGCCTTTTGGACGATCCGCACCGTGCAGTCTCCCCCCGTGACGCAAAGCCCTCCGATCTTAACGCGTCCCATGATGTCCCTCACGGTTTCCGCCAGAAAGCCTAAAAATCCGTCGATATCGCCGTCGGGATAGGTGTCCCGGACGAAACGGCCCTCGACCGTCCCCGCCAGAAGAATGGACTGGCCGCAGCGCAGCAAGTTTTCCGCCTCTTCCGCGACCCGGGTGCGTTCGGCATCGATAACGGCGTCGCCGCCTTCCAGTACCCCCACGTCCAACTGGACGGGATAAACCATAGCATGTTCCAAAAGCTGCCTGGCCTGGCGGATGCTTCGGGGGTGGGGCGTTCCCACAACGACGATGAAGGGCTTGGGGGTCATGGCCAGAGCTTCCGCCAGCCCCATAGCGCCGACCCAGAGGACGTTTTTGGCCGGCGTCACGTTCAATACGCCTCGGACGATGGCTTTCAAATCTTCGTCGGTTTCGGCATCGAAGCAGAAGCAGCCTTTCTTGGCAATTTTTTTCCCGGCCTTCCTCCCGACGATCTCTGGGACTTTGCCGCCCCGAATTTCCTCCAGGGTGACCTTTATCGGCTCGAACCCCCCTTCCCGCAGGGTTTCAGCGGTGGTGTCCAAGGTGGCGGACTTGCCCTCCGTCGCGATGGAGGAGGGAATATTATGCTCTTGGGTGTCCAGGTAAACAGTGCCTTCCTCGATGAATCTGCGGCCGCGGGAGAGGGCGGGGACGACAACGACGTACTCGAAGCCCAATTCCCGCGCCATGGCGCGAATCTCGGAGGCCACGTTGCCGCGCAGAGAGGGCTCCACACGTTTGAAAAACACGGTACTGTTCTTCCAGGGAAGCAGGTTGCGGGCCACGTTCGTCAATTTTTTCTCCGCTTCTTCGGGAGTGTCGAAAAAAGTTTCCGTATCGAGCGCTACAACCGTGAAATGCTGCATCGATCCCAAAGATCCTGGGTCCAGAGTCACCGAAGAACGGTATCCGCCGTTTATGAACTTCGATGCCGTCTCCGCCGCGCCTGTGTAATCGTCCGCTACAATCACATACTCGAACATGGTTCGCCCTCCCAAAGTCGATGCAAATTTTAGATCTCGTATACTCGCCGTGTCCCAAATTTAAGCTATGAATTTTCTGGATTTGAGAAACTTCATAAATATTTCATCCAGCTTTAATTTCATTTTCTGCGCTTTCTGTTCGGTCTTGTTCCCTTTGGGCTCTAGCTTTATCTCCTTCCACGTTATAAAATTCGATGCGTTCGTCGACTGTTGCGTCCTTTAACATCTCGTAGTGCCATTCTCTGATTTTATGGATATCGTCAATAGTGAAATTCGGACTTAATTCAGGTTTCGGAACATCATGTATCATCATCATTCACCTCCTGTAAAAATGGACGGATCATATATCCAAGCCTCAAAACCAAGCCAATCAGTCCTTGAATAAAGGCGTCAGAATTTTGATCACTTGGGCTCCCAGCTCCAGCCGCGCCTCCGGGGACAGGGGGGCCGAGTCGGCGGAAGGAGGTCGCTCTATAGCGAGGGAGCCGCAAATCGCCGCGATCACGTTCGAAGGGTTCTCCGCCTGGGCGTTTCCCCTGGACGTCAGAAAATCCGTCAGAAAATCCCGCACGGTGGACCGCTGTTCTCGCTGCAGCCAGAACTGCAGACACTCTCCGATATTGTCCGGGCCGCCGCCCGAAGAGGCCGGTGAGGAGGCCGTCAAAAAAACGGAGGAGAGGGCGTCGAGCCTTACATGATCGTCGGAGGTGAGAGAGAAATAGTCGTCCAGACGTGCCGCCAGGGCCTTCAGCTTGTCCGTTCCCTCCGGCCCGGAAAGGCCCGTCAGGGCGCAGACGTATTCCAAAAGGAGCGCCGCGGCGTTGTAATCCTGGGACGGGCGCAAACCCGAGGGGAATGGGGCCAGCACGATAGGGTCGTCCCAGTGGTATTCCTTCCCGGCGATACCCAGATCCGGCAAGATCAAAAAACCCTCCACCCTGGCGGTATCGGCGATTTTTTTGCGGTCCGAGGCGCCGGGCTTTTGCCTGTTTTTCTCCCCTTCCTGCCCGCCTTGGGAACTTCCGGAGTGGTCGATACGCATCAGATCCGCCACGGCCGCCAGGTTCGAGGTGAGGGGCGCGGTGACCTCCACGGTTTCCAACGAGTCCTCCGCCTCGGGCAACCCCTGCAGCCGCCGGATGAACGAATCCCAGTCCGGGCGGTCCCCCAATTTCTCCAACTCCTCCGCCGCGCTGGAGGGCTCGGGGCCGCTGGACGGAGGGGCGACGTTTTTGAGAAATTCTTTCCATACAGCGAGGAGGGGCGCGAAATCTGTAAGATCTTTGAAAAAATCGGGAAGCTCCAAAACCCCGCCCGTTATGTTTTTATCCCCCGCAAGGGTGGGGTTGGTGGGAACATAGGCCATGAAAAGGGAGCTTTTGGGCCTGGGCAGCACCAGCCCTCCCGAACATTTGGCTTTGTACTTGGACGCGAACTGCGCCACCAGGTCGTCGGTATGGGGTATGGGCTTTTTCTCCGTCTCCTCGGCGAGAGAAGAGGTGCGCATGAGGGTGAAGGCCACCGCCGAGGGAAGAGGCAGCCTCGCGTCGGCATAAGGCCGCAGCAACATGTTGAGAATTTCCGTGGGCACGGCGGAGAGGGCGCGGCTGAAGGCCATAAGCTGTTCCTCGGGCAGCCACGCCTTGGCCGCCATCCAAGTGATGAATTTGATCAGGCCCTGCCGCAGGGATTCCCACCGGATCAGGGGCAGCAGCCGAAAGGCCTCGCCGATGCAGACGGCGATATCCAGCCGGTCGGACAGGACGCGCCGCTCCAGGCCGAACAGCCAGAGGATCGGATAGCATATGTGGGACGGAGGCTGAATGCGCCCCCCCGCCAGCCAAAGGAGATAAACGCCTCTCTGCAGCGGGGTCATTTCCCGGTAAGACGTGGCTCCCTCGCTGGGAAGCTCGGATTCTCCGCCGGGATATTCCACGGGGAGCGTGATGTCGATACAGGAGGGCTCCGGGGTGCTGCTGGGGCCGTCGGACCAGTACGTCAACGGCCCGCGGATGGTCAGGTCCCCGATTTGGATACTGCCCATCTTACCGCTCCAGCGAAGCAGCGTCGACTCGGCCTTCGGTTTTGCCTCCTCCGTATTGCCGTAGGCATAAGGAGAATCGCCCAGGCTCGGCGGCGCGACGGAGGAGTAGGTGGCGCTGGTCAGGGCGTTGGGAGAACTGATGGGCGCGGCCGCCAGCAGGGGCTTTAGAGGAACGATTTCCTCTTCCAATCCGAAAGACGGCCCGGACGGACCTAAATCCGGTTCCGCCACGGGCGCCGGTTCTGCCGGAACCGTTGGAGATGTCGTGGTCTGCTCTTTTTCGGGAGGGCGCGACAAAGTGAGGGAATCGGAAATTTCCTCCTCCGCTTTTGGGGCGGGTTCCTGAGGGCGCGTCTCGACGGCCCCGGTTTCTTCGGGCTTGGTTTCCTCGCCTCGTTTTTCCCCATGCAACCCCGCCCAATGCCGAGAGCGTTGCGTGATGATGGCGCTCACGCCGACCACAACGAGCATGATCCCGATCACTAAGTAAAACAAGCCTCGCCCTCCAGTCGGAAAAGTACCGTCATTATAGTACGTTCTTACGCCTTCCGCACACTTTGAACCCCTCCCGGCAATAGTCAAAAACGCTATAATACCCGTCGAAGAAGGCGAGCGAAATAAGGCAAGCGAGGGGGGGAAAATCTTGACGTGTTTGGCGACGTTCAAGACGACCAGCATGGCGCTCTTGTTCGAGCGGGCGTGCCGGAAGGAGGGGATAAAGGCGTCCGTGGTTCCCGTTCCCCGGAAACTTTCGTCGAGCTGCGGCCTGGCCTGCGACTTTCCCTGCGAAAGCCGCCCCGAGGTCGAGGCCGTCGTGGAACAAAACAAAATCGAAGTCGCCGGCTATCACGAAATGTAGGAAAGGCAATCTTGGGTAGTGTAACCAATTTGTTGATGGCTTATTTTAAGCCCTTCACTGATAACGGTTTACAAGTACTCATCAACATATTGGGTACACGACCGGAAAAAGAGGCGAAGTGCAGACGCGCAATTTAAAGTGCAATTTAAAGTGCAAAAATTGCACTATACATCCCAGGAGGATTGCACTTTACCCCTATCGAACGAGTAAGCGTCTAATTTTTCCATAACGACCCACCGTCCGCTCCTTTTAGTGCCTTCCCGTCGAAGCAATCCCTTTTCTCGTAATAGGGCCATTTCCGTTTTGATGGTTCTGAGGGATTTTCCTACGACATTGGCTATATCGGTCTGTTTCGCAGTGGTGTTGTCTTTCAGAAAATCCAGTATAGCTTTTTCCGTTAAAGTGCAATTCTCGCCCTTTATGTTCTGAGAAAGTTGCACTTTACCGCTGCCGCTATCAAACGAGTAAGCGTCGTCTAGTGGCATGATAATCCGAAACACGTCTCCGTCGATCAATTGGGGCTCTTTTCCCGAATAGCGCCGACCATATTTATATAAATTCCGAACGCCGGATCCAAGTTCATCGGCGAGGCCGATATTGCGAAAGAACGAGGAAATAATCGGATTTTTCGGATTTGGCTCGAAGTCGTCCGGTGTAATCACCCCATTATTTAAAGGGCGATTGGCATTTTCGGTGAACATCCTGTCTTTTTCGATCACGAATTTCGCTATGTATGGGTGGGTAAATTCACGGTGAATTAAGGTATTGACGAGCATTTCACGGGTTATAACATCTCTGAGACTGATTCTGGCGTCATTTTCCAGATAAAATTTGTCCCACAAGTGATTTTGCGCGAAAACCATCAACTGCTCGTAGCTGTCGAGCAGGTTGGTTTCGACAATCAGGCGATCGTCATAACGATCGGTATTCACTTTGCGTACCAAAGCGTCTGTCCGATAAGCCGGAACCACCGAGCGAATCACTTCGTCGCGCCCAAATAGCATTATGGCCGCGAGGTTATAGCCTTTTTCCCCCGTCGCCATGTCTTCCCCGTACAACCCGGCACTGTGGAAAAGCCTTTCGTTATCCATACTTTTCCAGGGATGGTTTTGAAAGCGGTTCACCGCCATTTGTTGTACACGAGGTAAAATATCCAACCTCAAATGTTCATTTTTAACGTAAGGGTAAATTCTTTTTTCCGTGAAAATATTCTGCTTGCGAATGTACATACTGGCAATTTGCCCTGTCGCCGTTATTTTCACATCGGCGTCGTCGGCACGATCGTAAATGGTCTTTTTGTAGCTGTGTACCTCTGAGCTTGGAGGTACGTGGATATGAATCAGAGTTTTCTCTTCGTAATCCACTATTTCCGGCGCAAGATAAACGGTAGGCGATATAACCTCCGGGTTGTTGACCATCTTGATAAAATTTTTGATGATTTGAGGCGCGGTGTTGCGGGGAACTCCGCTGACGGAACCATCATCTTCCACGCCCAGGTAAATGTCCCCGCCGTAACGGTTAAGGAATGAACAAACCGTCTCATACGTATCTGAATGAACCCCATCCGAACACTTTTTGAACTCGACCGCCACCGTTTCTCCCGTGGCAAGCACATTGCGCAGTTTGTCATGATCCATAAACCCAAACCTCCATCGAGAGCCGAGCCATTTGAGAGCGAGCCATTGCGCCAAGCAATCGGATCGTTTACGATTATACGGGGCCTGGGCGGCCCGCTATCTCTCCGTCAACTCGAATTCTTCGGCCAGGGCGGCGACGGCCTCGTCCGCCCTCTCGTTCTCCACCAGGATGGAAATGTTGATGTCCGAGGTGGATATCCCCATCACGCTGATCCTGCGGGACCTCAGGGCGGAAAAAACGCGCCCCGCAACTCCGGTGGCGGCGTTCATTCCATCCCCCACGGCAGAAACCTTCGTCACGGGTCCGCCCGTTTCGAGAGCCCATCCCGTGAGCCCATTGTCGTTCATATAATCGCTCACGGCCCGAGTGACGGTTTGAGCGTCGCCGTCCAGGGCGGTAAACGTCAGAAACGACATGCCGCCGTCGTTGGCCGTGGATATCATGTCGAGGTTCACTCCGGCCAGGGCCAGGGCGTGAAAGATTCCGGGCAAAACGTCTCCGTCCTCTGGAAGGCGCTTGACGACAAATTTCATTTGGTTCCGGGCGGCGGTTACACCCGTCACCACAGGGCTTTCCAGCCATTCGGGAAGTTTTTTGACCACGTAAGTACCCCTTTCTTCAGAAAAAGTGGAGGCGCAGTAAAGGGTCACCCCATATTTGCGCGCCAGCTCCACGGACCTCATGTGCAGCACCTTTGCCCCCAGAGAGGCCAACTCCAGCATCTCTTCATAGGTGATGTAATCCAGCTTGCGCGCCCCCGGCACCTTGTTGGGGTCACAGGTGAAAATCCCCGGAACGTCGCTGTAGATCTCGCATACCGCATCGATGCCGGTAGAGACGGCCTTCGCCGCGACGGCCACGGCCGAGGTGTCCGAACCGCCCCGTCCCAGCGTCGTGAGATCGCCTTCGGGGGTCACGCCCTGAAAACCGGTGATGACCACCACGTTGTTGTCGCGAAAGCTGCGACGCAGCAGGGATAAATCGATATCCTGAATGCGGGCGTCGCTGTGGGTCTCCGAGGTCTCGATGCCCAATTGAAAGGCGTTGCGGGAGATGGCCGACACCCCCAAGTCCCGGAGCGCCATCGCCAGCAGCGCGGCCGAGACCTGCTCCCCCGTCGCCAGCAGCATGTCCATCTCCCGGGCCGGCGGGGCGGGCGAGACCTCCTTCGCCAACGCAATCAGGCCGTCCGTGGTTTTCCCCATGGCGGAAACCACCACGGCCATTTTGGAATTTTCCGCCTCCAGCCGGCGCTTGATCCGGGACGCCACGTTTTTGATTTTTTCGGGCGCGGCCACGGACGAGCCGCCGTATTTTTGAACCACCAGCAAAGACAGTTCGTCTTGCCCCTCATTCGCAACAGGCATTACAAATTCCTCAAATCTTCGACGATCTGGGTTTTGGAGACGGTCTTATCGTCGGCCATTTTGACGATTTTAGCAGGGGAACCCGCGACGACGGCTTTGGGAGGAACGTCCCGCGTGACCACGGCCCCCGCGGCGATGACCGCATCCGCTCCGACCTGTACTCCCTCAATGACCACGGCGTTGGCCCCGACCAGCACGTTGTCGCCAATGACCACAGGAACGGCGGAGGCCGGCTCCACGACGCCCGCGATCACCGCCCCCGCGCCGATGTGGCACCTTGCGCCGATACGCGCCCTGCCGCCCAACACGCAGTTCATGTCGATCATGGTTTCCTCGCCGATCACCGCGCCGATGTTGATCACGGCTCCCATCATGACCACGGCGTTTCTGCCGATGGATACCTTCTCCCGTATGATCGCCCCCGGCTCGATGCGCGCCGCGTACTGCCTCAAATCGGCCATGGGCACAGCGGAGTTGCGGGCGTACACCTCGACGCTGGACGCGGTGATGCGGGGGGCGTGCTTCTCCAGCATCTCGCCGATGACCGCCCAGTCCCCCTGAAGGGTTCCAAAGTCCGCGCCGCCCACGAAGCTCAGCTCGCCCCAGTCCAGCCCTCTCAAGTCCCCGGCGATGAAGGCGCGGGCGGGGGTTTTCTTTTTCGATTCCTTGATCAGGCGAATGATCTCCTCGGTGTTCATTTCAGTCATGACTGCTTCCTCCAAACGAATTATTCAATTTCGTAATACGGCACCTATTCACGATGCAGCGCCCAATTTCATGCCATGCTTGAGTACGTCCTCGAAGGTGTAGAAGCCCTTTTCGGCATTGACCACGAAGAGGGCGGCGCGCAGGGCTCCCAGGGCGAAGACGCCGCGGGATAAGGCACGGTGGGTGAAGGTGAGGACTTCCCCGTCGTTGGCGAAATGGGCGCTGTGATCGCCCGGAACGCCTCCCAGGCGGAAGGAGTGCATGGGACAATCCCGGCCTATGGCGTCCCGCAGAAGGATTGCCGTGCCGGACGGCGCGTCTTTTTTCTTGTCGTGGTGCGTCTCCTCGATTTCCAGATCCCAATCGGACAGGAGCGGCGCGTATTCCCGGAGGATCATTTTAAGCACGTTGACGCCCGTGGCGAAATTGAAGCTCTGGACTACGGCGGCCTCCTTTCCCAGTTCCCTCAGCAGCGCGAAATGTTCCTCTCCGAGGGCCGTAGTCCCCACGACCAGCGCCGCTCCGTGGGCTCTGCAAAGGGCAGCCGTTCCGGCAAGGGCGGCGTGGGAGGAAAAATCCACCAGCACCTCCGGCCTCGCCCTGCACTCCGTCCCCGACAGGTTCGACGTCAAAACCAACTCGTGCCCCGACCGGCCAAAAAGGTCCGTGATGGCTTGTCCCATTCGTCCAGAGCAGCCGATAACTCCGTACTTCATTGTCATGTGGATCACTCTTTTCGTAAATATTCATAAACATTCTTCATTCTTAAATCTTCAATCTTCATTCTTCATTCTTCATTCTTCATTCAGCGCGATGAATCCGGCGCTGCTTCCGCTTCTTTGCATCTTTATCCGAAGGTCTTAGCTAAAAACACATCCCTACATTATAATGTAAACACGTTTACCGAAAGGGGAAAAAGTAATTGACCGACCTCATCGAAGTTAGCAAAGAAGTTAGCCCAGATAGCAAAATGAGCAAGGATACGAACCCGAAATCGCCGGATACGTCTCTGTCCGAAAACGAAATCCTCCGGCAGCGCAAGGAAAAACTGCAGCGCCTTCGGGAGGAAGAGGGCTTCGACCCTTACGTGACGGAAAAATGGGACCGCAGGGATCCTCTGAAGCAGGTGCGCGCGGACTACGACCGCCTGCAGACGGAGGAAGTGGAGCGCGGCGTGAAAATTCGCACCGCCGGGCGCCTGATGACTTTGCGCCGCCAGGGCAAGGCCACCTTTGCGGACCTGGCCGACGAGGAGGAACGGATACAGCTTTATTTCCAGCTCAACGAAGTGGGGGAGGAAAGTTACAACTTCCTCAAAAAATGGGTGGACACGGGCGACTGGATCGGTGTCGTCGGGCATCCCTGCAGGACCAAACGGGGCGAGCTGACGCTGCTGGTCACGGAGTTCAAGCTGCTGTGCAAGGCGCTGCGCCCGCTGCCCGAGAAGTGGCACGGTTTGACGGACACGGAAGTCCGGTACCGGCAGCGTTACACCGACCTGATCGCGAACCCGGAGGTACGCGACGTCTTTCGGAAGCGCGCCCGGGTCATCGCGTCGTTCCGCAGAACCCTGGAGGAACACGGCACCCTGGAGGTCGAAACGCCGACCCTGTCGGTTTTGGCCGGCGGGGCCGCAGCAAAGCCCTTCAAGTCCTTTCACAACGCTTTGGGGCTCGATATGTATCTGCGCATCGCGCCGGAACTCTACCTCAAGCGGCTGGTGGTGGGCATGATGGGCCGCGTCTACGAGATCGGCAAGAACTTCCGCAACGAGGGTATCGACACCATGCACAACCCGGAGTTCACGATGCTGGAGGTCTACTGGGCTTACGCCAACTACGAAGACATGATGGACTTGGCCGAGGAGCTGATCCGCAAGGCCGCCGAGGCCGTCGGGACCCTGAAAATCCAGTGGCAGGGGATAGAAACGGACTTGAGTCAGCCCTTCCGCCGCGTGAAGATGCTGGATATGGTGCAAGAATACACGGGCGTCGATTTCAGATCCGTGGTCTCCGATGAGGAAGCCCGCAAAATAGCCGTCGAAAAGAACTTAGGGGCCGAACTGAAGGGGAACGAGAGCCGGTTTTCCGTTTTGAACAGGATGTTCGAGGCGTTTTGCGAGGACAAGATCACGGCCCCGACCTTTATCGTGGGGCACCCCACGGAGATCTCGCCCCTCTCCAAGCGGGACCCCGAAGCCCCCGACTACACCCATCGTTTCGAGCTTTTCATGTACGGCAAAGAGCTGGCCAACGCCTTCAGCGAGCTGAACGACCCCCTGGACCAGCGTTCGCGGTTCGAGGAGCAGCTCAGGAAAAAGATCGCCGGCGACGACGAGGCCTACGACTTTGACGAGGACTTCATCAACGCCATCGAAACGGGGCTGCCCCCCACGGGAGGCATGGGCATCGGCATCGACCGTCTGGTCATGTTCTTGACGAACTCCCGCTCCATCCGCGACGTGATTCTCTTTCCCACGATGAAACCCAAAGACTGAAGTAGCCCGGGTGGGTTCATTATTGAACCTGCCCGGACCAACCTCGTTCATTCAAAAGCGCGGCCATATCCTGGGGCAGTTCCGCCCTGAACGTTTTGCCCCTCAGTTCCAAAAGCGTCTCCGGCAATTCCCATCCGCCGGGGAAACCCAGTTCGTAGGCGTGGAGCAGCGGGCGTCTGGCTTCGGCGCGGTGGCGGCGGTTGATCTCGATGTTCCCGTACTTTCTGTCCCCGAGAATGGGGCATCCGATGTGAGCCATGTGTACCCGCGCCTGGTGAGTGCGCCCCGTCAGAAGCTCGAGGGAAGCCAGGGAGAACTGGCCATCCGTGGACAGGCGCCGGTAGCGTGTTTGGGCCGTTTTGCCCTCGCCGACGCGCACGGTGAGTTCCTCTTTGAGAAGGGGCGCGTCGATGAAGCCCTTTTCCGGCAGCGCCCCCACGACGACGGCCAAATATCGCTTGGTGACGAGTCTTTCTTTGAAAAGCCGCTCCAGCCCCCGCAGGGCCTCGCCGGAGAGGGCCACCACCAGCGCCCCCGTCGTGTTGCGGTCCAAACGATGCACCGCCGCCGGGGAAAATCCGGGTCCTCCGACGCCGAACATGCCCCAAATGCGGGTCACGACGCTGTCGCCGCCCTTGACGTCCGGTTGGACTAAAAGGTTCGCCGGTTTATTGATCACGACGGCGTGTTCCCCGCGCCACACTATGGCCAAGGGGCCTCCCCTTCCTCTGGGCGCAGGGGCGTCAGGTTCTTCCCAGGGGACGTAAAGCTCCTGCCCCCGGGAGACCCTCAGTCCCCCGTCTTTGGCGCGGACGGCGTCCAGACGCACCTCACCCTTTCGCAGGGCCCGCATGACGGCGGACAAAGGAAGCGCAGGCCATATGGAACGGATGGTCCGATCCAGCCTGCGCCCGTTGTGGTCCTGAGTGATGATGACCTTGCAACTCATGCGGGGTGAACTTTCCAGAAGCGGCGCTGAACCGAGGGCACGAACTCGGTAACCTCCTTTTCCCCATCCAACTGGGACGTCTGTTCTTTCCAAGAGAAGATTTTGAAATCGAGTTCGTCCGCGACGGAAACGATCAGAGCTTCGGGGGTGGCCGGCAAAACAGGCGACCCGTACTCCCGGGAACCATGATGGCTCACCAGAATATGCCCTATCGCCAACACGCATCTTTCGCTCAGGCCGCCCTGCTTCTTGTTATATTCCTCAGCCAGCGCCATGAACCGATGGTAGCCCAAAACGATATGATCGACGACGTTGCCCCCCAAGGTCATTTCGGGCGCGGGGGACAGGCGGTACGACTCCAGTTTGCCCAGATCGTGCAAGAGCGAGCCCGCAATCACGACATCGACGTCCACCTCGAGCCCCCCGGCCCGGTAATTCTGGGCTATGCCCGCCGCCGAGCGCGTGACGGCCAGAGAATGCTCCAGAAGCCCTCCTACGTAGGCGTGGTGCAGCGAGACGGCGGCCGGCCAGACGTTGTAAGTTTGCCAGATGCCGCGCTCGAAAAACAGGTACTCCAAAAAGCCCTTCACGGGCTCTCCGCACATATCCAGAAACTCATGGAAGGCGCTCTCCATCACCTCGACGGAAATGGGGGAGCGCCTGACGAAACTGTAGGGGGGATATTTTTCCTGGTCCACGTAATAGACGGCATTGAAGTTGTACTGGTTTTGGTCCCGGAACTCCACGACCTTTCCCTGGAGGCCGACGGTTTTCCCGTCGAGCTTCTTGGCGTTTTCGTCGGAGAGGGGGTCCATTTTATACCTCACATCGCCTCCGATGTTCCACCATTCCGAACTTCCCCAGATTTTGCCTTCGATCTGCCCTTCGCCGTCCATGATGGCAATGTCCCAAAAGGGGTTGTCGTTTTTGTCTTTGCGCTGGGCGAACCGGGAAACCACCCCCAAGACGTAAAACGTGGCGTCCTTGGACAGCTTTCGGACCTCCGGCGTGGTCATCCGCCGTTTTTCTTTTTGAATTTCTCTCAGCTCTGTTTTCAAATCCGACAAAATCTCACCTCATGCAAAATCTTGATTATAAAAAATATGATTGTGAAAAAATTTAAATATGAAAAAATTTAATGCGAAAAATGCGAAAAATTTGATGATGAAAATCTCGATATCGTCAAATATTGCCCACTGTAATGCTTTGAATTTTTCCGCTTTTCATCGTGACGGACATTCCCTGGTTGCCGCTTTCGATGTAACGAAGCTGCCCCGACTTGTAGTCCGAGGGATAACCTACATTTTTGTAAAGCTGTTCCTCAGGGATACCGACAGCTACGCCGTTCAGCAGGATATGTTTTGCCGAATTGAGGTGCAGTCGGACAATCTCGTTTTCTCCTCTGAAGTTGACCGTCAGCCCCGGCCAGGTCAGGGTCGTGGCCGTCTGCCTCGTGGGCTGGCCCAGTTGGCTCGTCAGCTCCTCTTTGCTCGCGCCGAAGGTCTTCAGGAGCTTGGCCGTGTAACTTTCGGGGAAGGTGGACGAGCGCCCGTCCAGGGGCTGGAGGTACTGCCCGTAAATCCATCCCTCCCGGCCGCCTGTGCGTATCTGAAACCACGGCCCCGAGAGGTTTCCGGACACGCCCTCCCACCGATCGAGAAGGTCCACCCTCGTGTCCGCGTTCAGTTTTGTAATGGCCGCCCCGGAAATCGAGTGGTTTGGACGCACGTTGACGTTGGATCCTATGACGACGCCCCGGGCGGGGGAGGCGATACTGATGTTCGGCAGCCCCTCCTCCACGACGGGTTCTGGATCGGGAAAAGCGCGAAAATCTTGAGACGTCGCCTTGGGATCTATGGGAAGAGGAACGGGCAATTCATCCTCCCGAACTTTGGAAGATCCCAGCAAAAACCAAGCCGCGCCTCCGATTGCGAAAAGCAGAATCAGCGGCGCCAAGATACGGCGCACCAAGGAGTGACGTCTCCGCTTACGGCGGCGGGTGTAATTCGAAAACTCCTGGTACGAATCGTCGGGATTGATCAGCAGGTGGTGTTTGGTGACGGACTCGCGATTTTCCATCGCCGGCTTGACGAAAACCCGATGGGGAACAGACGGAGGAAATTCCTCCTCCTCGGGGTTTTCCTCGTCCCGCGCACCATCGGTGGGAAAGATCGACTGAAACTCCTTGAAGCGCGACGCGTTTTCCTGCGGCAAATCTTCTGGGCGAAGAACTTCGTCTTGACGAAGGGCTTCATCTTGACGAAGAACTTCGTCTTGACGGGACCCCTCGTCTCCCACGGACAGAATCACGGAAGACGAATCGTAGCCCGCAGCTTTGGAATCCGTTTTTATCGAAGAAGAGGAAGTGTGCAGGGGGCTTCCGCAGGTGTAGCAGAATTTATGATCGATGCCGACGCTGGCTCCGCAGGCCGGGCACACTTTGGAGGAGCGGGCTCTCAGCCGCTCGTTCAACTTGGAGAAGCCCTCGTCGTCTCTGTTTTCACTTCTGTTTTCACTTCTGTTTTCTTTCCTGCTTTCATTTCTAATACCGAACGGCGCGAAACGCTCTCTCTTTTTACCGTAGGAAAAGGCCTTCAAATGTTTGTTTTTAAACCTATCCTCGGGAAAATCTTTCTCTTCGTCGTCCTCGTCGTCATTATCTTCGTCGTATTCATCTTCTTCGTCGCTTTCATCGTCGTCGTATTCCCCGTCCTCGTAATCTTCTTCGTCCTCCTCTTCGTCGTCATACCCGGAAGAGTTGTGAAGGAAAAAGGCCAATATCCCCCCCACCAAGTAGATCCCTCCGTAGTAGCGGGTGTAGGGGTGGGCAAAAAAGCAGAGCAGCGCGGAGACGACAAGGAAAAATCCTCCGCTGCGACGCCGATTGAAAGCCAGCACTCCTCCTACCAGGGCGAAGATGGCCGCGGCCCCCAAGAGGGCGAAGGTGACCCACGTGAAAGCGTCCCCCGAGGTTTCCACCGGAAACCCGGCGCTCCCTGAAGAAATCCATATCTCGAATACACCATGAATCAGCGACATGATAGCCGCGCCAAGTGACAAAGCCAGCACTATCCAACGCATTTTTCATTCCTCCGTACTAAAGTGTATCCCACCGTCGCCACAGAAAAGCGAACTGTTCGATAAATATCAATGTAATATCTAACAATGAAATATCTAACAATAAAAGATCATACTCATAGATTCGAGGTTTGGCAAATACGAATATCTTCGAAATTTGTAAACGTTCAGGCTCAGGGGACGGAGTTCCTTCGCCCAAAAGCAGGCTCACTGGTCATAAAGCTAAGCGATTCGCACAGCTTCTCTGTCGCTGGCTCTCTGCTTATGGCCCCCCGAGACCCCACTGAACGAAAACCGCTGTCAGATGGGAATCGGATGTGGGGGGTTTGAAGGGTTAACGAAATCTCAATTTAAATTCAAATTCAAATTCAAATTTCAATTCGACGCCCTCCATATTCGGTCCTGCAGCGCGAGGCCTATTCCCTGGGACCGGGGCCACTCGACGACGATATGGCGGAGGCCCTCCGCCTCGAAGTGTCTGAATCCGGCGAACATGCCTCGGGCGTAGCTGCTTTCGGAGTCGAAGAGTACCGTTCGCGCAAAATGCGCCGAGGGCGGAGTCATGCCCATGAACCCCGAGGTGGAGGGGTCGATGGACCGCGGGATTTCCTCTTCCCCGGGCCTCCATATAGAGACCGGCAGCGCCGGGGCGTAGTGCCTGTACCGCGTTCCCGGCGACCGCTTTCGGGCGTCGTCTCCCGGGCTCTCCAGGGGCTCGCCGAAAAATTTCTCGAGTTTTTCCGCCGGCGCGCCTCCGGGCCGCAGAAGCAAAACCCCCCGGCCCGTCAGGTCGATGACCGTGGATTCCAGCCCCACATCGACGCTGCCGGCGTCCAGCAGAATGTCGATCCGGTCTCCCAGATCGGCCGCCACCGCCTCCGCGTCCGTCGGGCTGGGCCGCCCGCTTCGGTTCGCGCTGGGCGCCGCCACGGGGCACTGGGCCGCGTCGATGAGGGCCAGGGCCGCAGGATGATCCGGCATACGCAGTGCCACGGTGGAGAGCCCCGCGGTGACCTCCCTCGGCACGTGGGGCAGCGCCGGAAGCACCAGGGTCAAAGGCCCGGGCCAAAAGGCTTTTATCGTCTCGGCCGCGCGGTCGTCGATTTCCGCCAGAGACCGGGCCTGTCCGGGCTCCGAAAGGTGCAGTATCAGGGGATTGTCCACCGGGCGTCCCTTGGCCCGGAAAATTTTTTTCACGGCGTCCGGGTTCAGGCCGTTCGCTCCCAGCCCGTAAACGGTCTCCGTCGGAAACGCCGCCAATCCCCCGTCTCTCAAAATCGAAGCCGCCCGGGCAATGATATTCGGGTCCGGGTTCCAGCGATCTATCTTAAAATAAAACATTTTCGACGCCCCCGTTCACATAGAACTGCGCCCTTCGTTCGGTTTTTCGCATTCGGCCAAGTTTTCGCATTCGCCCGGTTTTTCATATCTGGTTTTTCATATCTGATTTTTTATATCTGATCTGAACGTTTCTTTGAAACGCGCCATAAATTGGGGATATTCGCCGGCCAATATCGCCTCGCGGGCCTGCTGGGCCAAACCTATCGTGAAGCGCAGGTTGTGCCACGTGCAGAGCCTCGCGGCGAGGATTTCACCGCTTTGGTACAGATGGCGCAGATAGGCCCTGGTGAAATTGCGGCAGAGATAACAGTCGCAGGCGGGGTCCACCGGAGAAAAGTCCCGTTCGTATTTCTTTCCTTTGATGTTCACGCGGCCGAAGGAGGTGAAGAGAGTCCCGTTACGTCCGTTACGGGTGGGCAGCACGCAGTCGAACATGTCGATCCCCCGGGCGATCCCCTCGACGATGTTGGGAGGATAACCGACCCCCATGAGATAACGAGGCTTGCTGTGGGGCATGACGGGATCCAAGAGCGCCAAAATACGGTACATGTCCCCGTGAGGCTCCCCCACCGAGAGCCCGCCGATGCCGTAACCGGGAAAGTCCAGATCGATGAGTTCCCGGGCCGACCGCAGCCGCAAATCGTCGAAGACCGAGCCCTGGACGATGCCGAACAGAGCCTGGTCGCCGCGGCTATGGGCGATCCGGCACCGCCGCGCCCACAAGGTGGTCCGGGCAAGGGCTTTTTCCGCCGTCTCTCGGGCGGAGGGATAGGGTATGCACTGGTCGAAGCACATGGCGATGTCGCTGCCCAGCAACTGCTGAACCTCCATGGCCCACTCCGGCGACATCGCGTGGAGGGAGCCGTCGATGTGAGAACGGCACAGCACTTCCTCGTCGGTGATTTTGTTGAGGCGCGCCAGGGAAAAGACCTGAAACCCTCCGCTGTCCGTCAAGAGAGGGCGGTCCCAGCCCATGAACCGGTGCAGCCCTCCGGCTTCCGCGATCAGGCCCGCGCCCGGCCTCAGATAAAGATGGTAGGTGTTGCTCAAAAGGATTTCGGCGCCGACTTCCTCCATTTCCCGAGGGGACATGGCCTTGACGGTGGCCTGAGTTCCCACCGGCATGAAAACGGGGGTTTTTACGACTCCGTGGGGCGTCGTAAATTCCCCCGCCCTGGCGCCCGTTTCTTTGCAGACGGCGAGGACTTTGAACTCGAACATTCAGATCACGCGCAAAGGGGGCGCCACCCGAAAAGGCGGGCGGCGTTGGCGTCGATGATTTTCGTCAAATCGCCGACGGAGATGTTTCTCGATTTCGCGATCTCCTCGTAAACGAAGCGAACGTAGGCCGGTTCGTTGGTTTTGCCTCTGTGGGGTTTGGGCGTCAGCCAGGGGGAGTCCGTTTCGCAGAAAAGCCGGTTCTCCGGGACGCAGGAGGCAACCTCCCGCAGTTCCTGGTTTTTCGGCCACGTGACGGGCCCGCCGATGGACAAATAAGCGCCCAGGTCCTTCATGGCGTTCAAGTACTGGAGTCCTCCCGCGTAGCAATGGAAAACCAGCGACATTTCGGCAACGGGAAATTCCCCGAGAAGTTTCAGGGCGTCCTCCATCGCGTCCCGAACGTGAATCACCAGGGGTTTGCCTGTCTCCAGAGCCCACTGGGCGTGATGGCGAAAGACCTTTTGCTGTACGTCGCGGGGGGAATGATCGTAATAATAGTCGAGCCCCGTCTCCCCGACAGCCACGACCCGGGGGTCCCGGGCCAGTTTCGTCAGGTCCTCCGGAATACCGTCCGCCACGGTTTTCGATTCGTGGGGATGTACGCCCACCGCGGCGTAAACGCCCTCCCCTTCATAAGCATGGGCCAGCTCCACCGCCTCGGCGCTGGTCGCCAGATCGCTGCCCACCGCCAGCATGTAACCCACCCCGGCGTCCCGCGCCCGGGAAACCACGGCCGAGACCTCCAACCTCAGCGGGTCGCAGTTGATGTGGCAGTGCGTGTCGATAAAACGCAAAAGAAAACGACCTCCTTGGGAAATTTTGCGAAATTTTGCGCGAAAATGGATTTAACTTTCCTTCGGAACGGTATAGCCCAGCAGAGTCAGGGTCTGGACGTAGCCCAGGAGAAACCGGGAGTACCACTCCGGGTGCAGCTCGACGCTGCGACTGAACACCGCCCGCACTCGTTTCGTATCCGCGTGGATCTGCATGATGAGCTGCTCCGTATTTTTGAACCGCACCTGGGGGCGGAGGCGAGACAGGAAGAACACGGGCAGGCTCTCCTCGTAAAGGTCTCCATTGTAGTCCAGGATGAAGACCTCGACCTGGACGCCGCCCACGTCGCCGAACGTTGGATTTCCACCCACCGAAAGAGCGCCCACCTTCCATTTGCCTCTCACCAGCACGGCCACCGCGTAAACGCCGTCGGCGGGCAGGAGTTTCCAGGAAGGCACGTTCAGATTCGCCGTGGGGAACCCCAGTTCCTTTCCCCGCCCCAGGCCGTGAACCACCTCGGCCCAGATAAAATAGGGATAGCCCAGCTCTTTGGCGGCCAGTTCGCATTGACCGGATTCCACGTGTCCCCGGATAACCGAGCTGGATATCTTGCTCCCCAAATAGTTCAGAATATCCACCGATAGGAAGGAAGCGCCTATCTCCCGGCAATATTGCTCCAGAAGGGCGACGTCCCCCGTGCGGCGATAACCGAAGCGAAAGTCTTGGCCCACCACCACGCCGTTCACCCTGATGTTCTCCCGAAGAAATTCCCAAAAAAGCCGGGGGGGGAAATGGGCCAGCTCCTCGTCGAATCTCAGGGAGACAATGCGGGGAATGTCCAAGAAAAGGCGAATCAGTTCCCGCTCCCGGGAGGTGAAAAGCGTGGCGTTTATCGCCTTCATGAAAAGTCCGGGATGGGGATCGAAGGTGACGGCTCCCCATTCCAGATTCAAGGGCAGAGCCAGGGCTTTCGCCCGTTCGAAAAGAAGCGCGTGCCCCCGATGAAATCCGTCGAAGGCTCCCAGCACGGCAATCACTTCACGCCGCACCCCGATTCATATGGGGGTCGGGCCCGCCGGGAACGTCAAGAGGGTCCACAATATTGGTCCTCGGCTTCAGAAATACGGAATAGTTTTCGTATTTATTTCCATTTCCATTTTTATTTTCATTTTTATTTTCTATCGCGTTATTGACAGCGTTTTTATCATTTTCTTTTTCTATGACGTCTTCTATGACGTCGGCAAAACCGATCATCTTTTTGCCCAGGACGCACAGTCCATGCCGCAGATCCACCGTCCCCGGAAGGTAACGGCCCGCCTCCGCAGCGGGGACGCGAAGGCCCTTCAGCAAGCGGTCTTCGGCCTCGTCCGTCAGAACGACGCGATGGAACCAAGTCCCGATTTCCCGCAGAGAGCGTATCCGCCCCGGATGGACGTTTTCGGGGGTACAGGCGTCCCCCTGGTGAAAGGGGCCCAGGGAAAGGCGGCACAGTTCCTCCACGTGGGCGCCGCAGCCGAGGATCTCGCCGATATCCCGGACGAGAGCGCGGATGTACGTGCCCTTGCCGCACATCACGGAAATTCTGGCTCTCTCGCCGGTCAGGGGCGAGCAGCGGATCGCGGAGGTTACCGCGACAGGCCGGGGCAGCAGCCCGGACGTCTGACCCGCGCGGGCTGTTTTATGGGATGCCGTTCCGTTGACTTTCAGGGCGGATATCTCCGGCGGGCGCTGCATCCGAGTTCCCCAAAGAGAGCAGAGGGCGCGGTCGAAAAGGGACGGGTCCACGTAGGACGCGTCTTTGCGAAACACCACTTGCCCCGACGCGTCGCAGGTATCGGTGGAGACCCCCAGTCTGACGGCGGCCTCGTAATGTTTGGGCAATTTCATGGCGTAGTCCGACAGGCGGGTCGCCGTCCCCAGAAGTATGAGCAAAAGCCCCGACGCCGTGGAGTCCAGAGTGCCGGCATGGCCGACTCGCATACTTATATCCAGATTTTTACCCAGAACGCGCTTGACGTGCGCGACGCATTCGGCGCTTCGGAGCCCAACCGGTTTATCGATCAGCAGCAACCCATTCGGCATAGGCCTTCTCCAGGATTTCACGGACGGCCAGGATAGCCTTGTCCAGGGGCATAGACAAATGGGCCCCCGCCGCGCGGGGATGTCCGCCTCCCCCCAGCATGTGGGCGACGGAAGCGGCGGTGACGATTCCCTCTTTCGAGCGGAAACTCACCTTGACCTTTTCCTCGTCGTCTTCAGTCAGAAGGACGGCAAAACGAACGCCCCGGATGAGGAGCATCTGGTTGACCAACATTTCCGTATCCGACGGCAGGGCCCGGGTCAACTTGAAATCCTCCCGGGCCAGCCAGGACATGGAAAATTGTGAGTGATCCCCCCAGCAGCATACACGCCCCAGGGCCACTCCCCACAGATGCATTCCCTCCAGGGAGCGGTTTTGGTGCATGGAAGAGCTGATTTTCGTGGGGTCGGCTCCCCGGCCCAGCAAATCCGCGGCCACGTGATGGGTCGTTCGGGTGGTGTTGCTGAAGGTGAAGCCTCCCGTATCGGCCACGATCCCGGTATAAAGGCATTCGGCGATGGGGGAGGTGACGGTCCAGCCCGCCGCCGTCATAATATGCCACAAAAGCTCCGAGGTGGAGGACACCCCCGAATCGACGCAATTGAGGGTCCCGAACCGGGAGTTGTCGCCATGATGGTCGATGTTCAACACCACCGTCGACGGCGACCGCTTTTGAAGGCCCTTCACCCCCCGGTCTTCGTTGGCCGAGTCCAGAAAAATGTAAAGGTCGTCTTCGCTGTCGAAAGAGTACTCCTTCTGGGCCACGTACTTGTCGGTATGGGGCAGAAAGAAATAGGAGGGTGGGACGGGATCGGGCCCCACCCAGCGAACCCGCTTGTTTAAGAGTACCGTGCCCGCCTCGAAAAGTGCCGTTGCGGTGCCCAGGGCGTCTCCGTCCAGCTTGAGGTGAGAAAATATGACCCACGAAGGGGCGCTCTCGAGGGTGCGCGCCACCTCCAACAAAAGTTCCGGCGAAACGGACAAGGATAAGGCACGTTCCGCTGTATTGCCCTCTGTCATAGAATCCGTTTTTGTTTTAGAATCCGCTTTCGTCATCGTCGTTTTCTTCATCTTTATCTTCGTCATCATCGTCATCATCGTCATTTTCGTTATCATCGTCATCGTCGCAAATTTCACGTTCGTCGCTTCTGTCGCTTTTCACGTCATCGAGTCCGAGCTTGTGAAGCAGTCCATCGATGCGTTCTCCGTAGTCCAGGGATCGGTCGATGAGGAACTCGAGAGCCGGGATATGGCGCAATTTCAGGACTTGTCCCAACATCGAGCGCATGGCTCCCTTCACGTTCTGAAGCTCGGTCAGCACAGATTCGCGGTTCGCGGGATCCAGCGTCGTAAAATACACCCGGGCGAACTCCAGGTCACGGGCACACTCGACCCCCGTCACCACGGCGTTTCTGGCGACTTCGTTTTTCACCCGCTGCTCCAGGAGAAGCGATATTTCGCGCTGAAGCTGTTTGTTGATCCTCGCCATACGAAATGTTCCCAAATCCAATCACCTCTTGCCGCGAAGCCGTTCGCAGAAATTCCTGCTTTACACCCGCAGAGTCAAAGAGTCCTTTTTTCTTCAACGACCTCGTAGGCCTCCAGAACGTCGCCTTCTTCGAAGTCCTGAAAGCCGGCCAGGCAGATTCCGCAGTCGAACCCCGCCTTGACCTCTCGCGTTTCGTCTTTGAAATAGCGAAGGGTGGAGATGTTGCCGTCCCATATCACTATTCCCCCTCGGACAACGCGCACCCGGGAGGAACGGCGTATCAGTCCCTGTGTGACATGGCAGCCGGCGATTTTACCTGCTTTCGGTATTTTGAAGATCTCGCGTATCTCCACCTCGCCTTGGCGCTGTTCGTGGAGGGTCGGTTTCAGCAGGCCTTCCATGGCGGCTTTGACGTCGTCGATCACGTCGTAGATAATGTCGTAAAGGCGTATTTCCACTCCGTCGGCTTCGGCGATTTTTTTCGCGTTGGCGTCAGGGCGAACGTTGAATCCCAGGATGACGGCGTTCGAGGCGGAAGCCAGCATTACGTCGGACTCGGCGATACGCCCCACTCCTTTGTGTACGATGGAGACCCCCACCTCGGGGGTCGCCAGTTTTTCCAGGGAAGCGCACAAGGCCTCGACGGAGCCCTGAACGTCGCACTTTACCAGCAGACTGAGCTGGGGAATCTGACCTTCCTGCATTTGACTGTAGAGGTCCTCCAGGGATACCTTACGCGCCACCGTGCCGGAATCGCGCTGGAAGGAGCGGGTGTCGGAGAAGGTGTTGCGCGCCTCGCGCTCGGACGGGACGACCAAAAATGTCTCCCCGGGCTGGGGAACGTCGGTCAAACCCAAAATTTCCACGGGGGTGCTGGGGCCGGCCTCGTCCACGCTTTTGCCGGCCGTGTCGATCAGCGCGCGTATCTTCCCCCAAGCCGAGTTGAAAAGCACGATGTCGCCCCGCCTCAAGGTCCCCTGCTGAATGATGACCGTGGCCACTGGCCCCTTGCCCTTGTCGAGTTCGGCCTCGATCACGACGCCCTGGGGAGAGGCCTTCGGGTCTCCTTTCAGCTCCTGCATTTCCGCCACCAGAAGCACCATTTCCAGAAGGCGTTCGATCCCGTCGCCGGACTTGGCCGAGATATCGACCATAATCACGTCGCCGCCCCATTCTTCGGGAACCAGCCCCACGTCGGAAAGCTGTTGTCGCACCCTGTCCGGTTTGGCGTTCGGCTTGTCCACTTTGTTCACCGCGACGACTATGGGAACGCCGGCCGCCTTGATGTGGTCGATGGCTTCTCTTGTTTGGGGCATCACCCCGTCGTCCGCCGCCACCACCAGAATGACCACGTCCGTGACGCTGGCCCCCCTGGCCCGCATGGCCGTGAAAGCCTCATGGCCGGGGGTGTCCAGGAAAACGATTTGTTTTTTCTCGTGGAGGACGATGTAGGCGCCGATGTGCTGGGTGATTCCCCCCGCCTCCCGGGCCGTGACGTTGGTGTGGCGTATGGTGTCCAAAAGCGTCGTCTTGCCGTGGTCCACGTGCCCCATGACCGTGACGATGGGAGGGCGGGGCACGAGGTCCCCGTTCCGCCCTTTGGCCGGGGCGCCTTTTTTATGGGGCTTAGGGGATTGGGCGGGATTCTCTTTTCCGAGTTTCGGCCCAGGCCCCGGTTTCACAGCGCCGGGGTCTGTAAAGCCGGAATTGTCCAGGGACAGCTCGAACTCAACATCGAAGGACTGGCCCAGCACATCCAGAATCTCATCATTCACAAGGCTCGTCGCGGGGACCATCATGCCCGAGGACATCAGAACCTTTACCGCATCGGCGCTGGTGACGCCGATCTTTTCCGCTGCCGTTTTAATCGTCTCGCTCTCTCCTAACACTATTTTCTTTTTCTCCAACGGAACGTCGCTCTTCACGCCTTTTGGGGAGGGTTCATCCCTGAGGGCGTCCTCCACCAACTGAGCCACGTCGTTTTCGATGGAACTCATGTGGGTTTTGACTTCGACGCCCAGGTCCTCCAAAATCTTCATCAATTCCTTGTTGCTTTTGCCCAGTATTTTAGCAAGTTCGTACACTCGCATTTTGCTCAAGGGCAACTCCCCCTTCTTGTAAAAACTCGGCGGCGTTTTCGGGCCCAGCGGCGAATGGCGTTACTCATTGCCGGTCTTCTGCCGATCGGTCGCTTTTTTAATTCGAATTTAATTTAATTCACTTCACTTCAATTCAATTCAAAATTCAAGGCTTCAGGAAAGCAGCATCTTTATCTTGTCCGCCAGACCGTGCCGGGCCGGCAGAGCCACCACCTGCACGTTCATCGCCCCTATCGCCGCCGAAAGAATCTTTCCCTCCAGGGGAGCGTAAACGTGAATATTTTTATTGTTGCCGTCGCCGTCGGTTTGTTTGCGAACGGCGTCTTTTATCGAGTCGGAGGCGTCGGTTGCCGTCAATATCAATAAAGGCCCCTTCGCACATTGTGATTTTACACTATCGATGCCGATATAAAGCAAATCGGCCCGCCGCGACAATCCCAAAAGAGCGCGAAGCTCCCGAAGGTCCACTTCGCCGTGTGTCGCTCCGTAGGTCTCGATGTACTCCCCCAGGTGTTCGTAGAGTTCGGCGGGGATCTCCATTTTGAGAGCGCGGGAGAGGGCCTTGGTTTTCCGGGCTTTTTCCAGGCACTCCTTGTTGGCGCAGAGATACGCCCCTCTCCCCGGCAATTTGCCCCGTTCGTCCACGACCACAACCCCGGCAGGCGAGCGGACGATGCGAATCAAGGCTCGCTTGGGCGCCTCTTCTCTGCAGGCGACACAGGTGCGGGGGCGCTGTCTGGAGTTCTCCGGGGCGGTCACTCCGCTGTTTCTCCCGTCTTGGTCTCGACGAAATCGTGAAAAATGTCGGACAGAGTGGGCATACGATCGACCTCCAGGGAGTTGATGTCGATTTTCCACCCCGTCAGCCGGGCGGAGAGCCTCACGTTCTGCCCCGCTTTCCCGATGGCCAGCGACAACTGTTCGGGGTAGACGTAGACCTGGACCGCCCTCTCTTGATCCAGGACGGGCTCCACCTTGGCCACTTTTGCCGGGGAGAGGGAGTTCCGAACGTAGATCAGAGGGTCGCTGTTCCAGACGACGACGTCGATTTTCTCTCCGGCCAGCTCTTTGCTGATGGATTTGATGCGGGCCCCCGCGTTGCCCACACACGCGCCCACGGGATCCACGTTGGCATCCAGGGTGATCAGGGCCACCTTGGCTCTTGCGCCGCCCTCGCGCACGATATTTTTGATCTCGATGATCCCGTCGACGATCTCCGGGACCTCCAGCTCCAGAAGTTTGCGCAAAAGCCCGGGGTGGGTCCGGGAAACGACGATGCGAGGCCCTCGGGTCGTCTGGCGGACGTCCAAAACGAAAAACTTCATTCGGTCGCCGGGGTTGTACTTTTCTCTGGAGATGCGCTCCTCCCGGGGAAGAATGGCCTCCGTCCGCTCGTTCAGGCGGATGAGGACCTGGTCGTTTTCGGATTTGAAGACGACGCCGCTCATCATCTCTCCGACTTTATCGGAGAATTCCTCGTAAATCACCTGTCTTTCCGCGTCTTTCAGGCGTTGAATGATCACCTGACGCGCCGTCTGGGCGGCGATGCGGCCGAAGTCCTCGGGGTTTTTCTCGATGCGGATGACGTCCCCCACCGCCGCCTTGAAACCCATTTTTTTCGCCGCCGAAAGGGTGATTTCCGTGTCCTCCGACGTCACCGTCTTGACCACAGTGCGCAGTTCGCACACTGAAACGCTGCCGCTTTCGAAGTCGATCTTGACCTCGGCGTCCTGGTTTCCCCCTTGATATTTTTTGTACGCGGAGATAAGAGCGGCCTCGAGACTCGCGGCTATCAAGTCCGATGAAAGCCCTCGTTCCCGGGTTATTTGATTCAATGCACGTAAGAAGTTGCTCCCAAGCTGCATTTAATGCTCCTCCTCATGTTTTTGGTTGTCGCAGACAGGCAGCCGGCCGGCGTCACACTTCGCCGCCTTCTGTTTCCCGCCCGGCTTCCGCCCCCCCGGTTTTTTCTTGGGCTTCTGCGGCTCCAGTCCTCTAAAGATCAGCGTAGCCCGCGCCACGTCGTCGAAAAGTATGCGTTTCGTGCCCTCCTCCGTTTTCAAGGTTACGGACGTACCGTCCGACGTTTCTATGACCCCGGCGTGGGTTTTTCGCCCGTCGGTCGGCGCGTGCGTTTTGATCCGCGCCTCTCTGCCTCTGAATCGCTCGTAGTCGCCGGGGGTAAAGAGAGGTCTTTCCAGTCCGGGGGAGGTGACTTCGAGGTAATATCTGTCGTTCCAGCCGCTCTCGCTGTCCCGGCCGTCCAGCCAGCGGTTCACGCTCTTAGAAACCACCTCGCAGTCACCCACGTCGATGCCCCCCAGGGAATCGATCATCACCCTCAGAACGGGCCGCCCGTCTTCCGTCACCGACGCGACGTTCACGCATTCATAGCCCAGCTCGGTTACGATCCCTTCGATGGCGCGGGACAGTTCTTCTTTTCCCAAAACCGCTTTTCCCAAAGCCACACCCCCCCTTCCACAAAATCACGCTGAATCATGAAAAGTTATGCCCATTCATAGAGATTCATGAAAATTCATGGAAGACCATAGAGTCGAAGACAGTTAAATAAAAGAGAGTGGGTCCAACACCCACTCCCGCATCGCGCACTCTCGCGAACTTCTTTATTATACACACAACTTCCCAAAACACAAACGCCGCACGTTCCCCTTCAATGAAAATCCCTAATTCTAATTCTAATTCTAATCTAAATGAAAATAATCTAAATGAAAATCCTTCGCACCCTTAAGTTACGTTTTTTAAGTTCTTAAAGGATTGGAACAGATGGCGCGGGCGGCGACGACTCCGCTTGCGGCGGCCTGAATGATGCCCCGGCTGACCCCGGCTCCGTCTCCGGCCATCCAGAGGCCCTCCAAGGAAGGAACCGACAGGTCTTTTTCCAGCTCCAGGCGCAGCGAGTACAGCTTGATCTCCACGCCGTAAAGCAGAGTGTCGCTGTGGTTGACCCCCGGCATGATGCAGTTCAGCGCGTCCAGAAATTCCACCACGTCCATGACGTAGCGGTGGGGCAAAACGAGGCTGAGATCCCCCGGCTGGGCCGTCACGGTGGGTTCCACCATGCCGCGGTCGATGCGGGACGAGGTGGACCGCCGACCGTCTTTCAAGTCGCCCAGACGCTGCACGAGAATGCTCCCTCCCGCCAGCATGTTGGCCAGCTTCGCGACGTGAGTGGCGTAGCCGATGGGGTCGCTGAAAGGCTGAGTGAAGTTTTTCGTGACCAGGATCGCGAAATTCGTGTTCTCGGATTTCTTGTGCTTTAAACTGTGGCCGTTGACCGTCACCAGCCGATGGGCCTGGTTGAACTCGTGGACGACGAAGCCCGAGGGATTCATGCAAAAGGTGCGGCACCGATCGTCGAAGGTGGGGGTGTTGTAAAGACACTTGACCTCGTAGAACTCCCGGGTCAGAAACTCGCACACGCTGTCGGGCACCTCCACCCGCACGCCGATGTCCACGGGCATGGACGCGATGGGGAGATGGAGCCTGCCGATGATTTTTTCGAGCCAGGGCGCTCCTTCCCGCCCCGGCGTCACCAAGACGCTCCTGCCTCGCACCTCCGTGCCGTCTGCCAGGCGAATGCCCACGGCCCGGCTGCCCTCGATCAGAATATCCTCCACGGGGACCTCCATGCGGATATCGCACTTGGTGACCAGGTCTTCGTACATGTTGTTCAACACCTGGCGGGATGCGTCCGTTCCGATGTGCCGGATGCGTGCGGGCAGCACCCGGAGGCCCACCTGGGCTCCCCTGCGGATGGTGTCGTGGGCCATTTCTCCTGCGGCCTCGTAGTAGTGGGGGTCCGCACCGAACCGGACAAACACGCTGTCCACAAAATCGATCAGGGAAACGAGTTCTCCCCTGCCGATATACTCCTCCAAGTTTCCGCCGAAGCCCGTGGTGAGGGTCAACTTGCCGTCCGACGCCGAACCCGCCCCGCCCCATCCGGATACGATGGCGCAGGACGCGCAATTGACGCAGCTCTTGACCTGTCCGCTCACGATGGGGCATTTGCGGTCGCTGATCAACTTCCCCTTGTCCGCGATGAAGACCTTCTTGCCCCGCTCGACCAGCTCCGCGGCGGCAAAAACGCCCGCCGGCCCCGCGCCGACGATCACGGCATCGTAAGCCACCGCGTTCACTCGCAGCCTGCCGAAAGCCTGTCCGGCGGAAATTTATCCGGGAAAAAGGCCTTCACTTCGCTCAAAAAATGCTCCACCCGGGATGGTGTGTGGATGAACTCAGGATCGGACAGGTCCAGCACCAGAAAATTGGGGATATCCATCTCCGACTTGACGAAGTTGATGAAAGGGGCGTAGGCGTCGTAAAGAGAGCGCCAATAGTCCCCGCCCGCGGCTATCTCGTCCTCGCGGCCGCGGGCGTGGATGCGCCGCATGATTTCCTCGAAGGGGCAATAGACCAAAATCAGAAGACGCGGAGCCCGGGTGTATTTGAGCAGGGTATCGTAGAGGGTCAGGTAACATCCGTACTGACTGTCTTTGAAATGACCTTGCTTATAATAAAGCGTGGCGTAAACTTTATCGCCGAAGATGCTGCGGTCCAAAATATAGCGGTCTTCCTCGGATGCGCACAGATACTGCGCAAAACGCATGACCAAAAAGTTGAGCTGCATGGGAAACGCCCATCGCCGCTCATGATGAAAACGGCTCAGAAGGTCGTATTGATCGCGAAACTCTTCCGGCATGATATCGAACCCCAAGCGCTCGCCCAGAAGGTTGACGATCGTCGATTTCCCGCTGGCGGTCATTCCCTCCACGATGATTTGAATTTGACCCATTTATTTCACGTATCCTCCAGATTTTTAAGAGATGCCCTTAGAGATGCTCTTTGCCCGGCGCACGGTCACCCAAGGCTTTTTATCTTCATTTATTATCTTCTTGCCAGACCGCCGCTCGGGGCCATTCCTCCCCCCGAGTCCGAGACTGGGCTTGAGACTGAGACTGGGTTTGGGTTTGGGTTTGAGATTGAGTCTGAGTCTGAGTCTGGTTTCGAGACTGAACGGCACGATTGCCGCCGCTCCTTTTAGCTTCCGTCATGGCGTCGTAGGCCGCGGCCACCAGGGCCGACATGTTCATGGACTCCCGGTATTCCGCGATTCCGGCGCTCAGAGTCAAAAAACGATTTTCCCCGAAGGGATTGTGCTGCACCATGTCCCGGAGCTTCTCCGCCAGCAGGGAGGCCGCCTCCAGGGGCAAGGGGGTCAGAAGCATAAATTCGTCGCCGCTCCAGCGCCCCAGGTAATCCACGCTGCGGATACGGGCTTTGATGGCGGCCGCCACCTCTCTCAGTATCCGGTCGCTGGAAGCGTACCCGATCTGCTCGTTCAGGGTCCGAAAACCATCGATATCCAGCATGATCAGCGACAAAGAGCCGCGGTACCGGGAGACGCGCTCGATCTCCGTATTCAAGACGCGCTCTATCCCCTGGCGGTTCAGGACGCCTGTGGAGACGTCCGTCGTAGACACTCGCTTGAGCTGTTCCTCGGTCCGGCGCAGCTTCGTGTTGTCCACGCAGCTGATGAGCATCATGGCGTCGACACCCCATCGCAGGCGAGTGCCTTTCAGGCCCAGAGAAAGAACTTCCCCGTCTTTGGTGCAGACTTTGCACTCCAGGTCGTCGAAGGACTTTCCCTGAAATGCGTGGAGCAGTCTTTCCGAGAGGCTCGCGTCTCCCTCCAGGGTCAGACTCGAAAAGGCGCGTCCTACAATGTCCTCTCGCCTCAGTTTCAACATTTTCAAAAAACAGTCGTTGGCCTCGACGCAAAGCCCCTTGTCGTCCACGACGCAAAACATTCGGGGGATGGCGTTCAGAAGTTCCACCTGAGAGGCGTCGAACTGGTCGGCGACGTTGCGCAAAATTTCTTTCGCGTCGAGTTTTTCGTGATTCGCGAGAAGCAGAGGCGTCTCCCGGTCCACATGCTGCGTCATCAGCGCCAAGTGTATGATGGCCCCCACGATCTCCCCGGAAGAGGTAGTCAAAGGAGCGGCCGTGACGTTCCAGCGGTTGATCCTCCCCGCCCATTTCTCCACGAGAGGTGCGGCGGTCGTGTTTCCCAGAAACGCATCCTGGATCAGCTCCTGGAGGTCCATGTCGAAAGAAGTTTCCAGGCTGACGGGATAAGGAAAGCCCGCGACGCACTCGTGGCCTAAAAACCGTTTGGCGATCTCCCGATATCCCCGGGTGGAGTAAAGGAGAGTTCCTTTTTTATCCACGGCAAAACACAAAAGTCCCGGACAGCTGTTCAAGATTTGCAAAGCGTAGGGAGGGCTTTCCCCGGACTCCGGAGGAGAGACGGAAACCTTGTCCGCGTTTTCCTTCATCAAAGCCGTGATATCGAAGGCGATGACCAGAATGGAGGGTTCTCCCCGATAGGTCGAGGAAAAAAATTCCATGTTCAGCCACCCCCACGTGCCGTCGGGGCGGACAAAGGGCAAGATTGCGCGGGTGTTTGCCGTCAGGGCGTCTTTGAGGGCAGACTCCACCTCTCCCCCATCGCCGGAGGCGGAAAGGGACTGCAGCGTCACGTCCATGCCGACTTTCAGTTGGAAACCGAAAAATTCCTCCGCCCGGCGGTTCATGACGTGAAAGATGCCGGCGGGGGTCAGAACGACAAACAGGAAGACGGCGCTCTCCATCAAGGTCAGGTAACGTTGTTCCATTTCGTGCAGCACCTTTTCGGTGCGCTTCATCTTCATCAGTTCTCTCTCTAATTCAATAGAATACCGCAGGAGCCTTATTCTTTCCTGATCGGCATCCATCAAATACCTCTCAGAGAAGAGAGTGTTTTCGGACATGGAAAACCTTCCTTTCGGTCCCGCCAAAAGAAGCTCTCAGAGCCAGCTTCTAGAGCCTTTTGGGAAACCATCCTCCCGTGCAGCGTTTGACGTCGGATATCGTGACAAATCCGTGATCTTTAAACAATTCCTGTATGGTCATAACGTCATGCCGGTGAGAGAAAATCTTCACCACCAGCTTGGGGCCGTCACGCCCCATTCCGTTGATGACCGTGGCCCCCAGCCCCATGCTGCGGACCTGGGCGATCACCGACCGAGAGGTGTCGTCGTCGTCCAGAACGACCTCCACCAGAATGAAGGAGTTCAGAAGGCGTTCTTCCATCCACGCTCCAATGTAGTTGCCGGTGGCAAATCCTCCGCAGTAAAACAACAATTCCGGCAAAGTGAGGGCTTTGCCGCCTCCCAAAACATATCCCAGAACCACCATGTAGACCATAACCTCGAAAAAACCGATACAACAGGCCAACACGCGCTGTCCCTTGACGAGGAATAAAATGCGCACAATGCTGCAACTCACATCGATGATGCGCGCGAAGAAAATCATGAAAAGCCCCGCCAAATTCATCGCTATATCCATCCGTGTGTTCTCCTCGTTGTTCCCGCGCAGTCACCGGCTATTATGTTAGCACAAAAAATAGCGTTGAAATCACATTTAGGCGCTCTTTTGGACGTCGGCTCTTGTTTTTAGCCCCTTGTTTTTCGGACTCGGCGCTATCCTGGGGCGATACGGAAGCTGACCGTTATTCCGGCGCTCCTTCCTGGCGCTTTTTCGGGTCGAAAACTCGGTCGAGAAAAGGTTTCACGAGATCGATAGGGATGGGGAAAAAGGTGGTGGAGTTCCGCTCGCCCGCGATCTCCCGAATGGTCTGGAGGTAGCGCAATTGCAGCGTGACGGGGGAAACCTCCATCTGCCGCGCCGCTTCCGACAGCTTGGTCGCGGCCTGCAGCTCTCCCTCGGCGGCGATAATTTTGGCCCGGCGTTCGCGCTCCGCCTCGGCCTGGCGGGCCATAGCGCGCTTCATGCCCTCGGGAAGCTCCAGTTCCTTCACCTCCACGGCGCTGACCTTGATGCCCCAAGGGTCGGTACGTTCGTCGATGATTTTCTGAAGTTCATGGTTGATTTTTTCGCGTGAAGACAATACTTCGTCGAGTTCAACGGAGCCCACGACGGAACGTAAAGTGGTCTGAGCCAATTGACTGGTTGCCATGACGTAATTTTCAACCTCGACAACGGAATGAGAGGGGTCCATGACGCGGAAATACACCACAGCGTTCACCTTGATAGGAACGTTGTCCCGGGTGATGACCTCCTGGACGGGGACGTCCATCGTCAAAATACGCAGATCCACGGTGACGATCCGGTCTATCACAGGGATGATGAAAACGATTCCCGGCCCGCGGCTTCCCGCCAGACGACCCAGGCGGAAAACCACAAGGCGTCTGTACTCCGGCACGATCTTTACAGCGGACGAAAGAATCAGCAGCAGAATAAAGATCACCCCGAACCAACTACCGATATTGGACAGTATTCCAAACAAATCGACCATCTTGATCTCTCCTTTTGATACTTTTTTAATTGCTCAATAAAATGGGGAAATTTTTGCACCCATCTCGACCTTCTGCACCTAACCCCCGTATTTTTATGCACAGTTAGCATAACATACTACAAAGTAAAAATAAAAAGCCTCCTGTCAGAAAATCAATCGGGGTATGGGGCAGAGCGCCAGAAATTTCTGCGCAATCGGGACACTGCAGGATTATAATTTGTTTTCGTTCAATATATACTGGTGATGATTCAGAGGGGCTGATGAGATGGCTGAAATAACGTCGCTCAATCTAGGCAAGACAATGGAGAAGAAACTGAAGTCTGTGGGGATATACTCTGCAGAGGCATTGAGGGAAGTGGGAAGCAAAGAAGCTGTGTTTAGACTGAAGGCTCGATATCCTTCTACTTGCGTGGTCATTCTGTACCATTTGGAAGCGGCCCTACAGGGTGTCGAGATGAAACAATTAGGCACGAAGCACAAGGCGGAACTAAAGGTTTTCTTTAACCAAATTAAAGATTGCTGAAGGGTAAAAGGTTGGGTAATCGGATGATACACGTGGAACTCTCAAGAGCGAAAGGTACCGTTACTTCATGGAAATTCTGGCGGCTCTTTTTCTAGACATTCTGTTGGGGGATCCCCAGTCCGTTCCTCATCCCGTGGCCGGAATAGGGACGATCATCCGGTATTGGGAAAAACGTCTTTATCCCGGATTCGATAAAAAGCGGCAGGGAGAGTTTTTCTGCGTTCTCGTCCTGGCCTCGGCCGCCGGGGGCATTGGCGCGTTTTTATTTTTAGCCTCCCTCGTCCCCTGGGGTTACGAAATCGCCGTGCTGTACCTTCTGTACTCGGCCTTGGCCTGGCGTTCCCTGAAGGACCAGTCTCTGCCCGTGGCTCTGGCTTTGCTCGAAGGCGATATGGAGTCGGCCAGGGAAAATCTTTCTCACATCGTGGGCCGCGACACGGAACAGCTCGACAGACCCGCGATTCTTCGCGCAGCCATCGAGACCATCGGGGAAAATTTCATCGACGGCGTTTTCTCCGTCCTGTTTTTCATGACGCTGGGGTATGCCTGCGGCGGGCCGGCGGGCGCTGTGTTTGCCGCGTGGCTTTTCAAAGGGGCGAACACCCTCGATTCCATGGTAGGGTACGATGACGAGCGGTACCGCGATTTCGGAGGGGCCAGCGCGCGGCTGGACGACCTGTTGAACTTCATACCCTCCCGCTTGGGTGGTCTCGTGGTTTTGGCCGCCGGGGCCTGTTTGGGATATTCTTTTTCTCAGGGGCTGAAAGTCTTCCTGCGCGACCGCAAAAAACACAAAAGCCCCAACAGCGCCCACGGCGAAAGCGCCTTCGCCGGGCTGCTGGGCGTGCGTCTGGGAGGCGGCGCCGCTTACGGCGGCGAGTTCGAGGAAAGACCCATCATAGGAGACCCCGACGCCCGGGATCCAGAGCCCCTGGACGTCTTGCGCGCCCACTCCATTCTCGACGCGTCCGTCGCTTTTTCCGCTCTTGTTTTGTGTTTCGCGGTGTGACGTGCCTTTTACCCAGCGCCTGCACGGGGCAAACCCCGAAAAATTGTACACGGTCATGGGGCTTCCCCTGCCGGAAAAGATTCTCGACTTCAGCACGAACACCAACGTTCTTCCCTGGCAGGGCTGGAACGAGAATCTGACGCTGGAGCTTCGCCGGTGCCTGGCTTTTTATCCCGACGACGACGCAACGACGCTCCGGCAGAAGATCGCCGAAAATGAAGGCCGTTCCGTCAAAAATTGTTCCGAGAAAAACGTGCTTGTGGTCAACGGCTCCAACGAAGCCGTCTATTTGATAGCTTCGTTTCTCGGCGGCAAAAAAGCGGCGATTTGGCAGCCCGCCTACGGGGAGTACCACCGCGCACTCTCCGCCTACGGAGCGGAGGTCCGAAACCTGTTCGACCTGGAGGCGCTGACCGACGAGATGGAGGCGTTTTTTCTGTGCAATCCCTGCAACCCCACCGGAGGATATCTCGCAAAAGACCCTCTCGAAAAGCTCTTCCTCCGCTGCCGCCGCACGACGTTTGTCGTCGATGAGGCTTATGTGGATTTTTTGGCCGGCGAACACAGAAAACTCGACTTTCTCCGCTGCCGGAACGTCATCGTCCTCCGCTCCCTGACGAAAAGTTTCCACTTGTGCGGGGCGCGGATCGGTTACGTTCTGGCCTGTGAAGAACGCATCGCCCAGCTGAAAACGCGGCAGCCCACCTGGAGCGTCAACGCCGTGGCTCAGACCGCGGCCCTGGCTTTCATGAATGACGGCGAGTTTTTGCGAAAGACGCGGGATTTTTACTCAGAAGAAACGCCTCGGTTCATAGCGGAGATCGAGAACGCGGGGTTCGTGGTCCTGCCCACCCGAACAAACTTTTTCCTCGTGGAGGTCGCCGACGACCGAAGAACGATCCATAATCTGCTGAAGCGGGGCATTGTCGTGCGTCATACCCGAAATTTCCCCGGGCTCGACGGCCGATACATCCGCGTCGCCACGCGGATGCCGGAGGAAAACGACCTCCTGGTCCGCGCTTTGGCCGACTGCCGGCATACCTAAAACAAATTGGATATTATTATTTTTTGTCGATCGTCAGGGTTCCGCCTATGGAAAAGTTGGCAGGGGACATGTCGATGAATTGTATCCGCACCTGTTCGGGTTTGACGTCGAAATCCTCGCAGATGACCTTCGTCATATCGGCGGCCGCTTTGCGTTTTTGCTCGGTACTGCGCCCCTCCAACAGGTTGACCTGAATAATTGGCATGAAAAACTCCTCCCTTTCTCATCAAAGTTTTCTCATCAAAGTTTGATTCAGAATTGCTGAAAGTTTAACCTCTCTTACGCCACGGCCTCGATTTTTTTCAAGGGGATATCGCCCAGGTCCGTTTCGAGGATGGCGCCCTCCGTGGGGTCGAACCAGACCGCCAGAACTGTGGCATACACGGACGTTGGCGTTCCTTCGGAGTCCTCCTGAGCGAAGGAGACCGTCTTGCCGACGTAGTTCACAGCGGAGTACTGCTCCATGCTGGATATGCCCTCCAAGGCCTTGGTCATGTTGGTCATCTGCTCCAACGTGCTGAACTGCGCCATCTGCGCGATGAACTCCCGGTCGTCCATGGGGTTCAAAGGGTCTTGGTTGGAGAGTTCCGCGATGAGGAGCTTCAAAAACGCGTCTTTGTCCAGTTCATTGCTCACCGCTCTCGACGCGGCCGCAAGCTGATCCGACGACAATACCCCGTTCGCCGCGGACGTGCTGTTTACAGGCATGTAACATCCCTCCCCTAATTCATGCTACCCAATAAAGAAGACCTTTGTCCAGGTCCACTCTGAAAACCGTCTGCCCTTCCTCCTCTTCTCCGGGTTCGACGAACTGCCGTCTTTGCCCCGTGTTCTGCTGCTGTTGACGCTGCCCGCTGTCCTGCTGGACATCCACTGAGAACTGCGTCAACTGGACTCCCTGCTGCGCTAAAGTCAACCTGAGCTGCACCAGTTGGTCCTGTACCAATTGTCGGATCTGTTCGCTGCCGACTTTAATGGAAGCCTCCAAGCCCGTGGCACTGCTGGTCAGTTCCACGCTGACGCGGCCCAGGGCGGGGGGATCCACGATCAAGGACGCCTTTTGCTCCCCGCTGGTGCGGATGAAGCGAACCACGTTGTCCAGGCCCTCCCGCAAAGCCTCGTTTCGAGAAAGCGGTGTTTCTCTGGCGAGATCCAAGCCCTCGCCCAAACTATCCATACCTGAACTATCCATACCCAAGCTGTCTGGGTCGAATCGGACGGAACCGCGGCGGGAGAGGATTCCCTCGAAAAATTGATCGAACTTCGCTGTATCCGACGAGCCGGTCTTGACTTCGGCGTCCGTTCCCTTGTCCTGGGGGCTCTTTGCTTTCCCGTCAAAACCGTCGAAAACGAAACGGTTCGGCGCAGGCCCTTTATCTTGAATTTTGGTCTCGGACAGAACCTGGGCAGCCGAGGATTCGTTCCCCGAATCTTTCCCCGAAAACGCTTCGTAAGAAGGGGACACAGTACCCGAAACATTGTCCGAAGGGGTTTTCTCCTCTCCCTCCGCCGGCGCGGAATTCGTCTTCCGGGTCATTTTGGAGGAGGGCCGCGTCGCGTCGGGCTTGAGATACCCGTATAGGCGGGGCAGAAGCAAAGGCGTGTCCGCCGATTTTTCGTCCGGGTTTCCCTCCGCCTCACCCGGCGGAAAGAAGGGCAAAAGAAGGTTTGCATTCGCTCCCCTCAGAGCCTCCGCGTTCTCAGATGCTTTCGTTATCGTTTCCGCGACATCCTCCCCATCTTCACCTTGGCCTTCATCTTGACCTTCAACCTGGTCTCTATCCTGCGGGGATTCGCTTTGCGTGGCGCCCGGCTTGTTCTGAAAGCGTTTAAGGGACGCCCCCAGTTTGAGGTTTTCGGACAGGGCGACCTCAATATCGAAACGACGGGAGCCGTCACCGGTCACAACCGTCCGGTCCCTCAGCCTCGACAACAGAGATTCGAGGCGTTCCGCGTCCAACTCGGATTCGCCCAAAAACTCGTCCACCTGCCGGGAAATCAGATCGGAAATCAGATCGATATCGACGCCTTTTTCCGTCACTTCTCCCAGATCTTCCTTGAGAGACGCCAAGAGATCCAGGACGGGCTTCGAAAAAAACAGGCTCATGCCCTCCAAGGGCAGGCTCGTGGTGTACTCCTCCCGTTTTTCCCCCTGCTCGGCGGAAAACGTCAGGTCCAGAAAGCCAGAGGAAGCGGTATTTCCCTCCGCATCCGCCTGTTCCACGGCCTGAGTCAGTGAGGTCAGAAAAGACGCGAAAAGCTGACTTCCCTCTTTTTCGCCAGACTCCGAGACGTTCGCCTCTCCCGGGCTCGGGGCCGCGGGAAATGCAAACATATTTTGCATTTTTTGTGGGTTTTGCGCGTTCTGCATGGCCTGCATCGTATCCACCTTCTTCTCCATACGCCGTTTCCGTCACTGCCCCGCCATCAGTTCCGTCAGCCTGGCCGCCTTCGGAGGACTCATTTTCCCCAAAATAGACGCCCGGGCGTCGGGGGGAAGTTTTTGCAAAAGCTCCACCGCCAAGGGCTCTCTCACCTGTTCGACAATCTGAGCGGCGTTGCGGGGAGACATATCCTGATAGGTCTTGACGACTTGATCGATCAATTTCTTCTCCGCGTCGGAGGCGGTTTCGCTGGGTTTTTGTTCGGCGCGTTGTGTGGCCTCTTGCTGCGCAAGGCGCTCCGAACGCGCCCCTATGTCGCCGGACGCCGTTTCCACCGCGGCCTCCCGGGTATTCAAATTGCGTTCGCGCTCTTCCAGGCGTTTTTGCCAGTCTTCAAGCTCGTAGGCGCGCCGCTGAGCCACCGTCAGGGTATATTGCTCCGGGATCTTGAAAAATTTGGCAATGGGCTGCCCGATGTAAGGAATTTGGGGTACGATACTCCACATCAAAGGACGGGCGTCCCACAAACCGCTGAAATGCAATCCCGCGCCCACCCCGGCCAGCAACAGTATCAGAGGAAACAACAGACGTCCTTTGCCGCGCTTCTTTTTTTTCTTAGGGGCCAGCGCCGCGCTTGGCGGGCCTTCTTCAGCGCCCTCCCCTGGTCTCCGCGGCCTGTCGTCTCTCCGTTCTTCCCCCATCTATTTTTCCCCCATTTATTATTCTTCCCGATACCGGTGGTAGAGAGCCATGACGTTCTTGACGTAACGGGACGTTCCGGGGTACGGGGATCCTCCCGCGGCGTCCACTCGGGAAGGACCGGCGTTGTACGCCGCCAAAGCCATCTCCACGTCTCCTTGGTATTTATCGGTCAGTTGGGCGAGATATTTTACTCCGCCCTCCATATTCTGCACCGGGTCGAAGGCGTCCTCCACCCCCAGCATGGCTGCCGTGCGCGGCATGAGCTGCATCAGTCCCTTGGCGCCCTTGCTGGAAACGGCATCGGCCTTCCAGCCCGATTCGACCTGGATGACGGCACGGATCAGTTCCTCGTCGATGTTGTACTCCCCGGCCAAGCGGGAGATGTGCTTTCGCAGGTCGTCCACAGCGCCCTGGCCTGCGGTCTTCTCCAGGGGAAGGGGCGTTTTCGGAGCCGCCGTTTTTTCCTGGGCGGCGTTCAAGAGCTCGACGAAACGATTTTTCGGCGGGTCGACGGGTCGACGGGGCTCGAACTGCAGGCTGCACTTGCGGGAAATTTCCTCTATGCGGTCCAAAACTTTATCGATAGAGGTCATGTCGGGTCTCATCGCATGTTTCCCTTTTTCAGGGCCCCGGCCGAGTCGGTTTCGACCAAGTCGGTTCCGGCCGAGTCGGAGTGGGACATAGAACGGACGTGGCGGATCACGGCGATATCGTCCAGCTCCAATTGCTCCACGTCGAAGAAAGCCTTGCAGGCGTCGGTTTTGAGGCGGTCCACATAACCTTCCATGACTCGCACGTCCCGGTGTCGTTCGAGCAATCGGTTTTCCGTGCCGGCGATTCTGCGCTGCACGTCGTTCAAGTTTTCCTTGCCCTGGTCGATGTGTTTTTCGATGACCTCGATACATTGCCTTTGAAACCAGATCTCCTGGCGAGAGACCATTCTCTCCCCGCCGCCGACGAAATCCTCTATCGCCTGGTTTTTCTCGCTTTTAAGGGAATCGAGGCGGTGCAAAACGGTGTCTTCCTCCCGTCGTTCCTCCGCCAACACCACCTGTTCCGCCTGACGGTCGTTTTCGCGTAGCTTCAATATGCGACTGAACCTTTGAATGCGCTGCTCCATACACCCATACCGCCCTTCAAATACAAACCTGCAATGCACACACCTTCAAATAAAATCTTTAAGATGAAATCTCCTCCAGTAAAATTCTCCAGACAAAATCCTTCATTTTTCCGGGGCCAGGGAGACGATCTGGGCCACGGTGTCCTCGAAAGAAGACGATTCTTCCACTTTTTGCAGCAAAAACGCCCGTACGGCGTCGAGATGTTTCAAGGCCCAATCCACGCGGGGGTTGGCTCCTGTTTTGTAGGCTCCGATGTTGATCAGGTCCTCCGACTCCGCGTAGGTGGCCAGCAGATCCCTCACTCGTCCGGCGGCCGCCAGGTGCTGGGGAGAAACGATGGCCGGCATGACTCGGCTGACGCTTTCCAGAACGCTGACGGAGGGGTAGAAGTTGCGGGCGGCGATTTTCCGGGACAAAACGATATGCCCGTCCAAAACACCCCGCACAGTGTCCGCCACGGGCTCGTTCATGTCGTCGCCCTCCACCAGAACCGTATAGACGCCGGTGATGCTGCCGTGTTCTCCCGCGCCGGCCCTCTCCAGAAGCTGAGGCAAAAATTCGAAAACCGAGGGCGTGTAGCCCCGTGTGGCCGGGGGCTCGCCTATGGCCAAGCCGATCTCGCGCTGGGCGCGGGCCACCCGCGTCACGGAGTCCATCATGAGAAGGACGTTTTGGCCCTCGTCCCGGAAAAACTCCGCCACCGCCGTCGCCGTCAGGGCCGCTTTCAGACGGATCAGGGGCGGTTGATCCGAGGTCGCGATGATGATGACGGACCGCTTGAGCCCTTCCTCACCCAAATCCCGCTCGATGAACTCCCGCACCTCCCGTCCCCGCTCTCCCACCAGGGAGATCACGTTGACGTCGGCGGTGGTGTAGCGCGCCATCATGCCCAGCAGAGTGCTTTTGCCCACGCCAGAGCCCGCGAATATCCCTATGCGCTGCCCCGTCCCCAGGGACAAAAGCCCGTCGATCACCTTGACACCGACGGAAAGCGGGCGCTCCACCAACTGGCGCCGCAGGGGATGAGGAGGTTCCGCGTGCAGGGGGTAAAAATCCGTGGCCACGAGGGGTCCCTTGTCGTCCAGAGGTTCGCCGAGACCGTCGAGAATGCGCCCCAGCAAGCCCTTCCCCACGGCGACACCCAGAGGGCGGTCCGTGGAACTCACGTCGCACCCGGGCCCGACCTCCCGCAGATCGCCCAAAGGCATCAACAGCACCCGGTCGTTTTTGAACCCCACCACTTCCGCGTCCAAGCCGTGAGAGCCATCCCTGAAGGAAATCCTGCAAAGATCCCCCACCCGCACGTCCGGGCCCTGAGATTCGGCGACCAACCCCACCACTTGCACAACCCGGCCGTTGATCTTGATCAATTGCAACTGCGCCAGGTCCGAACTCAGAACCGAAAAAAGGTCCGTCTCATACATTTTGCCCCTCCGGCTCCCCACTGTCCGAATGAGGTGCCCGAACATCCTGAGACATTTTCCCCAACTGCTGGAAAAGTTTTTCGACGACCGAGTCGATCTGTTCGAGTTGGGTGCGCCAACGGGCGTCGTAAACCCCCAGGTTCGTCTCCACGAGACAACTGCCCTTGTCGACGCTGGCGTCCGTTTTCAGCTCCAGGTGCTTGACGCTCCTCAAAACGTCCCCGAACTCCCCTTGCATTCGCTCTTTCAAAAGCGACATGTCCTGGGGGGAGACGTAGATCACAATATGGTTCTTATCGCTCACCCGGGACATAGCATCGGATAAAACCTTCAATACCGCGTCGGGGGCGAGGCTCATTTCCCGCTGCAGCATTTTTTTCAGCATTTCCTGCCACAGCCGAAGCATCCGCGGCTGGTTCAGGGCGGTCAGTTCGGAAAAATGCGCCTCCAATTTCGCCGCTATCCCTTCCAGCAGGGCCGCAAGCTCCGAAAACTTCTCCCGGTACTGTTGCTGAACCTCGGTTCGGGCTTGTGCCAGCCCCGCCTCGTGACCGTTTTGCAGCCCCTCGGCGTGCCCCTGCTTTTTGCCATCGGCCCTGGCCTGCTCCCTGGCGGCCTCGACGCTGGCGTTCAGCTCCTGCTCTTTTTGAGCGAAGGTATTTTTGACCTCCGCGATGTTCGCCTCCAAAGAAGAGACTTTTCCCAAAAGGGCTTGCTTCTCGCCCTTCGCTTCGTTCAATTGAGCCTTCAACTGAGCCTCCAGGGCCGCTATGCGCTCCTTCGATTTTTTCAGCTCGTCGCTACCGGCGGAAGGTTCTGTTTTCGCCTCCGCGGTTTTCTTAGGTTCATCCGCCCCAGGAACATTCGTTCGATGAGCATTCGCCCGATGAACATCCTCCCCAAGGGCACCCGATCGAAGCGTACCTGGGGGCGCTTTTCCGTTCGAGACCTGCACAACCCGTTCTTGACCTGAAGCGGGGTCTTTATCCGAAATTTGTTCTGGATCTTCAGGCTGCTCTTGATTTGAAAGCTGCTCTTCCTCCTGTGGGGAAGAAAGAGCAGTCTTCGGTTCGGCTCCGATTTTCACAACGTCCGGCAATAACCGGACGGCGCGTAAAACCCCTTGCCGCAGGCTAGACAACCAGCTCGTCCTCTCCGCCTGCCGCTACCACGATTTCTCCGGCTTCCTCCAAGGCGCGGACCACGTTGACAACCTTCTGCTGCGACTCTTCCACATCTTTCACCCGCACCGGCCCCATGTAGTCCATGTCTTCCTGGAGCATTTCGGCCGCGCGCTTCGACATGTTCTTGAAAAATTTTACCCGCAGCTCTTCGGTGGCACCCTTGAGGGCCAAGCCTAGCTCTTTCATGTCCACCTCGCGCAGCACGCGCTGCAGCGAGCGATCGTCCAGACGAATGATATCCTCGAACACGAAGAGGCGCTTTTTTATTTCCTCCGCCAATTCGGGGTCGTTTTCTTCCAGGTATTCCATGATGTTGCGCTCCGTGGTGCGGTCGGCGCTGTTGATGAGGGCCACCACCGCGTCGATCCCGCCCGCCAGGGTGAAGTCCTGGCCCATGATCGTACTCAGTTTTCGTTCCAACACCCGCTCAACCTCCCGCAAAATCTCGGGCGTGATGCGGTCCATCTTGGCGATGCGCTTGGCGACCTCGGCCTGCATCGCGGCGGGCAGCCCGCTGATGATCAGCGCGGCCTGGCTCGCGTCCAGGTAAGACAAAATGAGAGCTATCGTCTGAGGATGCTCGCCTTGAATGAAACTCAACGCCTGCTGGGGGTCGGTGTGGCGCATGAAGTCGAAGGGCCGGACCTGCAGACTGGCCGTAATACGCGTGAGCAGGTTTTGAGCCCGCTCCGGCCCCAACGCACGCTCCAGCACGTCCCGGGCGTACTCCACGCCACCGCGAGCCATGAATTCCCGGGCCATCAAAATCTCCTGGGCTTCTTTCATGACCTCCAGCTTCAGTTCCGACGTGATTTTCTTCAAGTTGGCAATTTCAAGGGTAATCAGCTCGATGGCGGTGTCGTCGAGCAATTTATATACTTCTGCGGCGATGTCGTTCCCCAACGCTACCATGAGAACCGCGATCTTTTCCCTATTGGAGATATTGCTCGCTCTCGGAGCTTTGGCCATAAGAAAACTCCTTTACTTACAAACTAAAACATCTGCTGCTAAGCATCTGTCGAAATCCACTCGTTGACGAGATTGGCGACTTCGGAAGGATTGTTTCTGGCGTAAGCCTTCAACTGTTCTTCCAGAACCGCCATTTCTCCTTGAAACGCAAGCAGATCCGGGGACGTCAACATTTCTTGAATCGTAGGTATGTGTTTGCTCTCTTTTTGCATGGCCTCGAGAGCGCTGCGCGCCCTGCGCCTCCTCATCCACCAATACCCCGTCGCCCCACAGCACAAAAGCACCAGCAAAGCCGTGACGGACCCCACGGTGACACGCCACACTCTCTCTTTACGCATCTCTTCCGCCAGGAGTTCGGGCAGTCTCGTGTCGAATTTCATGGATTTGACGACCAAACTGTCTCCCCGCACCTCACTGTAGCCGATAGCGGAAGAGGTGATCTCCTTCAGCTCGAGAAGCTGCGCGTCGGTCAGTTCCCCATCCACCAGAACCGAGGCCGTCAATCGCCTCACTCCGCCGGGCGTGACCACCTCGCTGCTCTCTCTAGTGGTGATTTCGTAGTTGGTGGTGGCCTCCGTCTTGTTGTACTCGCTGTTGACGTTCTGGGTGTTGACGGCGTAGCCGGGAATGTTGGTGGTTGTCCCGGGAGCGCCTCCCGGGGGCTGCTGCTGCCCGGTATAGTTCTCCTCCGTTTGCTGGGTGCTTCGGGGAACTCCCCGTCCCGTATCGGCGTTGGGGTAGTATTCTCTCGAAGAATTGGTCTTTCTGTCGAAATCTAGGTCGATTTTAACTCTGACGACGACGCTCCCCGGGCCAAACACCCGCTCCAGCATAATACGCGCCTTGGTCTCCAACTCTTTTTCCCGCTGACGCTCCAGTTCTCTCTGCACCGACGTGATACCGCTCCGCCCATCGGGGGGATAGATGATCATGTCGTCCGCCACCATGTCGGACAAAATACGCCCCATCGTGTCCACGACCGTAACGTTATCGGGCTGCAAGCCGTCGACGCTTCTGGAGACCAGATGAATGATGGCCTTGATCTGGTTCGGCCCCATCTGAGCCCCCGGCCTCAGGCGCACCAAAACCGACGCTGTAGAGGGCTCTTTTTGTTCGAGGAAAAGCTGCTGCTTGGGTATGACAACGCTGACCCTGGCCGAATCCACAACGTCCATCTGTGCAATGGTGCGCTGCAGCTCTCCTTCCAAAGCTCGGACGTAACTTATTCTCTGCTGGAACTCGCTCATGCCCATCTTCGATTCGTCGAAGATCTCGAACCCCGTGCTGCCTCCTTTGGGGAGCCCCTCCTGGGCCAAGGACAACCGCACCTCGTAGACCTGGTCCCGGGGAAGGAGGATGGCGTTGGCGGCTGGATCAAGCCGGTAGGGTATTTTATTTTCTCTGAGGTACGTCACAATGGCGGATTGGTCGTCGATCTCCAAGCCCGTAAAAAGAGGTTCGTAAGAAGTCCCTCCCGCCCAAAAAACCACCAGTGTCAGCAAACCCAGCACACCAAAAGCCGCCACGAAAAGAGACGTTTTTTGCCATGATTTCAAACTCGACCAAAAGAGCAAAAATTTAGAAAATAACTGTTTTAAGCTCCCCATAATCCTTTATTGGCAGATTATGCCGACATTCTGGACAATTGCTGATAAGCGTCTACAAATTTGTTGCGTAACTCCATGAACATTTTAAGAGCGATCTCCGCACGGGAAGACGCCAAAACCACCTCGGATATGTCCTCCACATCGCCAGTCGCCAACCTCTGGACCATCGTGTCCGATTCCAACTGGAGATCGTTGACCTGTTTAATCGAGGAACGCAACAGCTCTTCAAAAGAAACTGTTTCAGAAGGCAGCGAGGCTTGAAACTGTGCAGTTTTCCCTTCTTCTTTTTTAAGTTCTGAATGGTGCAACATGTTTACCATAAGAGAATCCATGGCAAAACCTCCCAGCTAAAGAAAAACTTCCTTTTTATCATACGCCGACATATACAAATAGGCAAGTAAAGAATTTCTTATTCAGAAAAAAACCGTGTTATTTAACTTCTCCAATTTTCTTTTCCGAAAAAGAACTTGGTTGAGGACAATAGCATCGCCATTCTATCGATTTTCCTTATCATTGCCTGAGATTTATTTTTCCACTGATCCAATCAAGCCTTGCTCTCTGGATTTATCCTGAATTCAAGTTCAGAGCGGCGCGTCTCCCTGTGGAATTTCCCACTAAATAATAGCGGAAATTTCCAGAAAAGACAGATGGATTTCCCCTGGGTTTTGGCCGAGAATTTCGTTGACAACAAAACCCATGGGAATAATATGAAAGGATACATATAAAGGGGTCAGGGGACTCGTCCCCTGCGGGGTATGGGGCGGAGCCCCATGCTTTTTAAGTTACGTCTGTTATTTTAATGCAACTTTTCAATACAATTTCTCAGGGCGGTCACGCGTTCTTTCACGTCCCCTCGGACCGCGGCGGAGATGACGGAGACTCCAGTCACTCCGGTTTCCATCACCTCGGGCAGATTTTCGAGGGAGATCCCTCCGATGGCGACCACCGGCAGGCGCACGGCGGCCGTCAGTCTGCGAAGGCCTTCGGGCCCTAGGACTTTCGCGTTGTCTTTCGATCTCGTTTCGAACACCGCCCCTACTCCCAGGTAGTCGGCGCCGTCTTTTTCGGCTTTTTCGGCCTCGCCGACGGTGTGGGCCGACGCTCCGACAATGAAAGGACGGGGAGCCAGCCTCCGGGCTTCTTCCACGGGAAGATCGCTCTGCCCCAGGTGTACTCCGTCCGCCCCCGAGAGCAGCGCCACGTCCAGCCGGTCGTTGACGATAAAGAGCGCGCCGCGCCGCTTGCAGAGGTCCCTCTGTCTACAGAGGTTCGCCAGCCGCTTGGCGGTCTCCAGAAGTTCTTTTCCCTCCGCCGATTTGTCTCTAAGCTGAATGGCCGTCGCTCCCCCCTGGAGGGCGAGCCGTACCTGCTCTTCCAGAGACAGGGGCGCTCCGATGAGGCGATCGGGGATGACGTAGAGCCTGAGGGCTTCTTTTAGATTCCCCGAATAATTCTCCCAAGCCCCGCTGTTCCAACGGCTTTCCATGGTCAGATCACCTGCCAGCGTCGGGCTTCGAGGCGGAAATCCTCGGGGTTCAGGCGATGGAGTTCGTCGATCAGGACAGAAGCAAAGGTCCCGCTGCCGGAGCTTTTTGCCTCCGCGCGTTCCGAGGCGATGCCCATCGCCAAGAGCCCGCACAGCGTCCCCAACTCGGCACTTTTGCAGGCGGCGGCGGCGGACAAAACCACGGTACCCGCGACACACCCGCTGCCCGAGAGATACGGCAGCATGGAGCTTCCGCCCGAGACGCAGACGACGCTTTCGCCGTCGCTCAGGTAATCGACCTCGCCCGTGGCGCAGGCCACACAGCCGTATTTACGCGCCAGTTCCTGGACACCCCTTTTCAGGTCTCCGGCCGACAGGGCGTCGACACCCTTGGTCGCGCCTCCGACTCCGGCCAGGAGGGATATTTCTCCCGCGTTTCCCTTGATAATCGAGAAAGAGTACTCATGCAAAAGCGCGTTGGTGTTTTCGACCCTGAAGCGAGAGGCCCCGTAGCCCACGGGGTCCAGCAGGACAAGGCACCCTTTCGCCCCGGCGGCCCTCATGCCCCGTTTTACCGTTTCCAGAGCGGCCTCCGTCGGGGTACCCAAGTTGACCAGAAAACCCTGGGAGAGCCCGACCAACTCCTCCGTCTCCTCCGGGTACTGCGACATCAGGGGTGCGGCCCCCACCGCGAGACAAACGTTGGCCTGCAACGCCGCCGCGACGGCGTTGGTGACGTGCAGAATCAGAGGCCGGACCTCTTTCAATCTCCCCCAGGCCTCCGCTGCCTTTTCCGGAGTGCAGTCCGCCAGTCTCATGTCCTAATCTCCTTTCGTAACATCGAGGGTCGTTGCCCGGGGTTTCCCCCGACACAGAAATTTTTAGAATTTCTTCAACCCGTTTTTGTAAAGGTCGTAAAAGTGGTGGGTAGGGCCATGCCCTTTGCCTATGGAAAGGGCATGGCGGATGGCGGTGGTCACGTACTCTTTCGACTTCGCGATCGCCTGCTCCATCTCCAGCCCCAGGGCCAGGTTCGAGGCGATGGCGGAGGAGTAGGTACATCCCGTGCCGTGGGTGTTCTCCGTGTCGATGCGGGGGGCCTCGAAGCGGCGAATTCTCGTTCCATCGAACAACACATCCACGGCCTTCGAAGGGGTCGTTCCGTGTCCCCCCTTCACGAGAACGCTGCCGCACCCCATGCCGCGAATTTGCTTTGCGGCTTCTTCCATGGCTTCGATGTTTCCGATCGTCATCCCCGCGATTTTTTCGGCCTCCGGAATGTTGGGGGTGAGGACGTCCGCCAAAGGAATGATCGTCGTGATCAGCGCGTCTATCGCCTGGGGGTCCATCAAAGGGCATCCGTTTTTAGCGTACATGACGGGATCGATGACGATGTTTTTCGGCCTGTACCGGCGCAGTCTTCCGGCTACGGCCTCCATACAGACCACGCTGGAGAGCATTCCCACCTTCACTGCGTCCACCTCGATGTCCTCGAAGACGGCATCGATCTGCTTTTCGATCATGTCCGCCGTGACGTCCTGAATGCCGATGACGCGGCAGGTGTTTTCCGCCACCACCGCCACCACGACGCTCATGCCGAAGACCCCGTGGGCCGAGAAGGTCTTCAAATCCGCTTGGATACCGGCGCCTCCGCTGCAATCGGAACCCGCGATACTCAAAACTTTCTTCATATCGCTTGTCTCACGGATCTCGCTGGTTTTACGCATCGCAAACATCTCCATTTCAAAATAGGCTTTATCGTAACAGGCTTTGTCGCAATCTTTATCGGACAGCGAAAGGCAACAAAAAACGCGACCCCTTCTTTGGGAATCGCGCTTTTTTCACTTGCACCGTCTTCCTCCGCCGGCATTATCCGGATCAGGTCTCAGGGTCGAAGGATTTTCTTCTCGAAAGTCCTTCCTCTCAGCGCCAAGCTCCCCTTCAGGTTATAAACACAAAAAAGTAACGGTCTAACGTTATTTCACCGAGGTTTTTTACCGAACGTGTTCCTCCGCCGGGCTGTCGGCCCGAAGCAGCCACCCTTCCCCATCGAAATTCAAGAAGCCGCTGACGATGTAGAGGGAAAACAGAACCAGGGGCGCGGCTCCCCTCAGCAGAAAGAAACACAGGGACATAAGGCCCAGCGCCAGAAGGCATTTTTTCTTGTCCGCGCTTTCGCGGTTGAGTTTTTTAAGATTGGCGTAGGGAACGCTGGAGACCATCAGGAACCCTGTGAAGACCAAAACGACCGCCATCAACTGGGGGAAGAGGGGTACCTTCGCCAAGACGAAGGACGCGACGAAAAGCCCTCCCGCCGGGCTGGGAAGCCCCTGAAAGGGACCGGGCACGTGTACGACGTTGAAACGCGCCAGTCGCAACGCCACGCAAAGAGCAAAAAAACAAGCCGCCAAAGCGCCTAAAACCCCTCCCAATTCCTTGAGGGAGGCCACATAGATCATCATCGCGGGGGCTACGCCAAAACTCACCAAATCCGCCAAGCTGTCGAACTCCAAACCGAACTGGGAACCGCCCCCCAAGCTGCGCGCCATCTTCCCGTCCAGCCCATCGAAGATCACAGCAAAGAAGATCAACCACGCCGCAGGACCGAAGCGCCCGTCAACGGTCAGCATCAGAGAAAACATCCCGCACAGCAAATTCCCGCTCGTTATCATATTGGGAGCGATATGCTTGAAAGGAAGAAGTTTTTTCTTCTTTCGTCCCTGCTTTACTCTCAAAAACTTCATTCTCCTACCTCCTCCAACGAGGCCGCCTCCGACAAAACTGCCTTCGATGAGGTCACTCCCATTTGAAGCCCTTTCAATTGAAGCACTTTCAATTTGAAGTTCTTCCAACCAAATTAAAGTTCTTTCACTTGAAACCCTTCTAATTGAAGCACTCCCAACGAAGATTTCCCTGCATAGACTTTCTCGCCGATTTTAACTGTTAATTTTACGCTCTCGGGAAGGTAAATGTCAACTTTCGAGCCCAGTTTGATCATGCCGTAACGCTCTCCCGGGGAAAGGAGGTCCCCGCGCCTGACACGGCAAACGATGCGCCTCGCCAGAAGCCCGGCGATTTGCACCAACAGGACGGGTCCCCAGTCCGTCCGCAGCCCCACGTAATGACGCTCGTTGACCTCGGAAGCCTTTGGAGCGAAGGCGGCGATCTTTCGGCCCGGAACGTACTCCAGGTATTCCACGACTCCTTTGCAAGGAGACCGGTTGACGTGGACGCTGAAGATATTCATAAAAACACCTACTTTTACCGCCTTCCCCGTAAAAGGATGTTCCGCCGGGCCAATCTCCACCACCCTGCCGTCCGCCGGGGAGACAAAAATCCCCTCCCCATCTTTTCCAATTTTCCCATTCGCCCCGTCCGGCAAGGTGCGATCAGGGTCCCGATAAAACCACAAGGCAAAGCCGCACAAAACGACCAAAATCACCTCGGGCCAGCGCCAGGGCAGAAAAAAGGCGAAAAACGCGGCTGACAAGGCCAGAACGGCGATCGTCGGCAAACCTTCTTTTGCCAGTTTCAATGTTCTCCTCCTCGACGTTCCCTCTTTAAGTACTCTCGTTCAATATCTTTTTTTAATACCTTTTTTTCAATGTTCTTGCTCCCCGCCGTGGTCTTTCTGCTCGCTTTCCGGCATGGGTAGGGGGTTCTCGGCAGCGACGGGTTCTTTACTTGTGTCTCCCATTGTTTCTTCATTGGTATGCACGATGCTGCAGTCTGCCACCCAGTCGCCCTCGTCCAGGCGAACCGTTATATTGCCCATGGCGGTCCGGCTCAGGAGGGGCGTCTCGTTCACGGCCACTCGGATCATCCTGCCCCGGGTCGTGATGACGATGACCTCGTCCTGGTCCCGTACCGCCCAGCAACCGACCAGTTTGCCCGTTCTCGGCCCGAGGTTCATCGCCCGCACCCCTGACGTTCCCCTGTGATGAGGGGTGAACTCTTCGAAGCGGGAGCGTTTGCCCACACCCCGCTCGCTCAGGATCAAGATGTGGCTTTCCTCGCTGACCACGTCGCAGCTGATGATGACGTCGTCCGGGGCCAGGTGCATCCCCCGCACTCCCCGGGCGCCGCGTCCCATAGCGCGGAACTCGTCCTCGGGAACACGAAGGGCCTGGGCACCCGCGGTCATCAGCAGAAGGTCGTCCTTTCCCGTGGTCAGGCGCACCTGGGCGATCTCGTCCCCATCGTCGAGGGTGATGACCCGTCTGGGTCTGTTGGAGTCCGCCAGCTCGGAAAGCTCGATGCGTTTGGCCACCCCTTTTTTGGTGATGAAGAAGACGTAATCGACCCCGTCCATCTCTCCACCGAAAAGGGTCACCACATGCTCGTTCGGTTCAAGGGGCAGAAGTTTGGCGATTTGCTTGCCTTTGCCCGTTTTCGTTTCGGGGATCATGTGGCCCCGCAGCGTCAAAACGCGACCCTTGGTGGTGAAAAAATAAAGCTCGCGATGGGTGTGAGTGACGCTCACCGACGCAATCGCGTCCTCTTCTAGGACGAAAGCTCCTTTGCGCCCTTTGCCGCCGCGCCCTTGAAGGGTGTAGCTCTCCAGGTCCTGTCGTTTCAGAAACCCATCCTTCGACAAAACGACGACAATGTCGTTCTCGGGGATGAGGTCCTCCTCCGTGGACTCCTCGTAGTTCTCCACGATTTCCGTCCGCCGGTCGTCTCCGAAACGGGTGCCAATGTCGGTCAATTCGGCGCGAACCACCCCGTCCAAGACTTTGGCGTCGCCCAAAATTTTCTTGTAGCCCTCGATGTCGGACAGGAGCTGAGCCAATTCTTCGCGCAGTTTCTCGCGCTCGAGGCCGGTCAAACGCTGCAGGCGCATTTCCAAGATGGCTTGAGCTTGCGACTCCGAAAAACCCAGGCGTTCAACCAACCCTTCTCTTGCCTCGGCGGCGGATTTTGCCCCTCGAATCAGGGCGATGACCTCGTCGATGATGTCCAGTGCTTTAACCAGGCCCTCGACAATATGTTCCCTCGCCTGAGCCTTGTTCAGCCGGAATTGAGTACGGCGGCGCACCACGTCCCTCCGATGGGACAAAAAGAGCGTGAGCATATCGATGATCGGCATTTCCCTGGGATAACCATTGTCGAGGGCCAAGTTGATCACACCGAAGGTGGATTGGAGCTGCGTGCGCTTGTAGAGCTGACGCATAACGAGGTCGGGGTCGCCGTCCCGGGTAAGTTCGAGGACAATCCTCATTCCGTCCCGATCGGACTCGTCCCGGATGTCCGAAACGCCGTCCACGTGTTTGTCCTGCACGGCCGCGGCCATGGTCTCGATCAGGGTGGTTTTGTTGAGCATGAAGGGAATTTCCGTCACCACCACGGATACGCGCCCTCGCTTGCCCTCTTCCACGTGCATGCGGCCCCGGACCACGACGCGCCCCCGTCCCGTGCGGTAGGCGTCCCGGATACCCTCCCGGCCCAGGATGATGCCGCCCGTGGGGAAGTCGGGGCCCGGCAGGCGCTTCAAAATTTCCGAAAAATCGACCTCCCCTTCCGGAGTATCGAGGACGTAACACAGCGCGTCCACGACCTCCCGAAGGTTATGGGGAGGAATATTGGTGGCCATGCCCACAGCGATGCCGGTGCAGCCGTTCACCAGCAGGTTGGGAAGGGCGGAGGGCAGCGTCAGAGGCTCCTGCAGCGATTCGTCGAAATTGGGAGCCCAGTTCACCGTATCTTCTTCGATATCGGCGAGCATCAACTCCCCGACCTCGAAGAAACGCGCCTCCGTGTAGCGCATGGCCGCCGCGCTGTCGCCGTCTATGGACCCGAAGTTCCCCTGCCCGTCCACCAAGCAATAACGCAAACTCCAAGGCTGAGCCATGCGAACCATCGTCTCGTAAATGGCACTATCTCCGTGAGGATGGTATTTACCCATCGTGTCGCCCACCACGCGGGCCGACTTTTTATAGGCGGTGTTGTGGCGCAGTCCCAATTCCATCATCGTATACAGAATGCGCCGTTGAACGGGTTTCAACCCGTCGCGGGCATCAGGCAGCGCACGCCCCACAATCACGCTCATGGCGTAATTCAAATAGCTTTGTTTGATCTCCTCCACCAGGGGCAGAGGCACCACCTTGCCGAACAGGTTTTCGCCCTTCACTTCTTCCGTCATTCAATACCCTCCGAGCCCCGCGGAACTCATATTTACTTATACTCTGCGGACATGAACACGTCCTTATCAGAGTCGATAAGGACGTCGAACGTATTTATTTTAACACGAGAGCGCAAAGGATTTTAAGACCCTTGTTTTTTAGGATTTTATGGTATAATCTTCCGGCATTAAAAGAGCCGTTAGCTCAGCCGGTAGAGCACCGGACTTTTAATCCGGGTGTCGAGGGTTCAAGTCCCTCACGGCTCACCATTGGTAGTTCAGATGCGGTCCCATCGTCCAGGGGCCTAGGACACAGCCCTTTCAAGGCTGCGACGCGGGTTC
>JAISLU010000002.1 GCA_031277095.1 Synergistaceae bacterium
AAATACTGTTTGTTTTCTCTTTATTTTAACAAAAACTTGTCAAAATACACTCTTCTACTCGCTTTTTTCTTGACGATCTCTCCGAAGTTTTAACGCTTTATTCCGACAGGCTCCTAGGATCTGGACCAGTATCCGATTTCAAACATAAAAACTTCTTGACAAATAATATTTAATCTATATAATTTTTATAAATTATTATTCATATAATATTAATAAACTATTTGTCCCTTTGAGAAGGCGGTGAGGTGTTATGAGCGGGTTGAGCGGCAAAAGGCGGAACATGTGCATGTGCGGTCAAATGCGGCAGGTGTACGACATCTGTCGTAAATCTATGTCTGCGGGCTTGGACCCGCCATGATGATGGCTCGATGTCGCCGCTCGAAGAGCGAGAGATTTTATTTTTATCCCGAGGTCAGCTTTCATCGCGAAGCTGGCCTTTTTTGTCGCATCGGAAACCCCGATTTACAAGGACAAATTTACGAGGACAGGAGAGGAAATACATTTTGAGTACCGTCAATCTGAAAGCGGCCGAGGTGCAGGTCAGGGAGAACCGGCTCGGCTCCATTACGGGCTTCAAAGGGACTGCGGCGGAGCTGGTGCAGTGCGCCCAGTGCGGCGAGTTGACCGACTCCGAGCGGTCGTTCAGCCAGTGTCTCGGCTGTTCCACCAGCAACGCCACCTGCGCCGTGGCCCTGATACAGGACAGCGCGGTGATCAGCCACGGCCCCGTCGGGTGCGCGGGGCGGCTTCATGACTACGGCTTCACCTACCGCGTCAACGGGAAGCACCGCGGAGTCACCAACCCCCAGCAAAGACGCATTTTCAGCACCAACATGGACGAACACGACACGGTCTACGGCGGAAACGAGAAGCTGGCCGCCACCATCCGCGAGGTCTACGAAAGGGTGAAACCGAACGTCATTTTCATCGTCACGACCTGCGCTTCCGGGATCATCGGCGACGACGTGCAGGGCATCGCCGATGAGGTGGAGCAGGAAATCGGCATTCCGGTGTCTCCCATCTTCTGCGAGGGCTTCCGGTCCAAGATCTGGACGTCCGGCTTCGACGCGGGTTACCACGGCGTGGCGAGGAAGCTGATCAAGCCGGCCGCGAAAAAACAGTCCGACCTGGTCAATATCGTGAACTTCTGGGGCACGGACGTCTTCGGCGAGTGGTTCAAGCGCCTGAGACTCAGGGCCAACTACCTGACCCCCTACGCGACGGTGGCCCAGATTGAGACGTCCTCGGAGGCGGTGGCCACGGTGCAGATTTGCTCCACTCTGGGTTCATACCTGGCGGCGGCCCTTGAACAGGAATTCGGGGTTCCCGAGATCAGCGTATCGCCCCCCTACGGCATTGAGCAAACGGAGAAGTGGTTTCGGGAGCTGGGAAGGATGACCGACAGGGAGGCCGAGGCGGAGACGTTCCTGCGCGAGGAGCGGGAGAAATGGCTGCCGGAAATCGAAGAGCTCAGGGAGAAACTGGGCGGGAAAACGGCGTATGTGACGGCTGGGGCGTCACACGGGCACGCGCTTTTGGGACTTCTGAAGGAACTGCGGCTGCGGCCTCTGGGGGCGGCGATCTTTCACCACGACCCCGTTTACGACAAGGGCGTGGATTCCCTGGACTCGCTGAACAACCTGGTGGAAGAGTACGGGGACATTCCGGGCTACAACGTCTGCAACAAGCAGGAGTTCGAGCTGGTGAACATCCTGAACAGGACGAAGCCGGACATTCTTTTGGCGCGGCACGGGGGCATGACGCTCTGGGGCGCGAAGTTTGGGATTCCGTCGCTTTTGATCGGGGACGAACATTACGGGATGGGCTACGAGGGTATCGTCAAGTACGGCAGGCGCATTGTGGACGCCATCGAAAACGACGAGTTCGTGAAAAATCTCGCCAGGCACACGGTCATCCCGTACTCGAAGTGGTGGTTGGAGCAGGACCCTTACGCGTTCCTGGGCTCGGCACTGGAAGCGGAAGGTTTTTAGATGTCGGGGTTCATCGAGCAGCAGCGCTTCATGTGCGCCATCGGAGGGATGCAGACGGTTGTCGCCATCCCCCGGGCCGTGCCGATTCTCCACTCGGGTCCCGGCTGCGGCGTCATGGTCTCGGGTTTTTTCGACAGAGCCAAGGGCTATGCCGGCGGCAACACGGCGCCATGCTCGAACTTCACGGAAAGGGAGGTGGTTTTCGGAGGAGAGGAAAAACTGGAGACCCTCATCAGAAACACGTATAAAGTGCTGGACACGGACCTTCAGGTCGTCTTGACCGGCTGCACATCGGCGATTGTGGGGGACGACGCGGGCCAGGTGGCGAAGCGGTTCGCCGAGGAAGGCAAGCCCATCGTCTACGTCGATACTCCGGGCTTCAAGTGCAGCAATTTCGAGGCCCACAGCCTGATTGTCAACGCGGTGATCGACCAGTACGTAGATCGCTACGCGTACAACCATACCGAGAAGGACCCGGGGCTCGTCAACCTTTTTGCGACGATCCCCTACCAAGACCCCTTCTGGAAAGGGAACTTGGAGGAGTTCAAGCGGATTTTCCAAGGCATCGGCCTGAGAGTGAACCTGCTTTTCGGGCCTCATTCCGGGGGTGTGGAGGAGTGGAAGAGTATTCCGCAAGCGGGCTTCAACGTCCTGGTCTCGCCCTGGTACGGGCTCCCGATCGTGGAGCATTTGGAGGAGAAGTACGGTCAGCCGTTCTATCACTTTCCCTATCTTCCCATTGGGGGGAACGAGACGACACGATTTTTGAGGGGGCTTGCCGAATTTGCCCGGACCCAAGGCGTGGACCTACCGAAGGAGCGGGTGGAGGGGTTCGTCGCCCAGGAGGAAAAGGTGTTTTACGAGGAGCTGGACAGTCTGGCGACGTTTTTGCTGGAGTTTCGGTACGGCCTGCCGAACTTCGTCCATGTTCTGCACGACGCCAGCTACATCATTGGCATCAGCAAGTTTTTGCTGCATGAGACCGGTATCGTGCCGAAGGAGCAGTTTGTGACGGACAACGTGCCGGAGGAGTATCACGAGGGCATCCGGGCGGAGATGGCGAAGATTTCCGATAAAAAGACCATCCCGGTTTTTTTCCAGCCCGATGCGGGAGCCGCCCAGCAGCAGATCCGCGAAGCCTCGTACCCGGGACGGGGACTGATCATCGGCGGAGGGTGGGACAAACAATTGGCGAAGGACAAGCAATACGACTTCCTTTCGGCCAGCCTTCCTTCGCCCTACAGGCTGGTGATGACCACGGGGTACGCCGGATACAAGGGCGGCCTGCGGCTGATTGAGGACATCTATGGCAAGGTACTCGACACATACAACTGAATTTGAAGCGAAGCATTGTGACGCCGGGCATTTTATACGAATATCGAATCTCAGAAAGACGTTTCGCGCCAGGGATAAAAATTTTGCCGTGCTGAAGGGCATCGACCTCGAAATAGACCGGGGCGACATCTTCGGGGTCGTGGGGTTCAGCGGGGCGGGGAAATCGACGCTGATTCGCTGCATCAACCGCCTGGAGGAGCCGGACGAAGGGGAGATCACCATCGGCGAGACGGAGATCACCGGTCTGTCGAAGCAGGAACTGGACCGGTACCGCCAGAAGATCGGCATCATTTTCCAGCACTTCAACCTTCTCGACGCCCGTACCGTGGCGGAGAACGTGGCGTTTCCCCTTGAAATCGCGGGGGAGAGGAAGGACAGAATAGCGAGCCGCGTCAAGGAGATACTGGAACTGGTCGATTTGAGCGACAAGACGGATTTCTATCCCGGCCAGCTTTCGGGAGGCCAGAAACAACGGGTCGGGATCGCCAGGGCGCTGGCCAACAACCCCGACATTCTCCTCTCCGACGAGGCCACGTCGGCGCTGGACCCTCAGACGACGCTTTCCGTGCTGGACCTGTTGAAAGATATCAACGAAAAATTGAAGCTGACGATCATCCTGATCACCCACGAACTCAACGTAATCCGCTACATCTGCAAGAACATGGCGGTTTTGGAGGACGGGCTGATCGTCGAAAAGGGGTCCGTCAGAAGCGTTTTCGGGGCACCGCAAAGCGAGACCGCGAAGCTGTTTCTCAGGATAGACGCCGGATTCGCCACCTTCGGCTGGCAGGACGGCGAGGGGATATAGGGGGCTGAAAAGATCATGGGCAGAATAACTTTGCTGGAGACGATAGAGAGCGCGTTCAGCGCCAAGACCTGGGCGATCGTCGTTCCGGCGATTTACGACACGCTGTATATGGTGCTTTTCACGACGATACTCACGGTGTTCTTCGGCCTGATTCTCGGGATAGTCCTGGTGACGACGGACAAGGACGGAATTTATCCCCGTCCCCGGTTCAACGCCGTCGCGGGGGGTATTGTCAACGGATTCCGCTCGCTCCCCTCCATGATCGTCATCATCCTCACCCTGCCCCTTTCGAGGCTGATTCTGGGGAAGTCTTATGGTCCGAAGGCCTGCATCATCGCCCTGGCGGTCACCTGCATTCCCATGTTTGGGCGGCTGGTGGAGAGCAGTATTCTTGAGGTCTCCAAGGGCAAGATCGAGGCGGCCAGGTCCATGGGGGCGAAGAACCGGGACATCGTGCTGAAGGTGCTGCTTCCGGAGGCGCTGCCGAGCCTCATCCGAAGTTTCACCATTTCCGTCATCGCCATCATCTCGACCACGGCTCTGGCTGGGACGCTGGGTGCCGGGGGGCTGGGCGACGTGGCCGTGCGTTTCGGCTATTCCCGCTTCAAGACGGACATTCTGCTGGCGGCGGTTCTCGTCATGATCGTCATCGTCCAGGCCATTCAGTTCGCGGGCAACACGCTGTCGAAATTTATTTTGAAGCGAAGGCATTTGATATAGGAAATAGAAAGAGGTCAAGGAGGCCAAGCCTCCTTGCGGGGTATGGGGCGGAGCCCCATGTTTCTTAAATTCTTTGGGAGGTATCTATCATGAAAAAATCAATCGTTGCAGTCATTCTGCTCATTTCTTTGCTTTTCGCGACCGGCGAGGCGCTGGCCGCTGAAAGGACGACACTGAAGGTCATCGCCTCGGCCGTGCCTCACGTGGAGCTTCTCGAATTCGTCAAACCGAAGCTGGCGGAGCAGGGGATCGATCTGGAAATCTACCCTATCGACGACGCCAGCGCGAGTTCGCGCCTTTACAACGAGCAAACCAGCAACGGCGAGTTCGACGTGAATTTCGCGCAGCACGTGCCCTATCTCAACTCGGTAAAATCCGAGCAGGGATACGACCTGGCCCCGGCGGGGAACATTCACGTGGAGCCCATCGGGTTCTACTCCACCAAGTACAAAACGAAGGCGGAGATCCCCGACAAGGCCGTCATCGCGGTGCCCAACAACGCCACCAACGAGTACCGCGCGCTCAGAATCTTGGAGCAGAACGGGTTCATCAAGCTCAAGCCCGACATCCAGAACTTCTCCGCCACGAAGGAGGACATCGCCGAGTACGTGAAGCCGGTCGAGATCGTGGAACTCGACGCGGGCATTATCATCCGCAACGGGGACCAGTTCGACGGCTACATCACCAACACCAACAGAATACTGGAGGCGGGCATCGACCCGAACAGCGCGCTGTTCCGCGAGGGCAAGGACTCTCCCTACGCGAACATTCTCGTCACGAAAACGGCCCGCGTCAATGACCCGGCCATCGTCGCCCTCAAGAACGCACTGACGACGGAGGATGTGCGCAAGTTCATTCAGGAAAAATACAACGGAGCAGTCGTCCCGGCATTCTGAATCAAAGCAGGCTGAGCCCGTTCACCTTTTCGAGGTTCACGTCCCCCGAGACCTCCCCGGTTCTCAGAAAGGAATATCTTATTCCATGAAGATAAAGCGAGCTGCCTTTGCCTCCAGTGACGGCGATTTCATCGACTACCACTACGGGCGCGCCACCTCCTTCTTTGTGTACGAATTCGGCAGCTCGCGCGCGCCCGCTCTGTTGGGGAAAAGGCGTCACTACAGAATCCCCGTTCAGGGGGTCATCGAACAGAGAGCGGCGCACCACCGGGAGGACTTGGAGGAGGTGGCGGAACTGTTGAGCGACTGCGACGCTCTTTTCGCGGCGAAAATCGGGGAGACCCCGGCAAAATTTTTCATCCAGCGGGGCATTAGGGTTTTCCAGCTCGAAGAACGGATCGACCGGGTACTCGAAGAAATCGAGAAAGAAAATGAGAAAGAAAACGAGAAAAATACAACAGAAGGAAACGTATAGACGATGACACTTCTAAAGACAGCATCGATAACAGCGGACACCATCATACAAAAGCACTCTCTCCTGAAAGTGAGTCAGCTCCATCCCTGCTTCGGAGCGGAGGCCCACAACAAGTTCGGGCGGCTTCACCTTCCGGTCTCTCCGGCCTGCAACATCCAATGCCGGTTCTGCAATCGCTCCATCAACGAGAAGGAAGTCCGCCCTGGCGTGACGGCGGGGATTTTACGGCCCGATCAGGCCGTGGCGACCGTGAAAAAGGCCCTCGCTCTTTGCCCGGAGATAACGGTCGTGGGGATTGCCGGCCCCGGGGACACCCTCGCGACGGACTCCGCGATACAGGCGTTCCGCGCCGTCCACGAGGTCTACCCTCACCTGATAAAGTGCCTCAGCACCAACGGCCTGCGGCTCCTTGACCGAGCGGAAGAACTGGTCGGCGTGGGGGTGAAGACCGTCACGGTGACCGTGAACGCCGTCGATCCCTTCATTTTGGACAAGGTGGTATCCCACATCGTTTTCGAGGGCAAAAAAATAACCGGCCCGGCGATGGGGGAGGTCCTGACGACGCGGCAGCTCCAGGGCATTCGCAGGGTGAGCGAACTCGGCGCGACGGTGAAGGTGAACACGGTGCTGGTTCCCGGGATCAACGACGGGCACATCGAGGACATCGCCAAGGCGGTGAGCGAGGCCGGGGCGCACGTTTACAACATCATCCCGCTGATCCCCCAGCACGAGCTTTCCCACATCGAGGAGCCCGACTGCGACATGCTGCAAAAAGCGCGGGAAGCCGGGGAAAAATACCTCGACGTCTTCCGTCACTGCAAACACTGCCGGGCGGACGC
>JAISLU010000098.1 GCA_031277095.1 Synergistaceae bacterium
GACGCTTATGGCCGCTTCGCGCCCAAAGCGGTATTTATTTCAATGTCCTGCTCGACCGCTATCATCGGAGAAAATATCGAGGGCGTCGCGGAGGAAATGGAGGCGGAACTCGGTATTCCAGTGGTGCCTGTTTTCTGCGAAGGTTTCCGCAGCAAGCATTGGAGTACGGGTTTCGATGCGTCGCAGCACGGTATCGTCCGGCAAATTATCAACAAGAATCCCAAAAAACAAAAGGATCTGCTCAATATCGTCGCCTTGTGGGGGAGTGATTACTTTACCCCAATGCTGAAGCCGCTGGGGCTTCGCGTCAACTATATGGTAGACATGGCGAGTTTCGAGGAACTGCGCCAGGCCTCGGAGGCCGTAGCGACCGCTACTTTCTGCCATACTCTGGGTTCTTACATGGCAACGGCTCTCGAAGAACACTTCGGCGTGCCCCAAATCAACGCCCCACAGCCCTTTGGCCTCGCCGGGACCGATGCCTGGCTGAGGGCTGTGGCGAAAGCCGTCGGCAAAGAAGGTATTGCCGAAGACTACATCGAGAGCGAACACAAACGTATCGCCCCGCGCCTCTCCAAGTTGCGGGAACAGCTCGACGGAGTGAAAGGTTTTGTCTCGACGGGCTCCGCCTACGCGCACGCCATGATATCCGTTATTCGCGACCTGGGGATTACCGTGGACGGCTCCATTGTCTTTCACCACGACCCGGTGTACGACGCGGGTCACAAGAATCAAGACACCCTTGGGCACCTCGTTAAGACATCCGGCGATATTCCGTACTTCACAGTCAGTCAAACGCAGCAATTCCAGTTTTATGGGCTTCTGAAGAGGGTCAACCCCGACTTCATCATCATTCGCCACAGCGGATTGGCCCCGCTTGCCGCAAAGCTCGGCATACCTTCTTTCCCAATAGGTGACGAGCACTTCCCCCTCGGTTACGAAGGGTTGATACGTACCGGCGAGGCTCTTGTGGGCATTCTAGCCCGAAGGAAATTTGGGGAAGTTTTGAAGCGCCATGTGAGCCTGCCCTACACAGACTGGTGGTTATCCCAGGAAGATCCGTTCATTCTCGCGAAACAGCCGGAAGTTTGGAACGAGAATGGCGAGTATCCGCCACAGCGGAAAGTTACGCCGAAAGAAGGAAGAGTTAGGGAAGAAAGAGTTCAAGAAGAAAGAGTTCAAGAAGAAAGAACAGCTGCCTATGCATGAAGCGGCGAAAGAGAAAAGAACGAATACCATTGTCCACCCGCGTTATGGCTGCGCTATAGGCGCGGTGTACAGCGTCGCGGCGATACCCGGCGCGGTTCCGCTGGCCAACTGCGGTCCGGGCTGCGCCAGTAAACAGTTTAATTTTCTCTCGAAGGGAAACGGATTCCAAGGAGCCGCCGGCGCAGGGGGCGGGGCCATGCCCAGCGTCAATGTCGGAGAAAACGAGATCGTTTTCGGCGGAGCGAAAAAACTCGACGAATTGATCCAATCGTCCCTTCGCATCATGCAAGGCGAGCTTTTCGTCGTGCTAACGGGCTGCTCCGGCGAACTCGTAGGGGACGATGTCGGCTCGGTGGTCCGCAAGTACCGGCAAGCGGGCAAACCCGTGATTTACGCCAACGTCGCCGGTTTCAAAGGGAACAACCTCGTTGGGCACGAGGTCGTTCTCCGCGAAATCATTGATCAATTCGTTGGACAATTCGTTGGAAACTCCAAAGTAAAAAAGCAAAAGAACCTGATCAACTTGTTTTTTGAAATCCCTTACTTTAACACCAACTGGCGCGGGGATTTTATAGAAATGAAGAGAATTCTGGAGGGCGCGGGGCTCAGGGTGAATGTATTGTTTGGATCGGAAAGCGGGGGCGTCGAAGAGTGGAAAAATATCCCGAAAGCGCAATTCAATCTCGTGGTTTCCCCCTGGGTCGGCCTCGCTGCGGCAGCTCATCTGGAGAAAAAATACCGGCAGCCTTACTTGCACGTGCCCGTCATTCCTGTGGGAGAGGAAGCGACCAGCGCGTTTATCCGAGAAGTGGTCGCTTTCGCGGGTATAAATCCCCAGAAATCGGAGGCATTTATTGAAGACGAGGCACGCCGTTATTACTATTTTCTCGAACATTTCTCGGAATTTTTTTCGGAGTACTGGTTTGGGCTCCCTTCGAAGTTTGCCGTCGCGTCGGATTCCGCAACCAACATCGCCTTGACCAAGTTTTTGGCCGACCAAATAGGAGCTATTCCGGTGAAGCAAATCGTCACCGACAACCCCCCGGAAAAGTACCGAGAAGCTATAAGCCGCCTTTACCAAAATCTCTCCGACGGCGTTTCCGCCTATGTGGAATTCATCGAAGACGGTTACCTCATTGAAAAGGAGATCGGAAACGCGGACTTCAGCGCGAGTATTCCGCTCATTTTTGGCTCGTCCTGGGAAATGGACGTGGCAGAGAAGCTAAAAGGGCTTCTCGTTCGCGTCGGCGCGCCGGATACCGAAGAAGTCGTGCTGAACCGTTCTTATATCGGCTACAAAGGGGCGCTGACCCTCCTCGAAACGATTTACACTACCGTGGTCGGCAGAAAGCAATAAAACGACATACAACAAACATAAAAAAATGAAAATCAGGAACTTCACTTTCCGAACTTTCCGATTGGAGCGCTCGATTCGATGGCCAAAAAAACACGACAAATAGCGATTTACGGCAAAGGCGGCATCGGCAAATCCACAACGACACAGAACTTGACGGCGGGCCTGGCCGAGAACGGCAAAAAAATCATGGTCGTCGGCTGCGACCCGAAAGCGGACTCGACGAGGCTCCTGCTGGGGAATCTTTCGCAGCGGACGGTTCTCGACACGCTCCGCGACGAAGGGGAGGACATCAGTCTCGAACTCATTATGAAAGAGGGCTACAAAAAAACGCGCTGCGTGGAATCAGGCGGGCCAGAGCCGGGCGTCGGCTGTGCAGGACGCGGGATCATCACCGCTATCGGGCTCCTCGAACGTTTAGGGGCTTACACTCCCGACCTCGATTATGTTTTTTACGACGTACTGGGGGATGTTGTCTGCGGCGGTTTTGCCATGCCGATCCGGGAGGGTAAAGCCAAAGAGATTTACATCGTGGCGAGCGGCGAAATGATGGCCCTCTACGCCGCCAACAATATCGCAAAAGGGATCGAGAGATACGCTAAACAGGGAGGTGTCAGGCTTGGAGGTATTATTTGCAACAGTCGGAACGTCGACCGCGAAGCGGAGCTTTTGCGCGCCTTCGTGAAAGAGTTGGGCACACAGCTTATTTACTTCGTTCCGCGGGACAACATCGTCCAGCAGGCCGAGATCCGCCGCAAAACAGTCATCGAGTACAAGCCGGACTCGGCTCAGGCAGAAGAATACAGGAAATTGGCCAAAAGTATCGAGAAGAATAAAAAATTCATCGTCCCAAAGCCCATGACACAGGAACGGCTAGAACAAATCTTACTAGAATATGGCCTTATGGACGTGCCGAACGATTAAATTTGAAAGGCGGAGATTCGATGCCTAGAATAGCTAGAAAATTGACCGACCTCATTGGCAATACGCCGCTCTTGCAGCTTGAAAACTACAGCGCGGAACTGTCGCTCCCTTCGCCCATCGTGGCGAAGCTGGAGTACTTCAATCCGGGCGGCAGCGTCAAAGACCGGATAGGTTTCGCCATGATCCGGGATGCGGAAGACCGTGGCCTGCTCGGCAAGGACTCCGTCATCATCGAACCCACCAGCGGCAACACCGGCATCGCCTTGGCGTTCGTCGCGGCGGCGAAGAGATATCGCATCATCCTCACGATGCCGGATACCATGAGCCGCGAGCGTCAGAACCTTTTGAGCGCGCTGGGCGCCGAACTGATCCTCACCCCAGGCGCCGAAGGCATGAAAGGGGCGATACGCAAGGCGGAAGAGCTGGCGAAAACGATTCCGGGAGCGTACATTCCGCAACAATTCACGAACCCGGTGAATCCAAGAATTCATCGAGAAACCACAGCCGCCGAGATATGGAACGACACTGCCGGAATGGTGGACGTTATCGTGGCTGGCGTTGGGACCGGTGGGACCATCAGCGGCGTCGGCTCGGCATTGAAGGCGAAAAAAAATTCCCTTCGCGTTGTAGCCGTGGAACCGGACGCCTCGCCCGTCCTGTCCGGCGGAAAAGCGGGAGCCCATAAAATACAGGGCATTGGCGCGGGTTTTATCCCCGACATCTACGAAAGTGAAGTTGTGGACGAAGTATTTCGCGTGAAGAATTCAGAGTCGTTCGACGCGTCTCGCCTACTGGCGCGCACCGAGGGGTTGCTTGTCGGTATTTCGTCGGGAGCGGCAGCTTTTGCCGCTTCAGCGCTAGCTAAACGTCCGGAAAACGCAGAAAAAGTAATTGTCGCGCTCTTTCCCGACACGGGTGAACGTTACCTGTCCACATCGCTTTACTCTAACGAAAACCCTGAGTGACAAACAAAAATATAAATTACCTGTGGAGGACATAACAATGGATGCAGTGCAGGCGAAAAATTCGAAAATAACCCTGCGCAACCTCCGGCAAACTTACTTCTTAAAAAACCCAGACAAAAAAGGTAAAAAAGAAGAGCTGGTCGCTTTGGAGGATTTCAGTTTGGCCGTTGGTGACGGCGCTTTTGTGGCGATTGTTGGGCCGTCGGGTTGCGGCAAATCCACGCTTTTGGACATCGTGTCGGGCCTTTCAAAGCCCAAATCCGGCGACATCTATATTGATGGGCAGCTGGCTAATCGCCCGGCGCTGGACAGAGGGTTCATCATGCAAGGTTACGCTTTGTTTCCCTGGAGGACCGTCATCGAAAACGTCGGATACGGACTGGAGGTCAAACGCGTCCCCAAAAAAGAGAGGCGCGAAATTTGCAAGAAATATATTGACCTGGTGGGACTGAATGGCTTCGAAGAACGTTATCCCAACGAGCTTTCGGGCGGAATGCGTCAACGGGTTGCCATCGCCCGCTCTCTGGCTTACGAACCGAAGATCCTTCTCATGGACGAACCCTTTGCGGCCGTGGACGC